>NZ_JBOFBG010000027.1:0-98694 GCF_051594305.1 Paenibacillus sp. IHBB 3054 | reverse complement strand
ACAATGTACAATTTTTTTATCGATTTTTCAATAAGCATAAGCAATTGTTTGAATGAGAGTAGGACAAGGGAGAGGCATTTAGAGAAAGCGGGTTCACCGGACACATCCCATTTTAAATTCAGTGAAGGCAAATGATAATATAAACTTCATAAGTGGATAATGCGGAGAAGAATATTTAGTATTGGACTGACTCCCATCATTAAGGTCTACGGCAGCCTTGGAACAGAGAATAAAGTCTTAGACTGCCGATCACAGTACCATTCCAATTGTCTATTTCAATCTTCAACACTTCACTGTACCATTTTTTTATAACTTCAAGATTCTTAGTTCTCCAAAATATTCCTCCGAAACCTTTTATCATTGTCTCTAACTCCTGTCTGTCATCAATTTTTAGCTATCCGATTTCATTAGATATTCGATATTTAAATTAGAGTTCCTTTTTCAACTATACTGCCTGTTTAGCTTGATGAAGAGTCGACAGACAAATAATTTATTATCTCAATCTACAACTTTATTTTACAAGTCTAACACTTTATTTATCAGTTTATACTTTATTTTCTTCGGACCGCCATTCTGTTGTTTTATCTCCTAAAAATAAGACTATTTCATGGAACAGTTTGCCGCAGCAGCTCAATGGATGTCACAGGATAAGAACATAATCCTTTAAGAACCCGCGCCCTGCGCGGTTTTTCTGTTTCAGGCTATAGATTCAACTATAAATATAAAGCGGCATTATCAGAACAACCGCTATTGACAAACCACTACTTTGTGTTACTGTATAGTGGTAGTAAGTAATACTGAATATCAGTCATACAGAATAGCAAGGGGTGATTGTGCTGGAAAATCTGACGGAAATGCTCAAAGGCGTGCTTGAGGGCTGTGTCCTTGAAATAATAAGCCGCAAAGAAACCTATGGCTACGAAATCACGCGGCGGCTGAACGCCCTCGGCTTCTCAGATGTTGTGGAGGGAACGGTGTACACTATCCTGATCCGGCTTGAAAAAAGCAAGCTGGTAGAGATCACCAAAAAGCCCTCCGACATGGGTCCTCCGCGAAAGTTTTTTGCGCTCAACGACGCGGGGCGTGAGGAGCTGCGGAGGTTCTGGGAGAAGTGGAAATTTGTTGCATCGAAAATGAACCAATTAAAGGAGGAGGAGTAACAATGCTTGATTCAATCATAAAATTGTTAATAGGCGACATGGAAGATAAACGGGCCTATAAACAAATGATGAAGAGGGTTGACGCCTTGCCGAAAGATTATCGGTTTGCATTTCGCAAAATTCAACATTATATGTTTAGCGTTGGCCCCCTTGGCGGCGGTGACATGACGATATTTACGGACTTGACGATGTTTAAGGACTTAGTGGATTTATTTGAAGTAAGTGCGGCAGAGGGCAGGCAGGTTCTTGATGTCATAGGCAGTGACGTCGGCAAGTTTTGTGATGAGTTTATGCGCGCGTCGGTTACCAATACCGAAACAGTGCGAGAAAAACTAAACAAAGAGATTATGGAAAAATTTAATAAGGAGGAGCAATAACTATGCTGGAGCTTATCAAAAAAATGATCGGGGATAAAAAAGAGTATAAGCAGCAAATGGCAAGGGTAGAAGCGCTACCTGAAGACTATCGGTTCGTATTTGAAAAAATCCATGGATACATGTGGAGTTTCGCAGTAGGAGACGGCTCTGATATGTTGAAAATTCAGCACGAATTGATCGAGTTGTTTGAAGCGAGCGCGGCGGACGGCAAACACGTTCTCGACGTGACGGGCGAAGATGTTGTCGGGTTTTGCGACGAGCTTCTGCGCGGCACGAAAATGTGGACCGATAACTTTCGCAAAAAATTAAACCGCGACATGATGAACAAACTCGGAAGGGGGGACGATTCTAAATGAAAGACATCGCAATTCAAGTAAAGGATTTAAAAAAATCCTACAAGACCACGGAAGTCCTAAAGGGAGTGAATTTCGAGGCGCGGCGCGGCGAAATTTTTGCCCTGCTCGGCTCCAACGGCGCGGGCAAGACGACGATTGTTAAAACCCTCACCACGCTGCTTAAACAGGACGGAGGCACCGCCTTCGTAAACGGCTTTGACGTCGCGTCAAAGCCCGACCATGTACGTCAGTCGATTAGCTTGACAGGACAGTTTGCTGCCGTGGACGAGATATTGACCGGGCGGGAAAACCTGATCATGATTGCCAGGCTCCGACACCTGAAAAATTCGATTCAGATCGCGGATGATTTACTGAACCGCTTCGGCCTGACCGAAGCCGCCAACCGCAAGGTGTCTACTTATTCGGGCGGTATGCGCCGCAGGCTCGACATTGCCATGAGCCTTGTGGGAAAACCGCAGCTTATCTTTCTCGACGAGCCGACCACCGGGCTTGATCCCGAAGGGCGCAACGAGGTTTGGAAGACAGTCAAAGAGCTTGCGAATAATGGCACGACGGTATTTCTGACCACGCAGTATTTGGAAGAAGCCGAGCAGCTTGCAGATCAAATTGCCATTCTGCATGAGGGCAGGATTATCGCGAGCGGCACACTCGCGGAGCTGAAAAAGCTGTTTCCGCCCGAAAAGGTGGAGTATGTTGAAAAACAACCCACATTGGAGGAAATATTCCTCGCAATCATCGGCAAAAAGGAGGAAAAGTAAATGGAAACGATTAAGAAACACTTTTTCAGCGATATGGGCGTTATGCTTGGACGTTCCATGCGCCATATTTTCCGCAGCATGGATACCATCATCACGGTCACCATCACTCCGATCGCGATGCTGCTGTTGTTCGTTTATGTGTTCGGCGGCGCGATTCAAACCGGCACGGATAACTATGTGAATTACCTGTTGCCCGGCATCCTGCTGATTGCGATTGCAAGCGGCATCTCCTATACGGCTTACCGTCTGTTCATGGATATGCAAAGCGGCATCTTCGAACGGTTCCACTCCATGCCGATTGCACGTTCGGCCGCGCTGTGGGGGCATGTGCTGACCTCATTGGTGTCCAATGCGATTTCGGTTGCCGTCATCATTCTTGTAGCGCTCATTATGGGCTTCCGCTCGCCGGCAGGAGTATTGTCATGGCTTGCTGTGGCCGGTATACTCGCATTGTTTACGCTGGCCTTGACATGGATCGCGGCGATTGCCGGACTGTCCGCAAAATCGGTGGACGGCGCAGGCGCCTTTTCCTACCCGCTTATCTTCCTTCCGTTTATTAGTTCAGCGTTTGTGCCTACCGAGTCGATGCCGTCGGCTGTCCGCGCTTTTGCCGAAAACCAGCCAGTAACTTCAATAGTGGAAGCCATCCGCGCGCTCTTGTCGGGGCAACCTGTCGGAAATGATATTTGGGTTGCACTCGTTTGGTGCATAGGGATATTGATCGTCTCATATCTATTTGCGATGCGTGCATACAAACGGAAAGCAGCTTAATGTTTGCAGGCATTAAAATGAGAGTGGTTAACAAAACTTCAAGTAAAGGGATGGTAGAGTGTGTAAAGACGAATGGATATTATGCCCGGTCTGTGCCAACAAAACACGGGTCAAGGTACGTAATGATACGGTACTTGAAAACTTTCCGCTATTTTGCCCCAAGTGTAAACAGGAAACGATAATCAATGTAAAGGAACTGAATATGTCAGTTATCAAAGAGCCAGGCGCCAAGACGCAGAGCCGATAACCGTGAGTGAAATCACAGTTGTTGGCTCTTTATTTATGATAACTCCCCAATCTATATGATTGACGTCAAAGAAGAATGCGACAGTTCCCTAATAAAGAATATAGTTTTTATGAACCCGCGCTTAGCGTGGGTTTTCAATTCTTAGGTAGCAATGTAGTTCGTTGTCGGAACGCTAGGCGTAACTGTTGACTCCCGGAGCACTTAGGGGTTATTTATGGTGCGTGAGTTTTTTTGTTGAGAGCTTTGTTGTACTGCTAATGAATGGAGATTCGAAATAACGTCTATAAGTATCAAGTAGTTAACATTTGTATCATAAAATAACACAGGCCTTACACTTCGAAACGCAACAGTCTGTATAATGAATGATATAAATTCTCTAGGTGCCGCCAAAAATTTTACAACAGCGGCAGTTGTATGATTCATCCGCATTGACCTTGCTAAGGAGTGATTACACATGAGCGCAAGAATTAAAGATGTAGCTAAACGAGCGGGTGTCTCTGTCACCAGTGTGTCCCGAGTTCTGAATAGTGAGAAATATATTAGCCAACATATTCTTGAGAAGGTGAACCAGGCGATCAAGGAATTGAACTACACCCCAAGCCAGATTGCCCGCAGTTTAAAAAAGCAGAAAACCGATACAATTGGTGTCATCGTTCCCGATCTCACGAATTATTTCTGCTCAACTATATTAAGCAGTATTGAGGAAAGTGCCAGTGAATATGGCTATAATCTGATCGTCTGCAATATTGCAGAAAATCTGGATAAGGAATTGAAATATCTGTATGCTGTTCAGGAGATGCGGGTAGACGGAATCATCATCATGCACCAAAAGGTGAACAAACGTATCCTTTCTTTTATAGAAAGTGCTTCTATGCCTATCCTGTTCTCTTGTGTCCGCTCCCCGCTGCCGGGCAGGTTCTCAGTGCTGATTAATGACTATCAGGCGGCACTGGATGCCACCGAATATCTGATCGGCCTCGGTCATCGCCAGATTGCCTTCCTAGGCGGGGATCTGGAGGATGTAACGGCAGGCCGTAGCCGCTATCAAGGTTATTTGGACGCCTTAAACAAATCCGGTATTCCGCTCAATCCTAATTTCATCAGGTTTGGCAACTATAAGCAGGAGAGCGGACGAATAATGATGCAGGAGATTCTAGAGCAAGGAGAGCGGCCTACTGTTGTTTTTGCTGCCAGTGATGATATGGCAGTAGGTGCCATGAACTGTGCGCTTGATTATGGACTCAGTGTTCCTGAGGATATATCTGTCATGGGATTTGACGACAGTCTGATTGCCGAGGCCGTCAGGCCAATGCTTACTTCTATGCAGCAGCCTGTCCGGGAGCTCGGACGGACTTCGCTTGAATATCTGCACAACTTAATTCAAGAAGGGGAGCAGCCGGACTGTAGAGACATTTATCTGCCGCACCGGATCATGGAGCGGGCAAGCTGTCGAAGAATATAATATGAAACACCGTACATGCAGGTCCGTTCAGGTTGACGGACCTGCTTTTTTTGTATATCAATTACAAACAAAACTATCGATCAACTTTAATATAAATCGGCTGAAAAGCAGGAGTTCTTTTAACAAGAAATGATTATGCTAGTGAAGGAAAGTTTTCCGGTATCGATACCATATGAGTGATTACGGTGAGAAAGAGGTACAGGCCATGCATAAAGGTATCATCGCGGTTGAGGGAAAACTCACTCCGCTTAGTTCTAAAACACATATCACTTACCAATTCCACCTGGAGCACCCCTTGTCTTCACTGGAGATCGATTTCAGGTATGCGCCCAAACAGTTTTTAGACAGGGAAGCATCACAGCCGCTTATATTAGAAGCTATCGAGACATACTCCGATCCGGCTTGGGTGGAATTGCATAAGAAACAATGGGACAATTTCTACCCCTTGCAGAATTTGTTGACATTATCTCTGGATAGCCCCTCAGGCTTCCGCGGCTCAGCACACCGGCATGCTCCAGAGCAGCAGCACATGATCTGCCCGGATGGGAGCAAGACTTCTCCCGGGTTCATCGCCGGGGACATTCCCTCCGGAGTATGGAAGATAACGATCAGCGTGCATTGTGTTGTTACACCCGATTGCCGCTATGAATTATTCGTGAGGGGGACCGGCAGATGAGATGGCTTCCATTTGAGCTTCATACCCATACGCCCCATAGTGATGGGACACATTCTCTACTGGAGATGTGCCGGGCTGCCGCAGAGCTAGGGCTTGGAGGAATCGCGCTTACAGACCATAACACCGTATCGGGACTAGCAGATGCCGAAGCTGTCAGCAGGCAGACAGGCATTACCATCATTCCCGGCATGGAATGGACGACGTTCTACGGCCATATGCTGACCCTTGGCGCCCCTTACTGCGAATGGAGGGATCTCGGTCCCTACGATATTCATAAGGGCATCGCTCGTGTTCATGAGCAGGGAGGTATCGTGGGCATTGCCCATCCCTACAGCTTCGGCAGTCCGATCTGTACAGGCTGCCACTGGGATTACACCGTAAGCGACTGGAATCAGATTGATTATATGGAGGTATGGCATGAGACGATGCCTTCGATGAAGAATCATAATGTGCCTGCTCTCAGACGATGGACCGAGTTGCTGAACGGAGGGTACCGGATATCCGCTACAGCCGGCCGGGATTGGCATAGATCCGATCCGGCTGACAATCTGGCGGCTTACACGTATATCGGCCTTCCCGATGCACCATTGCCGGATTCATCAACTGCCATCATTGCCGCAATCAGGCAGGGACAGATCTGCCTGAGCATGGGTCCGCTTCTTGAGATTAGTCTCTCTCTTGGAGCTGACCAATATGGGCTTGGGGACGAGGTTCCCTTAGCCATCAGGGAGGACCATCCTGTTGCAGGTCTAATTGTGCAGATCACACGTTCAACCCAGCCTGAGCGTCCTTGGGGAGCGGAGGAGGGCAGCCTGATCATCGTAGATTCTAATTTGGGGGAGCTGGCAAAAGTACCGGCCTTCGGGTATGACGGATTGCCTATTATGCTGACAACCGCAGGATTAGGATGGCTGCGTGTACGGCTGTTTGGCATCATCGACGGAATCCTGACAACCATTGCCTGCACCAATGCGATTTATTTCGCAAACAGGCAGCGGGATGAAGAATAATTGCAAAGGAGGGATAGCGATGCAATATCCAAAGCTGATCGCCCATACAGGCTGCGAGGGAACGAGCTACAATTCGCTTGAATCCTGTGAAGCCGGAGTGAAGGCGGGGGCTCCTATTCTAGAAGTGGATGTCAGAGTAACCAAGGATAATGTGGCTGTTCTCCAGCATGTTGATGAGCCTTCCGTCAGCCAGTTGAATTATGAGCAGCTGCTGGAGACAGGGCAGAAGCCGGAGACGCTGAACCGGGTATTAACACAGTTCAGTCAGCTACCCGTGGCCTTCAATCTGGATCTCAAAACAGAAGAGGCGGGGTTGGCGGCCATCGCTGATGTAACAGCCACATCTACCTGGAGCCAGGTATGGTTCACCGGGGCCACAGGGCTGATAGCAAATTCCGGATATTCCAGACATGTAATGTGGAATTTACCGAAGGAACTCAGTGAGTTGGACGAAGTAAGCTATCGGCAGCAAGCGGCAGAGCTGTGCCAGCTAGCGGCTGAAGCGAAGTTCGGCGGTGTGAATCTCCAATATGAATGCTGCCGGCCTTATCTGGTTCAGCAGGCCCATCTTCACGGGTTGCAGGTTTGGATCTATACATTACCCTATGATCAGAACTTGTTCTTTAAATATATGGATATGGGCGTAGATGCAGTTACTGTCTATGAGGTGAAGAAGTTTGCAGCGCTGAGAGCTGTTATGCCTGAGGACGGCGGGGCATGAAGCGCAGCCCTCCCGCCCTCACCCTGCTGGGATTGGCCGGACCGCTGTTTCTGAGCCAACTGGTGCAGACGGTTATCTTCACAATCGATACCTTGATGCTTAGCAATTATTCTGATCTTGCCGTTGCCGCCGTAGGTACGGTCTCTCAATTGCTCTCCACAGTCAATCTGCTGTTCGGATTCGCCACCGTAGGGGCCGGAATCATTATGAGTCAATTGAACGGCTCGGGGAAGCGGGCCGAGGCAGCCGGTGTCGCCCGGACCGCAATAATAGTGAATCTGCTGCTCGGCGGTATAGCTAGCATAGGGCTGTTCTTGTTCCCTGAACCGGTCCTGCGCGCCATCTCCTTGCCTGAAGAATTGATGCAGTACGGGACAGTGTTTCTATCGGTGACAGGACTTGCCTCCTTTGCCACGTCCTTCATTATGACTGCGGAAATGACCTTGCGCATGAACGGTATGGTCAAGCGGATGCTTCTGCTGTCCTTCGCGATGGTCGCTCTCAATACGTTTGGCAATTATATGGTACTGTATGAACCGTTCGGCCTGCCTTCCTATGGGGTTGAAGGTGTGGCATGGGTGACCTTCGGGAGCAAGCTGGTTGGCGTGGCGTTAGCTGCGTTCCTGTTGATCCATGCGATGGGTCAAACTCTATTCCGCGTTAAGGGCATCTCACTCCGACTTGCTGATTTACGGGGAATCTTCAAGCTGGGCATTCCTTCAGCAGGTGAGAATCTCTCCTATTCTGCTTCTCAGGTAGTCATTATGATGATGGTAACACTCCTCGGGACTACAGCCATCACCACTAAGATATACACACAAACACTTACCGGATATATCTTTCTGTTATCTGTCTCTATCGGTCAGGCGACTTCGATTATGATCGGTCATCTGATTGGAGCTGGAAAATCGGAGAAGGCGAGCACCACCGGGCTTCGGCATCTGAAAATCGGACTCTTCCTGAGCTGCTCCGTCAGCCTGTTGCTGTATTTGGTATCCAAGCCACTGATGGGTCTGTTTACGGAGGACAGCAATGTCATTAACATGTCTGCCAACCTGATCCTGCTGTCCGTCCTGCTGGAAGCTGCCCGTGCCTGCAATGTCATTATGATTGCTTCGCTGAATGCCAGCGGTGAAGTGAAATATCCTGTCATGATGGGACTTATTCTGATGTGGGGAGTAAGCGTCCCTGCGGCTTATCTGTTCGGAATCGTATGGGGTTATGGAATATACGGCATTTGGCTGGCTTTTATTATAGATGAATGGATTAGAGCCTACTTCATGCTCCGGCGCTGGAAATCAGAGAAGTGGCGGCAAATTCGCTTGTCTGCTGTCGATACCAAATACAGAAGCACAGAATTGCAGCCCGATGCCGGAGCTGTCTAACGTTAACTTTACACAATATTATTAATCTCTGAAATGTATAGCAGGGAGGGATGGTTACCTTGTCCGACCATATGTCAAAGGCTACACCGCTCGGCGTCTTAGACCAACGTATGCTGCGTAAACGCAACAAAATGATCCGGAGGCAGCCTCCGCTTGCCTGGTATCTATTTCTTCTGCCCACGTTGCTTGGCATTGCGGTGTTCATGATCTACCCGCTCGCTGAGTCGCTGCGGCTCAGCTTCACCAAGGGGGCTGATGAGCGGTTCGTTGGACTGGAGAATTACGTGAGTGTGCTGGAGTCAGGCACCTTCTGGTATTCGGTGTACAACACGCTCTACATTACCGTCTTCCAGCTTCTGATTGCCATTCCGCTAGGTTTCATCATTGCTTGTCTAATCAACAATTTACGTCGTGGCTCAAACTTCTTCAAGGTGCTGTTCTATCTGCCCAATGTCACTTCTATTGTTGCAGCTGCCACTGTCTTTCTGGCGCTTCTACATCCTGATGGGCCACTCAACTATGTGCTGCAATTGCTCGGCTTCGAGAAGGTAATCTGGCTGTCACAACCCCTCTCTGCCAAGTGGGGGGCGATCATTCTTTCTGTTTGGCATTGGCTGGGCTTCGTCATCATTATTAATCTGGCCAATTTGCAGGCGATATCAAGCGACTACTATGAAGCGTCTTCTATAGATGGGGCTTCACGCTTCAAACAATGGCTGTACATCACCCTGCCGAATATGCTTGGAAGTCTGACTGTCCTGTTTATCATTGGCTGGATCGGCGGCCTGCAGCGGTTCTCCGATGCTTATATGCTCGGTGGCTTGCAGGGAAGTCCTGCGCGGTCCTTGCATACTGTTGTCGGGTTTATATTCGAGAGAGGGTTCGGCGGGCATGAATATGGTCTGGCCTCTGCGGCGTCATATATTTTATTTCTCTTTATTCTTGCTTTCACATATATCAATACCAAGGTCACGAAGATGAAAATATAGGGAGGAGACTTATAACATGTTGAACGCAACAGGAAAAGGGAAACTGTCGAACGGGTTGCTGTTCCTGCTCCTGCTTGGAATGGGTGTACTGATGTTGTATCCCTTTCTCTGGATGATAAGCGTCAGCTTGGAAAGAAGCAGCAACATAGCCGTTCCATTTCCACCACGGATCATTCCTGAACAGTTCTCCATATTCAACTATAAGCTGGTATTCGAGAATGGGGTTCTGTTCAAGACCTATGCCAATTCAGCAATCATTTCATTGTTTAGTGTCATTCTCAGTGTGTCTTCTGCCCTGCTGGCCGGCTATGCCTTCTCCAGAGGGGAATTCAGAGGCAAGAAATTCCTATTCTTCGCAGTCCTGGCTACCCTGATGATTCCATTCGAGGCCAGACTGATTCCGATGTTCAGTATGTTCAATGATCTCGGTATGATTAATACCAAATACCCCCTGATATTTCCAGCGATTATTAATGCGCTTGGTATTGTGCTGGTGAAGCAGTATTTTGACCGTCTCCCTGAAGGGTTACGTGAATCAGCCAAGATTGATGGGGCCAATGAGTTCACAATCTTTATCCGTATTTTTGCTCCCCTGACCGGGCCGATTACAGCGACGCTGGCGATTCTGGCCTTTCAGGACAGCTGGAATTCCTTCCTGTGGCCGCTCGTTGTCATCAACGATCAGGATATGAAGACCGTACCGTTATTTCTGTCCAGCTTCTCTTCAGAGAATGGCAACCGGTTGGTGGGGGTTACGATGGCTACAGCGGCAATGAGTATTCTGCCGATCCTGCTTGTGTTTCTATTTTTACAAAAATACATCATTCGCAGTATTGCCCTTAGCGGCTTGAAGGGAGAGTGATAGCTGGAGAATGCGTGGTCACTTCAAGAGGCGGGACTGGTAAGCAGGTAAGTGGCAATTTATAAAAAATATAATGGAGTTAGGGGAGTTAACAATGTTTAGTAAATCGACCCTGAAGTTGACAGGAACGCTGCTGCTGGCGTCCACTATGATTCTAAGTGCATGTGGGACAAACGGTAATTCGAACGGGGCAGTGAAGGTCAACAATGAGCCAGCAGCAACTGAAGGCACCAGTAGTGCAGTGGCGGCGAAAGATGCGCTGACAGGAACACTGAAAGTGCAGCTTGTGGGCGATTTCTCGCTGGAGGACAAGACCGATGCAATCTCAGGCAAAACCTCCAAGGGTGTAAAGGTGCTGAAAGAGGAGTTCGAGAAGAAGTATCCTAACGCATCTGTCGAGTTTGTACTTATGGGCTGGGATAACTATAACGAGAAGACTCAAACTATGCTTCAATCAGGAGCAGCTGATGTATATCAAGTGCCTGGGATTGCCGCTTTTGCCGAACAAGGGCTGCTGGAGCCGTTGCAGTCCTACATTGATAAAGACAGCTATGATCTGGGGAGTTATCTGAATGGACAGGTGGATGGCTGGAAGGCCATGGGCCCGGATGATCAGGAGCTACAGATTTATGGCCTGCCTTTTATCGGCGATGCGCGGGTAATTGTATACGACCGGCAGTTGTTCGATGAATGGGGTGTGGAATATTTGTCCGAGTCTCCGACTATCGAGGAAGTCATGGAGAAAGCCTCCAAGATGACAGGCAAGAACCCCAAAACGGGCGAACAGAACTATGGTCTGACCTTCAAGGGCGCCGATGCTGCCGATACTGTAATGAATATTAATGAATCGCTGGGTGGACAATGGGGCACAGGGTTCTTGTGGAAGGATATGGAGCTGAACTTCGAAAGCGAGACCATGGTGAAATCAATCGATTGGTTGAAAGAAGCGATTAAGTATGCACCGGAGGGCGTAATGGCCGGACAAGGCTCTGAATACTTCCTGACGGAAAATAACAACATTGCGATCAACCTGCGTGAAAGTCCGGGATTTATCAATAGTTTGGCCACCTTTGGACTGGAAGACCGCTACCAGGCGGCCTTGCTGTTCAAGAATCAGGCAACAGATATGGGTGGCATGTTCGCCGGAAGCCCGTTCGCAATTGGAGCATCCAGCAGCAATAAAGACCTGGCTTGGGAATGGTTGAAATTCAGCGGCAGCGAGTTATTCCAGCAATATATGTGGGATGAACAGCGTTCGCAGAGTATGCCAGTCATCAAGGCAGCAGAGAATTGGCCTTCTGTGCAGGAGATAGGACAAATGGACATTATTCTGAAGCAAATGGGCCAGCTGTGGACACCACGTTATCCATATCGCTCCGGTCAACCACGCTATATTCTGTCAGAGAATGTAGAACGTGTTCTGTTAGGTGAACTAGGTGCGGCCGAAGGAATGAAGAAGGCTCAGGAGGAAGGCACTAAATGGTTGGCCGATCAGCAGTAAATGCTATGATGTAGACTATAGAGAAGTCTGGCCCTGGCCAAATATAATTGCGTTATGTAAGTATACGGGATCGCGCCGACATAAGGTGATACCTAATTCGATTGGGAGTCCTATTGAAAGTCGCTAAAAAAGCGGCTTTTTTTTATCGGTATAAGTTCTTGTCCCGAGTCGAGGACAAGAACTTGTACCGATTGCCGATTTAATGGATACCAATATTTAAATTTATCGAGACGAAGAAGGAGTGAGTATTGAAATCTTTGTTATTTAGAATATTCTTATTTGTTTTACAGTATACTATCATTCTTATTCTGAATAGTTGGATTGTGGAACAACATACCAATAATGCACATTATGGATAGGTTGGTGATCTTCATTCATGCGACAAAAAAAGAGTCTATTTCTGCTGATGATCTTTATATTAATTGTAACTTCAGGATGCAAAAGTCAGGAGTTGAGACATAAAGAACAAGATTTAGTCCGAGTAAAATCCGTAAACGGTGAAAACACAAAAAAAGTCGTTTTACTGGTGATCGATTCATTAATGGCACAAGCAATTGATAAAGGCATAGAGCAAAATGAACTACCCACTATACAATTTCTGATCAAACACGGCCAATATTTTAAAAACCTTGTCAGTTCTTTTCCCACCATGTCAGTGACGATTGACAGTTCTCTGATTACTGGAACATATCCGGATGTACATCATGTGCCTGGTTTGACATGGTATTCGGCGAAGGAAAAAAAACTTATCAATTATGGAACCGGACCGATGGAGATCATCAAACTTGGTGCTGACAGTGTATTGGTTGATGCGTTAGTCAACTTGAACGACCGTCACTTAAACCGGAACATGCCCACCATTTACGAAGACTTGGCCCGAAGCGGGATGAAATCCGGCAGTATTAACGGTTTGATATATCGGGGCACCGTTGATCATACTTTATCCATTCCTCTCTGGATTCAAGGTCCTACTTCATTACCTAAAACAATTCCTGTAAAGGGCCCCGATTTTTTAACGCTGGGTTCATTGTCAGATCCGCTTGAAGGCATTCAAAAACTGCCTGACGGTTTAACCCGTCGCATCGGTCTTAACAATCAACATTCCATTGAAACCGCCCAATATCTAATAAAGGCAAATAAATTACCGGATTTTTTGTATGTTTATCTACCTGATTTGGATCAAAAAATTCATAAAAAGGGTCCTTCAGAGTTAAAAGGAGTCAAGGAAGTAGATAGACAGCTCGAATCATTATTGCAAAGCTTTGGTTCGCCGGAGGAAGCTTTGGACAAGGCGGTTTTTATTATTGTTGGAGATAGTGGAATGACCAAAATCTTGCCTGTCCAAGATAACCCGGTTATCGATTTGGCTTCCTTTTTCAACGACTATAAAGTGTTGCGTCAGGAAGAAACAGTAACGGATGATACTGAAATCATTCTCGCTGTCAATGAAACTATGGCCTATGTCTATACTCTTAAAGCGGACAAGCTAAAAGACATTGCCTATTTATTAAAAGATGATCCTCGCATCGATGTAATTTCATGGAAAGAAAAGGAGTGGATCTACGCAATTCAAGGTGCAACCTCCAAAAAGCTCAGATTTAAAGCCAATGGCAAACTGATCGATGATTATCAACAAAAATGGGCGGTCGAGCAAGATGTAGAGGTGTTGGATTTGAAAATAAATGCTCAACATCATTCATTACAATATGGTGAGTATCCCGATGTGCTCAGGAGGTTATCTGGAGCTTTACATTCTCACCCTGGAGAATTTTTGATTGTCACCGCAAAGCCAGGTTATGAATTGGCAGACATAAGCTCACCGACGCACAAAGGAGGTGGAGGTCATGGCTCTTTTGGACAAATGGAATCGCTGGTTCCCCTTATCATTAGTGGAACAGATCAAAAGCCGCAATACTTGCGGATCATAGATTTAAAATCCTTCCTGCTTAAGCTACTAACAAAGTAGCGATTCATGCTTTCCATTTTCGTACTTTTAGATGCTGAAACTGAAGATGTTATGTCAAGGGGAGCTCGGTTTAAAGTGATTCAATAGTACACTAGCTGATCTTTAGATTGTTGATGATAAGCCTTTGTTATATGATGAAAGAAGGGAGGATTCGGTTAACTATATAAGTTCTTGTCTTTTAATCATATATGTTCTGTCCTCCATAAATAATCCCTAGATTGTGACACAAAAAGGGGGGATAGTTTGAGAAAATTTCTGTTTTTGATGATTCCGCTCTGGCTGGCAACTACTTTTTTTGCAATTTGGCCAATTCATGCGGATTGGGCATACAATTTTGTTGTAAACGACGGTAAATCCTATATCATTTCTGACAATCGAGTGGAAAAGGAACAAATCGGTTCAATAATAGGCAAAGTTACATCATTTTCAGACAAGGAAGGCACATACTCAGGTAATTTTTCGAATCACTATCCGAAGGGCACTGAATATTACAATATCAAAGACGTGGACAAAAATGAGGCAATTGCGATAAAGATAAATGATGGGTCATTCATTAAAGCTAATTATGAGGGTGAATATGCCGGTTCCACATTTGATTGGGGAAAAGCTTTATGGTATACCGCCGGCTTATTCTTGCTAGTCCTTGTCATTGTCATTGTGAAAAATAATCGGAAATGAATCTAATACTAAAATGCAGGATCGTTAAGATAACGGGAAACGTTAGTTAAATAAAACAGCGGCAGCCTAGGACTGGTTTTCTCGTCCTTTACTGTCGCTGTTTCGACTCTGGTGTCAGTCTAATTATTCATTAGTGGCATCGTTAGGATTCATTTCAAAAATGGCTCAGCCATCCGGAGCATTTCTTCTTTACAAAAATACTGTCCGCTCATCTCGTCCATTTGATATGGATAATCTCCTGTCTGCCAGGAATTTCGGCTGACTATGTCAGACTATTGCCGCCTTTATACTTGGTGTAAAGCATTTCTACTCCCTGAACTACCAGCTTTTCTGCGGTAGGTAATCTTGTACAGCCAGGCTGCGAATGGCACATCAGGATTGTAGGTGGACAAGGAACGGTAAGCTTTGAGAAAGACCTCCTGGGCGCTGTCCTCTGCTTCTGGATAAGACCCGAGCATATGATAACAGTAAAGAACTATCGGCTTCTGATAGAGAAACAGGATACTCTCAAACTTATCAATATTGCCGCCCAGCACCTCGTTAATAGTATTGTGCAGTACTTCATCCTCCAAGGCTTCTCCCCCCTTTCAATGTGTACAACGAATGATGGAGTAGGAATGTGACATTTTTTCAGAAAGTAATGCTGAATGTGTAGACGAAAAAAAGCCCATCTCTCAAGTGAGAAAGAAGGGGCTTGCTCCGTGTTTACCACGGTCTCTTCGTGAAATCTGGAAGGTAACCTCGGCCCAGCTGGAGATTAAACGCTGGAGCAGGGTACAGTTGAAACTGCAACCTGATAGGTTGTGCTTTGGCAGAGATGCGTAGACTCGTCGCCTTAACAACCGGGATACCCGGCCATGTCTGCGTATAACCAATTGTGAATTGAGGTACCGAATGACCGGACAGGTGATGGAAATATGAAATCCATTCACCACACATAGAGCTCACTGAGCTTAATAAAAGCGGCAGCTTCCGGCAGTGTGCAGCAGCTTGAACAAGCGGCGGCTTTGTAGTCTGGGGCGATAGTATAGGTCTGTAAGTACATTGATTCCGCTTGTGTGATCAGACTAAAGCTGCCATCTTCACACTGCTGTACCGTAAATGAATCAAGCGGCCGGGACAGCCCGGTGCCAATCGCCTTGATATAGCTTTCCTTTAATGTCCACAAGTCATAAAAAAAATTCTGCTGCTCCCCGGCAGACTTGCCCTGTAACGCCTCTCGCTCCTCCACAGAAAAAAACCGCTCTGCTATTTGAATATCTATGGGCCGTATCTGCTCAATATCTACTCCGAGAGAACCCTCATTCATTCCCCAGATCATCAGCACCCAATCTCCTGAATGAGACACATTATACTCAAAATCAGGCAGCCCAGACACCCCCGGTTTGCCGAATGGATTCTCCTCGAATTGAATATTGCCATTCCGTTTACCGAGCTGGCTGCAGAGGATGTACCGCACCAGTATCTCGCCAAATAAAGAACGATACGCATCTTCCTTATGGAAAAACCGGGCGAGACGTGCGCGCCGGGCTTCCGATACCTGTGCTGTAAAATAAGCATAGCTCTCCAGACTTAGCTGCTCCGGGAGCTTAAAAGCAAGAATTTTGGACATAAACAACACCTGTCTTAGGAGATTTTATTTTGTTTTCGTTATTGTGAATATTGTGAAATATGAAGTCCGTTCTCTAAACAGGACAGCTATACGATTCTAGCATATTTATTTGAACTCACTCCATACCTAAATTGGTACTAATAGCTCTTTCCGAAATTTGCACATTATTGAACTACTGGCATTTTACGACATAATAGGACGTCGAATGCTGCAAATATATACACCATTCAATTAACTTACTTAAAATTATATTAATTATCTTTATTGTTATATAGTCCTAAAGAATGGTATTTATTTAAATATTTTCATAGTATAGTTGGTATTATCAAGACATCGTCAAAATCAGTTTTAATACTACAATAATATTGAATGAAAGCAATATTACGGGAGTGATATCATGTCATTGGAGAATGAATGTGAAGATAATAAGGCGGATATTGCCATTATTGGCCTCTCCATCCGTCTGCCTGGCATTGATACCGTTTCACAGTTCTGGGAAGCAATCCTGGGTGGAGAAGAGGTGGTTGCTAACACATCCCCGCAGGATAAAGCAGAAGTTGCTTCTGCGGAGGGAAGGCCAAACTTTATTCGCACAAACACCAACATTCGGAACATTGAGAATTTTGATGCTGCTTTCTTTAATTTCAACATAAGAGAGGCGTCCTTGATGGACCCGCAGCATCGTCTGCTTCTGGAGATGGCTTGGGAAGCGCTGGAGACAGCGGGATATGATCCGGGAACCTATGACGGTCTTATCGGGATGTATGCGGGCGTGTACGCGAACTATTATCAAATGTTCAACCTTATGCCGCTTCTCAATGGCAACAGAGCAGCCTCCGAACTCCAAATGCAGATCGCAAGTGAGAAAGACCATGCGGCGACGATGGCCGCTTACAAGCTAGGCCTTACCGGGCCAGTGCTGAATGTCCAGTCTGCTTGTTCCAGCTCGCTGGTTGCTGTACATCTGGCTTGCGAGAGTCTGCTCACTTACTCCAGTGACATGATGGTATGTGGAGGTGCAACACTCGGCATTCCCCAAGCTAACGGCTATTACTATCAAGACAACGGGTTGTTGTCAGCTGATGGGCATCTCCGGGCGTTCGATAAGCAGGCTACTGGAACCTTGTACAGCGACGGGGCAGGTTGCGTCGTACTGAAACGATACAGTGATGCCCTTGAGGATGGCGACACCATTCATGCTGTAATTAAAGGTTCTGCCGTCAATAATGACGGAGCCCTCAAAGCCGGATATACAGCTCCCGCAGTCAAAGGTCAGATTCAGGTTATTGAACGCGCACAGATGAACGCAGACGTAAGCGCCGAGGACATCTGTTACATAGAAGCTCATGGTACCGGCACTCCTCTAGGAGATGCGATTGAGCTTGAGGCACTGCATGAGGTATTTGCCAGACATACTGAAAAAAACGCTTTTTGTGCTTTGGGTTCGGTTAAATCTAACGTCGGTCATACGGGGCCATCCGCAGGTATTGTTGGGTTAATCAAGACAGTCATGGCCCTGCGAGAGAGGATACTGCCACCCGCTATTCACTCAGATACACCACATGACAGGTTAATGACGGGCCAGAGCCCGTTTTATCTGAATCCTGTTCCGCTGGAGTGGAGCAGCCCCAATCAGCGGCGTCTGGCTGGGGTCAGCTCCTTTGGACTTGGAGGCACCAATGCACATGTTATCCTGCAAGAAGCGCCGGTGTTGCCGAAGGAACCTTCCTTACGGCGCAGCAAATTGTTCGTCCTCTCCGCCAAAAGTGCAGAGGCGCTCAAGAGGCAAAAGCAATCCTTGCAGCAATTTCTAAGCTCTGCTTCAGAAGAACTGTTAGCGGATGCAGCCTATACACTGCAAACCGGACGGAAGCTGTTTGAGCACCGGGCAATTTGGCTATACGGCTGCGGAGGTGAGACGGAATGGATGGAACGGGAGACTGGCAAGAAGGATAACCCCGATCTTGCGGGCATGCCCTTGTTCCACTTTCCGGACCTATCCAATTTCGAGGCTCCTGAGCTTGGGGATTGGATCGCTGAGGAAACGGTATTCTACAAGAACTTCGTGCAGGGTAAGAAACTGGCAGAGGAATGGTTTGGCAAGGGAGATTCGGCATTGCGGGAACAAGCCACATACGCATTAACCGTGCAGATCTCCTTATTCAAACTCTGGGAGAGCTGGGGAATCCATCCCTCGGGCTGCCAAGGTACGGGCAGCGGCTTATTTGCCGCCGCTTATGCCTGTGGCCTCCTGACTCATGCGGATGCTATGTATCTTGGCAGCTCCTTTACAGCCGCACTCGCAACTTCGGGTGAGGCGCGGGGTACTTTTGTCCGAAGGTACCGGCAACATGTCTCGAGTCTGAAAACGGGGGCGATGAAGGTTCCACTTGCAGCATCGCCGGGAAGGGACCCGATGACTCCTACGGAGTGGAGCAGCAGCGATTTTTGGACAGCGTATCTGACGGATGCCCTGGAAGACGGAGCCTCATTACAGACCAGCAGCAAGAATGAAAAAGATCGGCTGGTGCTTGATATGAATCTCGGTGAACCTTCGGAACGTCATGGAACAACAGAATGGAAGAGCGTTTACCTTCTTCTCGGCAAAGTCTGGATGGAAGGCTGCCCCGTCAATTGGAAGTCTTATTATCAAGGGGAACGCCGCCGCCGCATTGAATTGCCTGCCTATCCTTTTGAAAGAACACGCTGCTGGGTGGAGCGTGATGATTCTGCACTTGATACTACCGGGCCGCTTCAGCCCATTTCGGAACCCGTCAACTTGCGGTCAGAGCAGTTGGATGGATATATCGCACCAAGAACAGAGGTTGAACGTGACCTGGTTGCAGCTTGGGAGCTTTATCTGGGGGTGGCCCCAATCGGAATCAACGACAATTATTATGAACTGGGAGGCAACTCGCTGCTGGCAGCTTCCTTGCATGCACATATATGTGAACAGTTTTGCGTGACGCTTAAACTTGAAGTTTTTTTGGAGCAGCAGACGATAGCCCGATTAGCCGAATCCATTGAATCCTGGAGATTGAATTCTATATCTGCGAAAGGCGGACACTGACATGGATCTTGTGAATAAGGCATTGCATCGTTTAAGCCATCCCCAAAAGAGAATTTGGTATACCGAATGCCTTCATCCCCAGACAGCCGTACATCATATTGGTGGCTGTGTCCGTATTCACGGAACGCTCGACTTCCCCCGTTTGGAAACTTCGATCCAGAATGTGATTCAGTCTCATGATGGCCTGCGCCTGCGTTTGCGGGCACAAGACGGTGAACCGCAACAATATGTAGCGGATACTACTTCGCTACAGCCGTTGCCCCGCTACGACTTCAGCTCATATGCCAATCCCCAAACGGCTTATGAGAGGTGGGTGAAGGCAGAGGCGGCAAAACGATTTGAACTTTTCGATTCTCCTTTATACCACATCGCTACCTTCAAGGTGGGGGAGCAGGATAATGGTTTTCTCCTGAAAGCCCATCATATCATCTGCGACGGCTGGTCAATGGACCTGCTGACCAGACAAATTCTCGGACATTATGAATCGCTGGGCAGGGAAGACATCTCTGACCGTGCCGTATCCGAACCCTCCTATTTGACTTATCTTGATCTCGAAAGTCAATACCTGAGCTCTCAGCGCTGTCAGAGCAACAAACAATTCTGGGAGAACAAATTTGACGTTCTTCCCGAACCGCTGTTTGACAAAACTGCCACTGCTCCGGCCGGCAGGCGCTATACCCGCCTGCTCGACAAGCAGGCCACAGGGCAGATTACCCGTATTCTGCCAGAGCTTAATGTGTCATTGCCCCTATTTTTATCTGCCGCATTCGGGTTGGTACTAGGCAGGTATTACCAGAGAGAAGATCTAATCCTGTCCATACCCGTGTCCAACCGCTCTGCACACACCAAGGCAACGGTTGGCATGTTCACTGGCAATCTGCCGCTGTCGCTGCATCTTAAGGAAGGCCTGTCCATACGGACATTTTTACAGCGGGTACGCCGTGAATATTCACGTAATCTCGCCAATCACAAGTACCCGTTCGATCTCCTTGCAAAGCATCTTCAGTTGCGAAAAAAAGGGCATGGAAGCTTATACCAGGCCGCTGTGAATTATTATAATACCCACCTATTGACAACCGTGGACAGCATGATGATTAGCAATGAGGAGTTCTACTCCGGCGAGCAGGCTTATCCCGTACAGTTGATGATCAAGGACTGGTCCGAGGATGGCACGTTATTGTTCACTCTGGACTACCAGACTCAGATAATTGGCAAGGAAGAGGCAGAGTCGCTGGTGGAATGTCTCCTGCATGTGTTGAACCAGATGGTGCATACTCCAGACCTCCCATTGAAGGAACTGACGCTGTCTACCGAAAGACAATTGGAACAAACTTTGATTCATTACAACCAGCATTCAATCCATAACTATCCACTTGAAAAGACGGTTATGGATCTATACGCAGATCAGGTTCGGCTCCATCCGAATCGGATTGCCGTGAGCTGTGCAGATGAGAAGCTGACCTTTGCAGAATTGGCGCAGCAGGTCAATTGCCTTGCGGCAGCCCTGACCGCAGAATTTCCGCAAGTGTCAGGCGTTATAGGCGTACGGATGCATCATTCTCCCGAACTGGTCATTGCAATTCTAGCGATTCTTCAGTGCGGTGCGGCTTTTCTCCCGCTGGACCCCGGAGTTCCGGCCGCCAGAGCGGAATATATACTCCGAGACTCGGGAGCAATCTGCCTGTTGACCGATCTGCCAGAGGAACCGGCTTTCGGCTGGCCTATTCCAACGCGCAATTCCCGGCATCTGCTCCGGCATAGGCCGTTGTCTGCGGGGGAACAGCAGAGGTCGAGGCCTGAAAAAACGGCTTACATCCTATATACCTCGGGATCTACAGGAGCGCCCAAAGGGGTTAAAGTTCTTCATTCTAACCTGGCCAACTATATCACTTGGGCAGCAGAAGAATACTTGACCTCGGAACACGAAGTGTTCGCCTTTTATTCCTCAATCGCCTTTGATCTGACGCTGACATCCTTGTTCGTACCGCTGGTCAGCGGCACCCAGTTGAGGATATACCCCTCCAGCGGCGAGGACTATACCTTGAGCCGGATTCTGAGCGAGAACAGAGCTACAGTAATCAAGCTTACCCCTTCCCATCTTGCGCTTATGGGGGAAGAACGGAGGCCGAATGCTGCCTTGCGGACACTGATTGTGGGCGGGGAGAGTCTCAAGACCGGCCTTGCAGCAGCCATTCAGCAAGCATACGGGCCCAATCTGGCTATTTATAACGAATACGGGCCAACGGAAGCAACCGTAGGCTGTATGATTTACCGTTATGATTCCATAAAAGACAAGGGAGCGGCGGTTCCTATAGGAGTACCTGCTGCAAATGCGAAGCTATATATATTGGATAGGGATTTGCGGCCGCTGCCTCCAGGCGCGAGGGGAGAGCTCTACATTTCCGGCCCCGGTGTTGCGGCTGGCTACGTCCATCAACCCGAACTGACAGAGGAACGTTTCTTGCCGGATTCGGTAAACAAGGGCAACCGGATGTATCGTACGGGGGATCTGGTCCGGTGGGGTGAAGGCGGAGTGATGGAATATATCGGCCGCTGCGATACCCAGCTTAAGGTTAGAGGCTACCGAATCGAGACGGAAGAGATTGAACATCACCTGCTGGAGATGGAGGGTATCCGTAATGCAGTTGTCTTGACGGAGGGTGAAGGTCCCGGCATGGAGCTGGTCGCCTGTATTGTCGGAGGCTCGCTTACAGCGTTGGATATCCGCAGCCGTCTGGCAGGCATCCTGCCTGGATACATGGTTCCGGGACGCATCATTTTTAGGACAGAGATTCCGCTTACTGCTAATGGGAAGACCAATCTGAGGCAGCTTGCACAAGATTTAAATGCCGCCGCTGCACAGGTCCATGAGTACGAAGGAGGGACTCAGACTGAACGCCTTATATCCGCACTACAGACCGTTCTGGAGCGTAGGGAAATCAGCCTGGAGGACCGGTTTTTCAATCTGGGCGGGGATTCCATCAAAGCGATTCAGATTTCAAGCCTGCTCAAAAACCAAGGACTTCAACTCAGCGCGGCAGACATTCTGGATCATCCCCTCATAAGCGAAATGCTGCTGCATCTCACGGAAGATAAGGAGGTTCAGCCGCAGGGTCCGCCGGAGGGAATCGTCCCGTTGACACCGATCCTGTCGTGGTTTTTCTCCCGGGAGCTTAAGAATGAAGACTACTATCTGCAATCGATGCTACTGGAGATCAGAGAAGATGTTGCCACGCATACCCTTGAAGACAGTTTAAGGCAGTTGGTCCGGTTGCATGACTCCTTGCGCTTGCATTATGACTCTGTACAGCAGCAGCTATCCTATAACAATAACCTTTCTGTATATGAGTTCCAGCTAAATGTACTTGATTTGACCGAATTTGATCCTAAACAACGGGAGCAAGAGTTTCTGTCATATACCTCCACACTGAAGGCAGGCATACGCCTTACTGAGCAGGATCATTTCCCCTTCCGCGCCTGTCTGATTATGGAGCCGGGACGTGCTAATCGTCTGCTGCTGGCGGCTCACCATGTCTGCATAGACGGTGTCTCATGGCGGATTATTATGGAGGATTTGGGACGATTGCTTCGGGGAGAACGCCAGTGGCTGCCCAAAACATCATCGTTCAAGCGCTGGTCGCTGGCGCTGAGCGAACGCGCTGAACCGCTGGTCCAGCGGGAGCGGGAATATTGGAGCGGAAATTACAACCTCCCAGATGATCATTGGTTTTGTTTAGGGCAACCGCGTAGTGGATGCACGACACTTCGTACGCTGACGTTCGGCCCTACTGAAACGGGGCTATTGCTTGAACAGTGCCAGCAGATTAACGGTCTGCAGCCCCATGAGCTGCTGCAGACTGCGCTTGCCCTGGCACTTCATGATACCTGGGACTGGCAGACGCAGGTCATTTGGCTGGAAGGACATGGCCGGGAGCCCTTGTTCCCTGAAATTGATCTCTCGCGTACCACTGGCTGGTTCACCAGTCTGTATCCGGTCAGAATTACGGTTGAGGCAGGTACAGGTGTAATCGAGAGGAGGGATAACATCCTCCAACAGTTCAGGGCGGTGCCCCGCAAAGGTCTGGGATATGGCATTTTGGCTTATGGATTAGGGCAGATTGCACCGGCTGTTCCCCGGATTTTGTTCAATTATCTTGGGGAATTTCAGGAGGATTACGGGAATGGGCTGTTGCGTGTTCTGAATGAGCCAACAGGACCGGATATGGCCGAAGACAATGCAACACCATTCGTACTGGAGATCAACGCTTATATTCTGAAGCGAAGACTGTATCTGGAGTTGCGTTATCCCTCCAGTATGCCGGACAAGGTCATGGAGCAGTGGATGGAGCGGTATGAAGCCCTCTTTGTGGAACTTCTCACTCAACCGCCGGTTCAGAGGGAGCCAAACTGGACACCCGCCGATTTTGATGCGGTGGATATGACGCAGGAGGAATTGGATTCGTTATTCAAGTAACAGGGGGGATGGCATGAACCGCTTGCTAATCAAAATGCTCTGCGCCTGTATTCTGCTTGGTATAACTGCGCTGCCGCCAGCTTCGGCAAATACTGCTGGCAGCGGGATTTCGGCTGAGTCCGTCGACGAATATGTGCTTAGGCTGATGGATCAGATGGATCTTCCCGGTGTCTCTGTAGCTGTGCTTCGCGGTGACAAGACTTATGTTAAGGGGTATGGCAAAGCTGACGCCAGCCGGAATATACCGGTAACCCCGGACACCTTGTTCGAACTTGGCTCCAACAGTAAAGCCTTCACCGGCGTAGGTCTGCTGCTGCTTGTCGAAAGAGGGCTTGTAGACCTGGAAGCGCCAGTAACCCGCTATCTGCCATGGTTAGCACTGCAAGCGAAGGGGGAGTCTGCCGAACCAACGGTCGGGCATTTCCTCCACCAGACCAGTGGGCTGGGCAGTGATTCCGTTGCGCTGATTGATCCGTCCACCGAAGACACCGCACTCCAGAATACGGTGCGCGGACTAAGCGAAAACCCGCTCTGGTATAAACCGGGGACCCAATTTCTGTACTCCACCGGAAATTATGATGTACTTGGCGCGATTATTGAAGCTGTGAGCGGGATGTCCTATGAATCTTATATGTCCGCTGAAGTTTTGCAGCCTTTGGGTTTAGAGCAAACATCCGCAGGAAGAGCGATCTTGCAAGGTGGCAAGGAAATCTCCCAAGGCTACAAGCCCGGACTTATTGGCAACAGAGAGTATCAAGCCCCCGTCTACCGCGGGAATACACCCGCAGGCTACATTTTGTCAAGCGCTAAGGATATGGCCAGCTGGTTGAATCTGCAGATGAACCCGGCAGTAGCGCCTTCAGAGCTTAGGGGGGCCATTGCCCGTGCGCAGATTCCCGATGAAACGGTCAAGGCAACAGAAACTCCTCCGTACACGATACCTTTTCGCTATGGCGGTGGCTGGCTTGTATTTAACAAAGGAGATCATACCCTCTATTCACACGGGGGCAATAATCCCAATTTCTCTTCTTACGTCTTGTTTGATCCAGTAAAACAACTCGGAGTTGCTGTCCTGGGGAATCGGAATACGACGGCGACTTACGCCATCTGCGAGGGACTGTATGCCTTGCAGCAAGATCTGAAACCTGCCGCTGCACCAATGGATACTATGGACACGGCGAATCTCGCAGGACGGATCATTATCATCATTTGTGCGGCTCTTTGTCTCTGGATGATCTACGTATGGGTCAAGGATCTGCGCTTGATCCGCAATGGCAGACGGATGCGCAGGGGATCTTCTTTCGCTCTATACCTCAAGACATCCGGTTTTGTTATCCTAGCCGCTTTTATCGTGGGCGTAGCCTGGTATATACCCAAAATGCTTTTTTGGGGCTATCCTTGGAGATTTATTGTCGTCTGGGCACCGTTTACGATAGTCCCGGCTATGATTTTGATCGCAATCACAGGAACGATGTTCTCAGCCTTAAGACTGTTAAAAATGTGGTTCCCGCTACACCCAGAGGTGCAAACGGACCGCCGGACACAGCCGCAAGTGATTCAAGAGGAGGCCTCCTTATGACTATCAAGCTTTTTACAATTCCGTATTCCGGCAGCTCAGCGGCCATTTACCTGAAATGGAGGACCCTGCTGCCGGAAAATATCGAAGTGGTACCCCTTGAATTTCCAGGCAGAGGCAAACGGTTCGGGTCCAAGCTATGCGGCAGTATGGAGGAATTGATTGACGATCTTGTACAGCATATTAGCAGCCAGCTTCAGGGGAGTCCATATGCGCTGTACGGACACAGCCTGGGAGGACTGGCGGCTTATGAACTGAGTGTGCGGCTCCTGGAGAGCGGACAGTCGCTTCCGGTACATGTCTTCCTCTCTGGCTGTAATCCCCCGCACCTGCGTTATGGAGAGGAGCAACTGCATAAACTGCCGGACGAGCTATTCCTTCAAGAAATCATCAAGCTGGGCGGTACCGCTCAGGAGCTGGTTAATCACTCGGAGCTAATGAGAGTTTTTCTGCCGATCATCAAAGCGGACTATAGAATCTACGAGTTATATGCCGGGAACGGCCGGTGCGTGAAGCTTCCGGTGGATTGCACGGTCATGCTCGGCACCGATGACCCCTTGATGCCTGCGGAGAACGGGATAGAGTGGGAGCAGTATATCAGCGGGAGCATGGTGATCAAAAATCTGCCCGGCGGCCACTTTTTCATTCATGACCGACAGGATGATGTGATCGCCGCCATTCAGGATGCACTTGCCGTTCATAAGTGAGGAGGCCCAAGATGAAGGTTGAGAAAAACAACGTCCAAGATATTTGGCCGCTGCGGCCGCTGCAGCAAGGGATGCTGTTTCATTATTTGCAGGGGGAATCCAAAAGTGAATACATGGAGCACCTTGTCCTTAGCCTGCAGGGGCAAGTCGATAACCGGCTGTTCAATGAGGCCTGGCTCGCTGTCTACCGTGCGAATGACGCATTGCGGTCCGTTTTCAAATGGGAGGGGCTCCGGTCCCCTGTGCAGGTGGTGCTTCGGAGCCGTGAACCGTTGCCGGAAATCTATGATTTTACGGGCGGAATTATCCCTGATGAATTTAAGGCCGTCATTTCCAGTGAAGATCAAGAGGCTCTGAAGCAGACGAAGAGCATAGAAGAACGGATGCAGCTAACTGCAGAAATCATTGGCAAACGGAACCGTACGATGCGTTTCGATCTGACCCGGGAAACCCTAAGAATCGTATTATGTAAGTTCGACGGGGAATGCAGATTGTTCCTTACGTACCATCACATTTTGCTGGATGGCTGGAGTCTCGGCATTGTGCTGGAAGAATGGCTTCATGCCTACCGGGCACTCGCTGAAGATCAGAAAGTGTCCCCTTCGGCAAAGCCGGGAATGAAGGCTTATCTGGCTGCTGTCAAAAGCTCACGCGAACCGGAACGGGAAGCGGTGTATTGGGCCGATTGTCTGCGGGATTATGAAATAAAGCAAACGATACAGCCGTTCTACAAACCCCGGCGCTCGGGATTCAAACAGGTATCCCTGAACATACCGGAAGCGGCAGCTGCGGGAATGCGGCTATTTTGCCAAAACAATGGCATTTCGGTAGCCACCTTGATGAATGGTGCGTGGGGCATATTGCTCCAGCGGTTCAAACATGTCGATGATATTGTATTTGGCTCGACGTTATCCGGCAGGGGCGTTAGTCTTACCGGCATCGACCGTATAGTCGGGCTGTTGATCAATACGGTGCCGCTGCGTCTTTCCAGCCGAAAGAGGGAAAGTGTCCAGGAGTATTTTGCAGGCGTTCATTCAGCAATCGCGGCCAGGCGTCCATATGAAATGGCTGGTCTGTCTGAGATCCGGGAATACGCTGGAATTCAAGGTACGGAGGAGTTATTTGATACCTTACTGGTCATGGAGAACTATCCGCTGGATAAGGTGCTGCTGGAGCAGCCGATGGCAGACTCAGTACCGGAAGGTCTAACCGGGCAAGTTCCGTTGTCGATCAGTTCCTTTGAAATGGTGGAGCACACTCATTATCCGCTTACTCTGCTCATTCGGGAGAGCAGCGGTTTCGAAATGGACTTCATCTATGATCAGGAAAGCTATGAGTATTTTGTGGTAAATCAGATGTCACAGTGCTTTGTGCAACTGCTGCATAATCTTGTCGCGCAGCCAGAGGTACTGGTGTCAGACATTAGGATCGCGGAACCTGACGCACTAAAAATGAACGGACTGCTGTCCTCCGCCGAACCCCTGAAGCAGTTCCGTGAACAATCTATTCCGCAGTGGTTCACCACGATGGCACGGAGCCATCCCCAGAACATTGCCATAATTCATGAGCAAGTCAAGTGGACCTATGCTGAGCTTGATCGGATGTCTGACAGGGTAGCCGCTGCACTGATTCGTCTTGGAGCCGGACCGGAGCAATACATTGGAATCGAGTCTCGGCGGAGCCCGGAGACGATCATGGGACTGCTCGCGATTCTGAAATCCGGGGCGGCTTATGTGCCTCTGCACCCGGATTATCCCGAAGAGCGGATCAGGTTCATGATCGAAGATTCAGGAATGCGGCTTATGCTGTCAGACGCAGATAGCCGGCTTTCTTTTATGAGATCCATGAATGTAGATACACTGTGTTACCAAGATATCCTTGTGAAAGAAGACCCAGCACCGCTGGACAGCTTCCCTTCTCCGCATGATGGCGGACACCGTCTAGCCTGCATTGTTTATACTTCCGGATCTACCGGAAAGCCCAAAGGCGTAATGATCGAGCATAGAGGCATCGTGCGGCTGGTCAAGCATACAGAGTTTGTGAATTTCAGCACCAGCGATGTGATTTTGCCGACATGTCCGTTTGAATTCGATGTCTCCAACTTCGAGATCTGGGGAGCACTGCTGAATGGAGCGTCACTGTACCTGATGGCTCAGGACAAGCTGCTGATGCCTCAGGTATTAAAAGAAACGCTGCTCCAGCAGAAAATAAGCTTGATGTGGATGACTACACCGCTGTTCAATCAATTAGCCAGTGTGGATGCTTCGCTGTTCCGCTCCCTGCGTTATCTGATTATTGGTGGTGATACGTTGTCGCCAACGCAGATTAACAAGGTGAGACAGGCCTGCCCGGCTTTGGCACTCGTCAATGGTTATGGTCCTTCCGAGAATTCGGTGCTGTCCACCACATTTGCGATTGAACGGGAATATGAGACCAGAATCCCGATTGGCAGACCTGTCTCGAACTCCACTGCATATATTCTGGACCGGGATCAACAGTTTTTGCCTGTAGGAGCGATTGGTGAACTATGTGTCGGGCTGGAAGGCGTGGCAAGAGGGTATCTGAACAACCCTGAGCTGACCGAAGCCAAATTTATTCCCGATCCGCTTTATCCAGAGTACAAGATGTACAGAACAGGGGATTTGGCCCGATGGCTTCCTGATGGAAATATTGATTTTCTCGGGAGAGCCGACAATCAGGTGAAGGTTCGGGGATACCGGATTGAGCTGCAAGAAATCGAACATGAATTAAGCCGGCTGCCCGGAATAGAAGACTGTACGGTTATTATTATTCAGTCATCTGACCGGGAGAAGGAGCTGGCTGCATATTTTGTAGCGGGCGACACACTGCAAGCAGGTTCGCTAAGAAAAGCGTTGCTGGAACGGCTGCCATCCTATGCGGTGCCTACGCGTTATATGCAGCTTGCTGCGCTGCCGCTGACGATCAACGGGAAAATTGACAAGAAGGCGCTGCGCAACCTGCCGTTCCCTTCCTCAGTCATCGGAGGTAAACCTGCAAAATCATTGGCCTTTATGGAAATCACGGTGCTGGAAGCCTGGAAGGAAGCACTTGGGGTGGAACAGATTGGACTTGATGACCCCTTTTTTGATATCGGCGGGAATTCGCTCCTGACGATCCGTATCAGCGATAAGCTGAATGCCTCCACCGGTATTGAGCTGTCGGTAACCGATTTATTCCGATATCCAACGGTCAGAGAGCTCGCCGCGTACATGGCGGTGAAGCAAACCGAAGGGAGCCCGAAGAACGACACTGATCATGTGGCTGTTCCCTCCCAAGTAGAGCAACAGCCGATGGTAGGTGCTTCCGCAACAACCAGTGATATTGCTGTCATCGGACTTGCCGGAAGGTTCCCAGGTGCTGCTGATCCGACGAGTTTTTGGCGCAATCTGCGGGATGGGAAGGAGAGCATTTCGTTCTTTTCCGATGAAGAATTGCGCGCTGCCGGAATTGCCGAGACGCTGCTGCGTGACTCCAGGTATGTGAAGGCCAAGGGGATGCTTGAGGATATCGAATACTTCGATGCGGAGTTGTTCCATTACAGTCCGCAAGAGGCCGAACTTATGGACCCGCAGCTTCGCATTCTGCATGAACTCGCCTGGGCGAGCCTGGAGGATGCCGGATACGATCCCATGCGGTACCGGGATGCCATTGGCTTATTTGTGGGCGCAACGGTCCATTTGAACTGGGTAAACCGCCTGTTCGATTCGCTGGAGGACGATACAGAACGCTGGCGGGCAGCAAATCTTAATGTACATTCCTTGAGCATGCCCATCTCTTATAAGCTCAATCTGAAAGGTCCGTCGCTAACCGTTGAAACCGCCTGTTCTTCGTCACTTGTAGCGGTACATCTAGCCTGTAATTCCCTGATGCGAGGAGAATCGGATCTGGCGCTGGCAGGAGGGGTGTCGATCTCAGTACCCAAGAAGTCGGGCTACACCTACCAGGATGGAATGATTAAATCGCCGGATGGGCACTGCAAAGCCTTCGATGCAGATGCCAAAGGGACAGTCAGTGGCGACGGTGCGGGTCTTGTGGTGTTAAAAAGGCTGGATCAGGCTGTTCGGGATGGCGATCATATCTACGCTGTTATTAAAGGATCTGCGATTAACAACGATGGAACGCGCAAGGCTGGATTCACGGCACCTAGTGTTCAGGGACAACTAGAGGTTGTGACGGCTGCATTGGAAGCCGCAGCCGTCCCTGCGGAATCCATCAGTTACATTGAGACGCATGGTACGGGCACCCCACTGGGTGATCCCATCGAGATCGAGGCCTTGTCCGGGTTGTTCCCCGCCTCCAATGGAACTGGAACAGCCATCGGGTCTGTCAAAACCAATATCGGACATCTCGATGCTGCTGCGGGAATTGCCGGATTCATCAAAACAGTGCTGGCACTGCATCACAAGCAGTTGCCTCCCAGCTTGCATTATAAGCAGGCAAATCCAGCAATCTGCTTCGACAAAAGTTCATTGTATGTCAATGCCACGCTTCAGGATTGGCTGCCGCCGGAAGGTTCGCCGCGCCGTGCCGGTGTAAGCTCCTTCGGAATCGGTGGAACCAACGCGCATGTCGTCCTGGAGGAGGCCCCGCTTCCCGTCGCGGCAGATCATGGGATCAGACAGAACCAGAGTGAGGGATCACCCGAATTATTCCTATTATCCGCTGCGACTGAAGAAGCCTTGCTGCAAAAAACAGAAGACTTGCTCTGTTATCTCAGTTCGGCAGAAGGTCAAGAGCAACAGCTTTCTGATATCGCCTATACGCTGAATATAGGCCGTCAAGAATTGAACTGCCGGGTGGCATGGATTGCCGCGGATGCAGCTGAGCTTGCTGCCGGCCTGCGTGCTTTCCTGAGCGGAACACGCAACATTGCCCGTATCCGGGAGGCTGTGCATGTAGTATTCGCATTCCCGGGCCAGGGAACCCAGCATGCAGGAATGGCACGTTACCTGTATGATACGCAGCCGCTATTCCGGCGTGAAATGGATCGCTGTCTGGAGCTGGCCTCACCGATCTTGGCGACCGATTTGCGGTCCATCTGGCTGCCGCAGCAGGGGCCGGACTCGGGAGGGTCAACACTGCCGGCAACGACTTTGAAGGCTATCGACCAGACCGAAATTGCCCAGCCGCTGCTGTTCATGGTGGAGTATGCGCTGGCCCGGCTTTTGCAGCATTGGGGCATCTCACAGGCGGCTATGATCGGGCATAGCCTCGGTGAATACACGGCGGCCTGCATCGCAGGCGTGTTGACACTGGAGGAGGCTATCCGGCTGGTGATCCGCCGATCCTCGCTAATGCAGCAGATGGAACACGGCGAGATGATTAGCATTGGCCTGGGGCATGAGCGCTTGCTTCCACTGCTGGGCGAATGGCCCGAACTGTCCGTTGCTGCGACCAACAGCCCGGAACTCACAGTGGTCTCGGGACCGCCCGCATCCATTCGTGCCCTGTCAGCCGAGCTGCGGCAAAACGGCCACGAGCCGTTCCGTCTGCAGGTATCGCATGCCTTTCATTCCGCGATGATGGAGCCGATGCTCGGCCCCTACAGCAAAGTGCTCCAAGAAATCAAATTGGCGGCTCCGGCAATTCCGTATATCTCCAATGTTACGGGTGAGTTTATCACAGCCGAACAAGCAGTGGACCCTGAATACTATGTGAATCATGTCCGGCAAACCGTCAGGTTCTCGGAAGGTGTGGCAACGCTGGTGGAACAGCTTGAGCCTGTATTTCTGGAAGTCGGCCCGGGCCGGACGCTGGGACAACTGATCCGCCGCAACCCGGGTATCAGCAGTAATAGTAAGATTCTTAGCATAGTACCCAAAGCCTCCGAGGCACAGGCCGCAGGTGTTCAACTGCTTCAGGCCTTGGGGGACCTATGGATGAGCGGAGTGGCTATCAACTGGGAGAATGTATTTGAGAACCGCAAAGGACGGCGGGTTTCCCTGCCGGTGTACCCGTTCGGGAAGCAATATTACTGGAAACATCAGCAGGGGAAGGCAGAGAATATCCAACCAGACAGCTCGCTTTCCCGCAAACGTCCGGTTTCAGAATGGGCTTATGCCCCGGACTGGAGTGAGCAAGAGGGCCGCCCGGAAGACAAACGTCCTGCCTGCAACGGACAGACGGTGCTGTTGTTCACTGAGCGGAGCCTTCTCGCTGACCAGCTTGCAGAGTTGCTGGAGGAGCAAGGGGCCCGCTGGATCAAGGTCTACCCCGAAGGGAGCTTTCAGAGGGAGTCTGCTGCTGAGTACACCCTTGATCCCGGCAACCCGGCCCATTATGCTCAATTGTTTGATGTGCTTGCCGAAGGCGGGACACAGGCACCCGAACGGATCATTCATCTGTGGAGTCTCGGGTTGGAACAAGCCGAAACCTTGGCTCAGGCCCAAGTAGCGTCCGGTCGAAACGGGGAGAATCTTGCCGACATTGAGGTGCTTAACCGCTGCCTGTACAGTGTACTGGAACTGGTTCGTGCGGCCGCTGTAGCCGCGCAAGGGAAGACGCTGGATCTTACGCTGTTCACAAATCAAATGGAACGGGTCCATTCGAACGACATTGTAGATCCGCTAAAAGCTACCCTGCTTGGAGTAGCCAGCGTTATCCCGCTGGAGTATCCGCATATCCGGGTGCATACGCTGGATCTCGACAAGGAGTCCGCCGCCGCGAATCCCGGACTTCTGCTGACACTGCCTTTCGAAGGGTCGGAGGGTAAGGCTTGCCCGCTTCCCACTCGGCAAGCGCTGCGGTCCTCACACCGATATGAACACGGCTTCATCCGGGTGCCCCTTCCCCGGAGAACCCTTCCGTCCGGCGCTTTGCGCAAGGGAGCAGTGTACCTGATCACTGGCGGACTTGGCGGAATCGGCCTTGCGCTCGCCGATTATCTGGCTAGTCAATATCAGGCCAGGCTTGTACTGGTTAGCCGCAAGCCGCATCCGGTACAGGATCGGCTGGAGCAGCTAAGTGTGAGCGGAGCACAGGTGCATGTGGAATATGCCGATGTCGCTGACCGAGCATCGATGGAACGCGTCATTTGCGCAGCGGCGGAGCGCTTCGGCCCGCTGGACGGAGTATTCCATGCCGCAGGAGTGCCGGATGGAAGCATGATCCACATCGCAACAAGAGAACAAATCGCAGCGGTGCTGCGGCCCAAAATCGCAGGTACCACAGCTTTATATGAGGTGCTTGCAGATATGCAGCAGCCACCGGCATTTCTCCTGCTGTTCTCTTCAATCAGCGGCTCGTTCGGTGCTTTCGGGCAGTGTGGGTACGCAGCGGCCAATGCCTTTATGGACGGATTCGCCCGTGCACATGCCGGGGAGTCGTCTGGAATGCGCGTAGTCAGCATGGATTGGGATGCATGGAAGGAGACGGGGATGGCTGTTGAGGCTGTGAACCGATTTAACGGGTCCGACAAAGACGATTTGGATACCCCAGCCTACAAAGAAGGGCTTACGGACCTTCCGCTGCGCATCTCCCACCCGCTGCTGACCTCCAAAAGTGAGGCGGCAGGAGAGACGCAGACGGTTTATGTGTCCAGATTGTCGGCAGAGCATCATTGGGTACTGGACGACCACCGGATGCTCGGTTCCTCCATTTTACCGGGAACAGGTTATGTAGAGATTCTGAGGGCATCGTTTGAAGAGTTAACCGGAGATACCGGCCTGAACATTGTAGAACTGTTTTTTGTACAGCCGCTTGTGGTCGAAGAGGTGTGTGAGCTAAGAACCGTATGGTCCAAAAATAGCAGCGGCTGGGAATTCTCCATGTCCTCCATAGGAGCGGCAGGAGAATGGGTACAACATGCCAAAGGCTGCGCGGAGCGTCTGGAAGAGCAGACTGATCGGACACTCAGCGACACAGAGCTCAATAAGCTCCATAACTGCCTACTGGAAGCAACGAATCCTGTAGAAGCAGAACGATCCGAGGAGGGCACGAAGGTACGCATGCAATATGGCCCTCACTGGAACAACATGCGCCGGTTCTTCCGAAACGAGAATGAAGCTGTTGCCGAATTGTCACTGCCAGAGGATCTGGCAAGGGACTCGGCTGATTACGGAGTTCATCCCGCTCTGATGGACCGGGCAACGAGCCTGCTGGGCGGACAAACGGAGGACAGCCGTGCTTATCTGCCTTTTGCGTATAAGAACCTCCAGATTCTCCGGCCGTTTCCTGCTAATCTCTGCACCATTGTGCAAGTAGGGGAACAAAGTGAAGAAGCCCGGACGTATACCTGCCTCATTACTGATCTGGAAGGCAGTGTACTCATGGAGATTGAAGAATATGTCATGAGAAAAGTCCGTGACCAGTCGCTGTCAGACAAGTTGCCTTTGGAACGCGAAGGAATGTTGCCTGCGGTCGGCAATTATCGGCTGGGATTAGCCGTACCAGGTGAACTGAACAGCCTGCATATCCTGTCTGAATACCGGATGCCGCCGGGACCGGATGAGGTAGAGATTAGAGTGGCGGCTAACGGCCTGAACTTTAAGGAAGTGCTGTATGCACTCGGTGTGCTCAAGCTGCCGGATACCTATGGTTTCAGCTTCGGCCTGGAATGCGCCGGGACGGTAACGAGGGTGGGGGCAGGCGTAACCGGTTGGCTGCCTGGAGATAAAGTGATGGCGATAGCCGGAGCAAGCTTGGGCAAATACGCGCGAGTGGCGGCAAGCTCGGTGGTGCGCAAGCCTTCCCGGATATCGTTTGCTGAAGCGGCAACCCTGCCGATTGCCTTTATGACAGCTTACTACGCGCTGATTATCCGTGGACAGCTCTCCCCGGGCGAGAAAGTGCTGATTCATACGGCAACTGGCGGCGTGGGTCTGGCAGCCGTGCAAATCGCCCAGTGGGTTGGAGCGGAGATTTATGCAACGGCTGGCACCGAAGAGAAACGAGACTACCTGCGTTCACTGGGTATCTCCCATGTGTACTCCTCTCGGGATCTTGCTTTTGCCGACCAAATCCGTGAGTCTGCCGGAACGGTAGACGTGGTTCTGAATTCCCTGACGGGAGAGGCTGTCGAAAAAGGCCTTTCCTTATTGGCCCCGCATGGCAGATTTCTGGAAATGGGCGTAAAGGACATTATGGAGAACAGCAAGCTGGGGATGCGGATTTTCGAGAAAGGAATTTCTGTGTCAGCCATCAGCATGGACAGCGACCTGCCAGGCTACACCAGGCTTTTCCGTGAGATTGCACGGCATGTGGAAGACGGCACTTTTACACCACTGCCTGTGATCCCCTACCGGTTCGCAGATACGGAAGAGGCTTTCCGGTATATGGCATCGGCCAAGCATATTGGCAAAATCGTCATTACCCAGGAACACTCTGCAGCTCAAAAGTCGGAGACGGTGCAGCTCCAGGGTGGAATGACCAATGCTGAAGGAATAGAAGTGCTTGAGCATATTTTAACCAAAGTCATGAGTGCAGAGTTGTCTCCCGTTCAGTGGCTGTTGTCAACGACCGACCTGAACACCCGGTATTCCTTACTTGAGGCCAACACGCCGGAGGGGATAAGACCTGCTAATAAGCCTCTTCCTGCGGGACGCAAGCGGAAACGGATGGCTAACAGCACCGAATATGCACCACCGCTTACACAGACGCAGAAGAAGCTGGCAGAACTGTTCATGGACTATCTGGAGCTGGAGGCGATTGGGCTGCATGATAATTTTTTCGAAGCGGGAGCAAGCTCACTTGACCTGATTCAGATTAATGCCCAAATCAATGCTTTGTCTGTCAAAGATACGTCGATTGTCAAAATGTACTCCTACCCGACGATTCATCTGCTGGATGCCTATTTGTTCGCGGACAGGGAAGAACAGACGGACAAGAGCGAGGTTCTCAAAGATTCCGAAGACCGCAAAAGAAAGGCAAGCCGCTTGAAAACGCTGGAGTCCATCAAGGGAAGAAGGTGACGTGATGAGTGAAGAGACCGCAGAGACCGGACTTGAGATTGCCATCATTGGCATGAGCGGTAAATTTCCGGGCGCGGATAATATCGAGGAGTATTGGAATCTGCTGATGCAGGGTGCATCCTCGGTAACCCAATTCAGCTTCGAAGAGCTTCGGGAACAAGGGATTTCTCCAGAACGTTTGAACCATCCCGATTACGTCAAAGCGAAGCCTTACCTGGGCAACGTATACGATTTTGATGCTTCTTTATTCGGATATGCCCCCTGGGAAGCCGAGAACATGGACCCCCAGATCCGTCTGTTCCACGAAATTGTCTATCATGCGCTAGAGAATTCGGGCTATCACCCCGACCGCTATGACGGCCAAATTGGCATGTATGCCGGGGCCCCGCTCGACCTGAAATGGACGAGTGATCATCTGTCCCGTCACGGAGACGGAGAAGATGTGCTGGAGTCGGGCATCGTGTCGAGCAAGGATTTCTTAAGCCAACTGATTTCCTACAAGCTCAATCTGACGGGACCCAGCTACACCCTGTACACCGCCTGTTCAACCTCACTCGCAGCGGTCCATCTGGCTTGCCAGGGTCTCCTGCTTGGAGACTGCAATCTGGCCGTTGCCGGAGGGGTGACGCTGGAGCAGCCGGGCAAGTCGGGCTATCTCTACCAGGAGGGCACTATTTATTCTAAAAGTGGCGTCTGCCGCCCTTTTGACAGCCGGGCCGATGGCACCATCTTCGGAGAAGGCGCAGGCGCGGTGGTGCTTAAGCGCCTCTCGGAAGCTATAGATGACGGCGACCATATCTATGCCGTGATTAAGGGCTCGTCGAGCAACAATGACGGGCGTCGAAAAGTAGGCTTTGCTGCCCCAAGCCTGGAGGGCCAGAAGGAGGTCATCCGCTCGGCCTGGAACCTCGCAGATATTGAACCGGATACCGTCGGTTACATCGAAACCCACGGTACCGGCACCAAAGTCGGTGACCCGATTGAATTTACCGCCTTACAGCAAGTGTTCGGGCAGGAGAGCCAGCACCGGCCCATCGGCTCGGTCAAGGGCAACATCGGACATCTTCATGCCGCTGCCGGGATTGCCGGCTTGATCAAGACCGCTTTGTCTCTGGAACGGGAGATGATTCCGCCGACAGCCAATTATGCTGAGCCCAATCCGCTGCTGGAGATGGAGAAGTCGTCCTTTTACCTCAGCCGGGAACCCGTGGCGTGGCCTAGAGGGAAGCAGCCGCGCCGCGCAGGCATCAGTTCGTTTGGCGTTGGCGGCACCAATGTCCATCTGGTTCTCGAGGAGCCGCCAATCCGGGCGCTCGGTGAGCCGGCGGAGCTTCCGGCTGTTCTGCTTCTCTCGGCCAAAAGCCCTGCTGCCCTAGAGCGGATGCAAGGCGAATTGGCAGATCATTTGGAGAACAAGTCAAGCAGCGTACCGCTGGCCGATGTTGCGTTCACGCTGCAAATGGGACGGGGGCAATTCAAATACCGGCTAGCCTGTACTGCAGCGCAGACGGAAGAGGCTGTCCGCCTTCTAAGAGGTTCTGAAGGTGTTGGAATGATTCGATCTTCTCAGGATCGTATCAACCGTCCAGTGGTGTTCATGTTCACGGGCCAAGGCTCGCAAGTTATGGGGATGGGCGCAGAGCTGTACCAGCGCCATCTGTCCTATCGCCAGGAAGTAGACCGGCTGTCGGAGCTGCTGCGGCCGAAGCTTGGCATTGATATCCGCCGCTATATCGGCGTGGCGGAGGCCGAAGCTCTGACTCTTGCTGGCACTTCCTCCGATTCGGAGCTGGACCAGACCTGGCTCGCTCAGCCCGCATTGTTCGTTTTGGAATATGCGCTTGCCCGTGCCTGGATGAAGCTTGGTGTCCGCCCTTCCCACATGGTGGGACACAGCATCGGGGAATATGTTGCGGCAACACTCGCCGGGGTCTTCACCCTTGAGGATGCTCTCGATATTGTTGTGGCTCGCGGACGACTGATGCAGTCCGCTCCAGGTGGAATGATGTTAGCCGCAGCTATTCCTGTATCTGAAGCAGGCCGGTATGTCAGTGCAGACGTATCGCTCGCAGCTATTAACCAGCCGGGGTTATGCGTATTCTCAGGCGACGAAGAAGAGCTGCGCCAGCGACAGGAGGAGTGGAGCCAAGCGGGGATTTTCACGGCAAGGCTGAACACCTCTCACGCGTTTCACTCTGCACGGATGGATGCCATTCTGGAGCCGTTCAACGAAGTGCTCCGCTCCAAACACCTGAATACACCCGAGCTGCCGTTCTATTCCTGTCTGACCGGGGAACCTGTCACTAGCGAGATGGCAGTGAATCCCGAGTATTGGACCGCGCAACTTCGCGGGACGGTGAACTTCTCGGCGATGATCAGCGGCTGTCTAGCCAATGAGGACAATGTCTTCCTTGAAGTAGGCCCAGGCCAGACGTTATGCCGTCTGGCGAAAGCTCAGACCGGAAGTGACCGGCTAGTGCTGTCCAGCCTGGGGGCCACGGCAGCAACAAGTGAAGCAGTCGTTTTCGTGCAGACCTTGTCCCAACTATGGCTGGCCGGGGTACCCGTCCAGTGGGAGCAGCTCTATCCGCCGCAGTCCCGACGGCGGCTGCCCCTGCCTATGTACAGCTTTGACCGGCAGACCTATCTGCCTCGGCCAACGCTTCCAGGGCCGCTCCGGGCGGCAACGGCGGAGCAGGACATTTCCTTGCTCTATCTGCCTGCATGGGAGCAGGAGCCGCTCTCGGACGCACCAAGTAATACCCGTTCGCATCCTCTAACCTGGCTCATTCTGCGGGGAGAAGGCCGGGCAATCGAGCGATGTAAAGAACGGCTTGTTGAACAGGGAGACCGCTGTATCGAGGTGCTGGCTGCCGCGCAGTATCGACGGCTCGCACCGGATCTGATCGAGCTGAATCCGGTCCATGCCGGGGATTACCAGCGGCTCGCCGGTGACCTGCGAAGGGACGGCATTGTCATCGACCGCATTCTCCATGCCTGGATGCTGGAAGAGCAGCCGCAGCCCGGAATTCCGTCCACTGCAGAGATGACGGGAGCAGCAGCAGCCGAGCGCGGATACCTGTCGCTCATTCATCTAGTCCCTGCCCTGGATAAGGATCTATGCGGAGCGCAAGTCCAGTTAACGGTGGCGGCCAGCCGGATCTTTACGATCTTCGGAGCAGGAGGAGGTGAGGCGGAACGACGGGCCATCCTTGGGCCGATCCTGACCTTGGGCCAGGAGCAGCCCGGCTGGCAGGGCCGGCTGGTTGACTTCCAGCCTGAGGAGCCCGAAAGACGTCTGACAGACAAGCTTTGGCTGGAGCTCATGTCGCCCCCCGGTACTTCGATCGTAGCCGCTTACCGGGGCGGGACACGGCTGGTGCAGGCTTTTGAACCATTTACAGCTCCAATTCAACTGGGCGAGCCTGCTATCTTCTCCGAAACAGCGGCAGCAACACCCGGGGAGGTTTATCTGGTTGTCTCTCCCGCTGGTGGCGCGGAGTTGATCCGCAGCTTTTTGGCAGCCCGGCCTGGTGTGGAGGTCATAGCATCCGAAGGTCTAGGATCAGATCAGCTTCGCCAAGCCATTGCGGCAGCGGCTGGAATCTGCGGCCGGATTGACGGGGTGGTATACGAACCGGAGCTGCAAGCCTTGGAATGGCGGACACTTGCGGCGATGTCTGCGGCGGTGAACCCCAAGGTTCCGGCGCCCCGCACCTTCCAGGAACTGAACAAGCTGTTGCAGAGCTGCGGTGCTGAGATCGGTTTTGGCTGGCTATTATCTTCCTTGTCTTCCGTAGTTGGCGGACTGGGCCTCACCGAACTGGCAGCGGCAGCAGGCGTGCTTGATGCCGCTGCGGAAGATGCGGGCAGCGGGAATATCCCCTGGCTGTCGCTGAGCCGGGATTTCATCCGCAGCACGGCAGCCCCGGGTCCGGGCATTACCCGGGAACAGGAATATGCCTTATATGAGCAACTGTGGCCGATCCGGGGACAGATCAGCCGGGCTATCATCTCTGCTCAGCCTCCAACATGCCGGTTGAAGATCGCCTCAGAGGGACAGCCACTTCCAGCGGAATCCCATCCCTCCGCCCACCCTTACAATGCTGCAGGCAGTCGCGAGCGCCCGGCTTATCTGGGAGCATACAAACCTCCAGTGACGGAGCAGGAGGCTATCATCTGTGAGATTATCGCCGAACTGCTTGGAGTACATCCGGTGGGTGTGGACGACCATTTTTACGATTTGGGTGGACATTCGCTGCTGCTGACACGACTCCTGTCACGAATCAAGGATGTGTTTCGCGCCGAACTGCCGCTTCGTACCGTGATGGAGAATCCAACGGTGGAAGGGATGATCCACAGCTTGGTGAGCGAGTGGGGAGATGCCGGAACCGTAGCGGACATTGCAGATGCCTACCGGGAATATCAACGGCTGACCTATGAAGGTGTACAGTGAGCAGAATTCAGGACGGAGGAAGAACGATGGAACAGAGGATTGGCGTTGTAGGCTCAGGTGTGATGGGAAGCGGCGTAGCCCAGGTCTTCGCTCAAGGGGGGTACGACACGGTAGTTGTAGATGTATCCGAAGCGCAGATGCGCAGAACCCGGGAGAAGATCCGGGAGAGCCTTCGTTTTCAGAAAATGATGACGGGTGTGGCCCCGCGGGAACGTGCCGAGGTGGTGCTGGACCGCATCCACTTCACCCAAGAGATCGAAGCGCTCGCTGCGTGTTCGTTCGTGGTGGAGAATGTGACCGAGAGCTGGGAAATCAAGCAGGCGGTATACGAACAGCTTAACAAGGTCTGCGCGAAGGATTGTATTCTGGGGGTCAACACGTCGGCGATTTCAATCACCCGAGTTGCTGCATTGGTGGAACGCCCTGAGCGGGTTGTCGGGATTCATTTCATGAATCCGGTGCCGCTCAAACCTATGGTTGAGGTGATCAAAGGATACCATACCACCCCGGAGACACTGCAGATGACGCAGGAAATGCTGGGAACCCTCGGCAAGCAAAGTGTAGTCGTTGACGACTCGGTCGGGTTTGTGACAAACCGGGCGATGATGATTTTTGTCAATGAGGCCATCTTCATGGTGCAGGAGCAGGTGGCTTCCTCGGAGGACATTGATATTTTGTTCAAACAGTGTTTCGGGCACAAGATGGGCCCCTTGCAGACAGCCGACCTCATTGGTCTGGATACTATTCTCAAGTCACTTGATGTGCTGTACGAAGGTTATAACGACAGTAAATACCGCCCTTGTCCCTTGCTAAAAAAAATGGTCGATGCCGGGCTACACGGTATGAAATCCGGTCAGGGTTTTTATTCTTACAATTGATTACAGGAGGCTGATCCCTATGAATCATGAGGAAATCAAAGCACAGGTGACTTCATTTCTTACCCGCTCGCTGCGTACCAAGGAACTTAAGGAGGACGATAACATCCTGGAGCTGGGCCTTGTGCATTCCCTGTTCATGATCCAGTTGATTATGTTTATCGAGAAGACCTTTCATCTGGAGCTGGAAGAAGAGGATTTGGATATGGACAATATCAAGACAGTCCGCGATCTGGTAGTTCTGATTGAACGCCATCAACCTACGGGAGCTGAAATCTAATGACTACGCCACTAAAAGCGACCTCCGTCCCTACCGCCCTTACCATCCGCCAGTTTGTTGACACGCACATCCTGCCGCAGGCCGCCCAGATGGATCAGGAGCAGGAGATTCCGCGCGCATTGTTCACTGAGATGGCAGCCGAAGGACTTACAGGCCTTGCGATTCCAGAAAAATATGGGGGAACTGCCGTCGACTACGCCACACTTGGAGCCATTCATGAGGAGTTGGGCCGCGGATATGCCTCGGTGCAGAATGCCTGTACTGTGTTCGGCATGGTCTGCAAACCGCTGGCGCGGTTTGGGTCGGAAGCCCAGAAGCAAAAATGGCTGCCCGCCATCGCGGCTGGCGGGGTAATCCCGGCGATTGCAATCACCGAACCGATGGTGGGAAGCGATATTGCCAAGCTGGAGACGGAAGCGGTTCAGGAAGATGGACAAATCATCCTGAATGGCCGCAAAAAGTACATCACGCTCGGGCAAATCGCCGATTTGTTCCTGGTGTTCGCCCGCTTGAACGGACGCGGGGTCGCTGTACTGGTGGAACGGGGAACTCCCGGTTTGCAGATTGATCCAATGCGGGGGTTGATGGGGCTGAGGGCCAATATGGTTGCGGAGCTGACCTTCGAGCATTGCAGTGTGCCTGTGGATAATTTGGTTGGCAAAATCGGCTTCGGCTTCACCCATGTGGCGAACTATGCGCTGGACGAAGGCCGTTACACCACCGCCTGCGGCAGCGTCGGGTTGGCACAGGCCTGTCTGGAGCAAAGCATCCAGTATGCCGGTGAGCGGTTCCAGTTCGGTGAACCCCTGCGCAAGCATCAGCTTGTGCAGAAGATGCTCAGCGAAATGATTACCGAGTCCAAAGCCGCCCGCGAGCTGTGTGCCGCCGCTGGGAGACTGCGGGAGCAAGGTGATCCGGCGGCCATCACAGAGACCTTGATCGCCAAGTACCATGCTTCCAAAACGGCTGTCCATGCAGCAGATCATGCCCTGCAAATACACGGCGCTTCAGGCTGTATGAGCGGCAATCCGGTAGAACGGTTCTACCGGGATGCCAAGATTATGGAGATTATTGAGGGGACTTCACAGATGCATGAGCTGCAAATCGCACGCACCTTCCGTTTGTGACACTATGCCGCATCTTTGGCAGAAGGGTGAGGATCGGATGAACAATCGAGCAGACCTGGCTTTATTATTCCCTGGATCAGGGTCCCAATATAAAGGAATGATGCGGAGCCTCTATGAATCCTCGCCTATGGTGCAGGACACCTTGCATGAGGCAGATGACATTCTCGGTTTTGAATTATCCCGGATGATGATGGAGGGCAGCACGGTCAAGCTGAACCGGATTGGGCATATGCTGCCGGCCGTCTGTGCGGCGAGTGTTGCCCATTACCGCCTATACCGGGAGCAAGGCGGACCGCTTCCAGCCTACATGGCGGGACACAGTCTGGGCGAATATTCCGCACTGATTTGCAGCGGTGCCTTGTCCTTCAGGGACGGGCTGATGCTGGTCCGCTTCCGTGCCCGTCTGGCGGAAGAGGTTATGGAAGCCACGGGCGGTGCCATGAGTATTATGAAATCGGTTGATCCTGCGCAAGTCGCATTGCTGTGCCTGAAACTGCAAGCCGAGGGGCGGGAGGTCAGCATTGCCTGTCAGAACTCCCGCAGCCAGATCGCGGTTTCCGGTCAAGACGCTGCACTGGCGGAGCTGGAGCAGCGGGTAACAGAAGCGTCAGATTATGCACAGATCAGCCACTTGATCGGAAGCGCCCCTTATCATTGTGCTCTAATGCAGCCGAGAGCGGCTGAAATGACGGAGGAACTGCTCAAGTATAACTGGAGCCTTCCGGCATGTCAGCTTCTGTCCAATGTAACCGGACGGCCTTATACATCTATCCAGGAGATGCAGGGGCTGCTGGCGCAGCAGCTATACAAACCGGTGCTGTGGCAGAACTCCATCATGTATCTGCTGGAGAACGGTGTTCAGACATTCATTGAAATGGGTCCGCAAAACATCCTCAAAACACTGATGCCCGAAATTTCTGAGCAGACCCGTGTATATGCCCATGATGAAAAGGTGGACCGGATGACCATTAGAGATCACATAGCCGCTTCTTCAGCCACTCCTGTGCCCAGGCACAAGGCTGAGACAAGCCCGCCCGCCGCAGAGTTGCGGCTTAAAGCAATAAGCATGTGTCTAACCCATGCCATGACCACCCGCAATAACAACCAGGCTGATGTTCCGGTTATGCCGTCCTTGGAGCTGTATACGCAAGTCAAACGGATGAAGCATGAGCTTGATCAAGGGGAAATAGCACTTGGAGAAGAGCATGTTGCCCTGGCAATATCCATGCTGCAGGCTGTGTTTGAAGATAAGCGTACCCCGGACAGTGAACGGGAGCTTCGATGGCTGCAGATCAAGGAAAAGACCGGCGTGGAGCGGCAAGCAGAGATTACTGCCATTGCAAGGAGGGAACCGGAATGAGTCTGCCTACTGTAGAGAACGAATTGCTGCATACGTTGCGCGGCTTTAACGATACCGCTACGCCTTATTCACAGGACACCACCATTGTCCAGCAGTTTGAAGCACGCGCGGCGGAGCAACCACTCGCACCTGCTGTATACGTGAAGGAGGCAATCTACACTTACGGGGAATTGAACCGTGCGGCGAACCGGCTGGCTCATGCGCTGCGGTCAAGCGGTGCCGGAAACGGGGCGATTGTCGCCTTAATGCTTGAGCGTTCTTTTGACATGCTGGTTGCCATATACGGTGTATTCAAAGCCGGAGCCGCGTATTTGCCGCTGGATCTGGAGAGTCCGCCGATGAGGCTGCAGACCATGCTGTCTGACAGCGCCCCGGGCTGGGTCATTACGGAGGGAGGCGTTTCCCGTCCGTCTGTGCTGCCTGCAACAGCAGAATGGGTCCCGCTAGATAGTCTGGCAGACCGTGATCTGCCCGAGACGAATCTGCCGGACGGACCAGAGCCAGGTGACCTGGCTTATGTAATCTATACTTCCGGTTCCACCGGCAACCCCAAGGGTGTGCTTGTGGAACATGATGCCTTGACCAACCGGATCGAATGGATGCAAAAAACCTTCCCCATTACCCACAAAGATATCCTGTTCCAAAAAACAGTATATACATTTGATGTCTCGGTCTGGGAACTGGTCTGGTGGTCAACCACAGGCGCTGCGGTCTGTCTTCTGCAGCCGCGCAAAGAGAATGATCCGCGCATGTTCGTGAGACTGATCGAGAAAACAGGGATCACTGTCATTCATTTTGTTCCCTCCGTATTGCGTTTGTTCCTTGAATATATCGGCAGCGATTTTGCACTGGAACGCTTGCGCAGCCTGCGGTATGTCTTTTGCAGCGGAGAAGCGTTGACCGTCCCGCTGGTCAGTCAGTTCTACCATACCTTCCCGCCCGAACAAGGAGTTAAGTTGATCAATCTATATGGTCCAACGGAAGCGGCGATTGATGTCACCTATCATGTCTGTGAACGGGATTCTCTGGACCAGCCAGTTCCCATCGGACGCCCCATTGACAACATCCGCTTGTATATTCTGAGGGATGATTTGACTCATGCATCTATTGGAGAGACGGGACAGCTATATATCTCAGGAGTGGGGCTGGCACGCGGATATCTGAACCAGCCACAGCTAACGCTGGAGAGATTCGTGCCCAATCCCTATGAACCCGGACAGCGCATGTACCGTACAGGCGATCTCGCCTTATGGACTATGGAGGGGGAGGTTATGTACGCCGGACGGGAGGACGATCAGATCAAGCTGCGGGGACTCCGCATTGAGCTGGGTGAAGTGGAGAGCTGTTTGCTCCGTGCAGCCCAGGTAAAAGCCGCCGTTGCCGGGGTGCGCATAGGTGATGCCGGGGAACAATTCCTAACCGCTTTTGTGGTTGCAGCTGCGGGCGCGGAGCCCATTCCGGAACAGGACAAGCTGCGGGCGCTGCGCGCCGAGCTTGCTATGTATTTGCCTGCGTATGCGATTCCGACAGAGATCATCTGGATGGATGAAATCCCACTGAAACCAAACGGCAAGGCAGACCGGAACCTTCTGCTTGCCATCCACGGAGGTAAGGCCGCACAAAGCTAAGGGGGCGGAATGGAAGATGATAAACAATGAGCTGTATGACAGATTATTGCGCAACAAAGGCATTTCAGTTCCGGGGCACAAGCACACCGTGATTCCCCGTACAGGAGAGTCTGGTTCCTTCGGTTTGTCCCCCGCGCAGCGCGGGATCTGGTTCCTCCAGCAGCTGCATCCGGGCAGTGCCGCCTTCAATAACAGCGCGGTGCTGAAGATCGAAGGGAACCTCGACACGGACTGTATGCGGGCAGCACTGCGCTCCCTGCTGGAGCGCCACGAACTGCTGAACGTGAATTACAGACTGCACCAGGGCGAACCGTGCGCCTGTCCACACGCAGGAGACTTAGCTTTTGAAATATTGGAAGCGGAGGGCGGTGGCAAAGCCACTTCTTCCGAATGGCTGCATGCCGAAATCACACGTATTGCAGGCAGTCCGATAGACCTGGAGCATGATCCGCTAATTTCTTTTACACTGCTGCAGGTGAGTGAGCAGGAGCATATCTGGATCATCCGCATGCACCATATTGTAGCGGACGGCTGGTCCAAGGGGATTCTCCTTCGTGACTTCACACATCTGTATGAAGCAGAGTTGAACCGGACAGCTCCAGACTTGCAGCCGCTTACGATCCAGTACCGGGACTATGTACGGTGGCTTGAGAGCCGGAGCGAAGAGACGGCGTATGCACGGGATCTGGCATTCTGGCTGGATAAGCTGGAAGGTGCGCCTCCTATGCTGGACATACCCGCCGATTTTAAACGGCCAAGCTCCATGTCGGGCTTGGGAGGGATGGAGTCGTTTCGGATAGAGCCTGACGTGTATGAGCGCATTGGCAGCTTTTGCCGGAAGGAACGCTTGTCGGTGTTTCATTTCCTGCTGACCGTCTTAAAGACGCTGCTCTTCCGCTACTGTGCAGAAGAAGATTTGCTTGTCGGCACGCCGGTAGCCGGACGGACAAGAACCGAGCTGGAGCCGCTGATAGGGATGTTCGTGAATACTGTGGTAGTCCGTACGCAGCCGCGGGACGACCTGTCTTTTATAGACTATGCAAGGAGCGTTCAGGAAGAGGCTTTGCTGGCTTTTGACCATCAGGACCTGCCGTTCGATCTGCTTGTCCAGAGACTGAACCCGGACCGCGAGCGAAGCGTACAGCCCGTCTTTCAGACCATGTTTCAGCTCGATAATCTGGAGATACCTGTTATGGAAGCGCAAGGTCTCCGCTTGTCAGCCGTCCCGCTGGACATTGGGGTTGCCCAGAATGATCTGTCCGTATCCTGCTGGGAGGAGGACGGAGCACTGCGGGGGACTTTTGAATTCAGCTCCGATCTGTTCACAAGAGCAACGATGAGACGAATGATTGGGCATTTTATCCGGCTGGCGGTGGCAGCTCTGGACGATCCGCAGGAGACGCTTGGACGGCTTAATCTGCTGGAGGCCTCAGAAGAAAAGATGATTTTACGGACATGGAATGAAACAGAGCAGCCAATACCGGAACATGGATTTGTAAGGTGGATTGAGCGCAGAGCTGTCCAAACTCCAGAGAAATGCGCGGTGCTTGAGGGAGAACATGCACTTAGTTACCGCGGCCTGAACCAGTGGGCGAACCGTCTTGCGGCACAGCTTATGGACAAAAGCCTGCACGCGGAGACGCCGGTGATCGTCTGCCTTCCCTCCTCGGGACGTTTTGTGGCGGCTGCACTTGCCGTATCCAAAGCAGGAGGAGCAGTGGTGCCCGTTGATCCTGCGATGCCCCGGGAACGTATCCGGCAGATGGTGGAGGAGCTTGGCGACGTGTATGCACTTAGTGATGCCGTCCATTCCGAGTTGCTGTCGCTCCCGCCAGAACGAGTAATCTTGCTGGAGGAACAGATCCCAGTGTTCGGTGAGCAGGACGAGCGGGGACCGGACAATGGATTATCGCCGCAGGCGCTCGCTTTTATCATCTTTACTTCCGGCTCGACAGGGGTTCCTAAAGGAGTCCTTCTGGAGCGGCGCAGCATCGACAATCTGGTCCACTCCTTTCTTTCATCGTACCAGGCGACGGACTTGGATCGTCTGCTGCCCATTACATCGGTTGCTTCAGCCAGTTTCATCGGAGAATCGCTGCCGATTCTGGCTGCCGGAGGGACTCTCGTCTTGCCGGATACCGAAACAGTGCTGCACCCGGGCAAGCTGCGGGCCTACATGGAGCGGCATCACATTACGATCCTCAGCACCGTACCCTCCATGGTTCGGCGTTTGAATAGTGACGGCGGAACCTATTCCCTGCTTCGCCTCATTCTGAGTGGTGGAGAGACTCTGCTGCCCACACATGTGGACAGGCTGCGCGGAATGGACATTGCCAACGGGTATGGACTATCAGAATCCGGCGTGTGCAGTACGTATAAGTTACTGAAGCCCGACCAGGATGGGGGGCAAGCTGTTTCCACCTCACTGGGCAGACCGGTAGCCAATCAGCAAGTCTATGTGCTGGACTCTCATCTACGGCCGGTTCCGATTGGGGTGAAGGGACAAATCTGCATCTCTGGACACGGATTGGCCCGTGGATATTTGAATCGTCGTGACTTGACCGAAGCGGCATTTGTTCCCCATCCATTCCGCCAAGGCGAGCGGCTGCTTCTGACAGGGGATACCGGATATTTGCTTCCCGGCGGCGAGCTTGCCTTTATCGGCCGGAGCGACCGGCAGGTCCAAATCCGCGGGTACCGGATTGAACTAAGTGAAGTGGAGCGGCATTTGTGCACTTTCCCGGAAGTCGAAGAGGCGGCCGTGCACCCTCAGCCCGATTTTGAAGGCAACCTGCGGCTGATCGCGTACTATACGGTCCGCAGCCAAGCGAGCATTATCGGTCAGCAATTGGCGCATTGGCTGGAGTCGCGGATTCCTTCATATATGAAGCCCGCTGCTTATATTCAACTGGAGCGTATTCCCTACAATGCCAATGGCAAGCTGGAGGTTTCTGCCCTTCCGCAGCCTGGCGAGAGCCTTGCCCGTAACGGGGCCGCCTATGAACAGCCCCAGACCGCCACAGAGAAAACCATCGCAAAGGTCTGGGAGGAGATTCTTCAGCTCCGGCACTTTGGCGTGGAAGACAACTTTTTTGATCTGGGCGGACATTCGCTGCTGCTCGCCAAAGTGCATGACCGGCTCAGCCGGGAATTTCCCGTTCCGCTGACGCTGGTGGATTTGTTCAAATACCCGACGGTCCGTTCACTTGCCGGATATCTCAGCGAAGGCTCGCGCGATGCTCTGGGGACTGACATTTACGAGACGGCCGCGAAGCAAAAAAACGCATTTCTCCGTTACCGGAAAACAGCTTCTTCCGTAGCGGTTCGCAGCACCACAGAGAAGGAGGAATAGATGCTATGAGTCATCCTGAGTATCCTTATAACGGAAATGAAATTGCGGTCATCGGCATGGCGGGAAGGTTCCCTCAGTCCGAGAACCTGGAGGCCTTCTGGCGGAATCTGACCGAGGGAAAAGAGTGTATTTCCCATTACTCCAGCCGGGAACTGGAGGAGGCAGGCATTGACCCCGGAATACTGAGTCAGCCGAATTATGTCCGGGCCAAAGGGGAAATCGGCCAGCTCGATGAATTCGATGCCACTTTTTTCGGGATCAATCCCAAGGATGCGGAGCTTATGGACCCCCAGCATCGGATGATGCTCGAATGTGCTTGGGAAGCGCTGGAGCATGCCGGCTACCAATCCTCGGAATGCGGAGGCTCCGTGGGCGTTTTTGCCGGAAAAAGCATGAGCTCATATCTGTTCCTGAACCTCTATCCGCATATTCAAAAAATGCTGGCCACCGGCAATTTGCAGGCAGCCATCGGCAATGACAAGGATAGTATGGCTACAACGATCTCCTATCGCCTGAACCTCAAAGGCCCGTCTATGGCGGTGCAATCCTCGTCGTCCACCTCTCTGGTCTCGGTCTGCATGGCAGCACAGAGCCTGTTGACCTATCAATGTGACATGGCACTGGCTGGCGGCATCACGGTTGGCCCGCCTGAACGTGCAGGCTACCTGCATGAGCCTGGAGGAATTATGTCGGCGGATGGGCACTGCCGCGCTTTTGACGAGAACAGCAGCGGATTTGTTCCGGGCAACGGTTACGGTCTTGTCGTGCTGAAACGGCTGGATGAAGCGATCCGCGACAAGGATCATATCTGGTCTGTCATCAAGGGGTTTGCCGTCAACAATGACGGAGCGGATAAAATTAGCTATACCGCGCCAAGCGTAGGCGCACAATCCGAAGTCATCGCTTCGGCCCAGGCGCTGGCAGAGGTTCACCCGCAGACGATCGGTTACGTTGAAGCGCATGGCACCGGCACCCGAATGGGAGATCCCATTGAAATAGAGGCGTTGACCCAAGCGTTCCGCCTTGGCACGAATCAGCGCGGGTATTGCCCGATCGGTTCGGTCAAGACGAACATAGGGCATCTCGATTCTGCCGCCGGCATTGCCGGCTTTATCAAAGCGACGCTCATGCTGCACCACAAGCAAATTCCGCCGACGCTGAATTATGAGCGCCCTAATCCGGCGATTGACTTTGACGGGAGTCCTTTTTACGTAAATACAGGGCTTACGGATTGGCCCGAGCAAGCCTACCCGCGCCGCGCCGGAGTGAGCTCGCTCGGTATGGGCGGCACCAATGCCCACGTGGTCCTTGAAGAGGGTCCACGTATGTACAGCGCACCAGCCGCGCCGGGGTGGAATATCCTTCCGGTCTCAGCGAAATCCGAGACCTCCCTGGCTGGTAATCTGTCCCGACTGCAGCACTATTTGCGCGAAGAGACGCAGACTGAACTAGCGGATGTGGCATATACACTGTCGGTTGGCCGGCAGGCTTTTGGGATCAGGGCGGCTGTGGTCTGCTCCACGCAGGAAGAAGCTGTCCTGGCAATGGAAGCGGCCGACCCGCAAGCGGTATACCAGGGAGAAAGTCCTTCCAGGAACCGTCCTCTGGTGTTTATGTTCACGGGGCAAGGCTCGCAATATATGGGGATGGCGGCAGGCCTATATGCTGCTGAGCCGGTATTTCGCGAGTATTACGACCGCTGCGCAGTGCAGATCCAAAGCCTGACGGGGATGGATATCAAGCTATTGATGCAATCCGTTAAGAATCACCCGCAAACACTGAATGTGAACGAGACCGCGCTTACCCAGCCGCTGTTATTTGCTGTTGAGTACGCTATGACCCAGCTCCTGATCAGCCGGGGACTTCGTCCACAGGCCATGATCGGCCATAGTCTGGGAGAATACGCCGCAGCCGCAATCGCAGGTGTGTTCCGTCTCGAAGATGCCGTTATGCTGGTCTGCCGCAGGGCAGAGTGGATGTCACGGACCGAAAGAGGAGCGATGCTGGCAGTTGGGCTCAGCCGTGAGGCAGTAAACGGATATCTTCAAGAGAGAATTACGCTGGCAGCGGTCAACAGCCCAGGTCTATGCGTGTTGTCGGGAGAAGAGGCCGCCATTGCCGAACTGGAGCAGCGGCTGACGGAAGAAGGGGTTTTTAGTAAAAAACTATCCACCTCTCATGCCTTCCATTCGCCGCTGATGCAGCCGATGGTCGCCGCTTACCGTGAGTTGTTGATGCAGGTGGAATTAAAGGAACCCTCTGTTCCAATAATGTCCTGTCTTACCGGTACCTGGCTGAAGGCTGAGGAGGCTATCGATCCCGAGTACTGGACCCGGCATATTCTCGACCCGGTTGTCTTTATGGATGGACTTGGGGCCCTGCTGCGCGAAGGAAACCGGTTGTTTGTGGAATTAGGACCAGGCTCCACATTATGTGGTCTGGGGCGGCAGAACCCGGCAGCGGCTGAAGACAGTGTGTGGGTGCCCGCCTTGCGTTCTGTCCACGGACAGGACGAGGACACGCGGGTGTTGGCACAGGCTATAGCCAACCTATGGGTATGTGGTGCAGATCTGGACTGGGGACTTTATTTCGGAAATGAGACGCGCCGACGGGTTCCGCTGCCAACGTATGCATTCTCCCGGCAGAGCTACTGGGTATATCCCGAAGCTGCCCCGTCCGGCTCAAATGCCATGGTTGGCCCAGGGACTCAAACATCCGGAAAATCCGTACCGTTCAGTTCCATTCCCGAGCAACGTCAAACCGGATCACACCATGCCCGCCCCAAAGTAACGGCAGCGTACCGTGCGCCGGAGGGGAGCATTGAGCAGCAGCTTGTGGAGATTTTGGAACGGGAGCTTCATATTCAACCGGTGGGTGTGGATGATAACTTTTTCGAGCTGGGAGGTCATTCGCTGCTGGCCACCCAGGTGCTTGACCGGATTCGGCAAGCTTTGGGCGTACAACTGTCCATCGAGAACATCTTTCTGCACCCGACCGTAAGCGGAATGGCTCAAGTGCTGGAGAACACCTCCGGAGGGACCCGCAAGGAGCAATCCATTGCAAGTTTGTTCCAGGAAATGGCTGCTATGAGCAGTGGCGAAATCGCCAGCAGCCTTGCAGAGGACAAACTCAAACCGAGCGGAGGGAAGGGGTAATGGCCGAACAAGTAGCCTTATCCTCATTGTCGCCTGAGCAAAAACAATGGTTCCGGCTGCAAATGCGTGAACGGGGCATTCCTGTGCTGCAAATCCCCTTGGAAAAACAAACACGCGATGGCAATGGATTACCGTTGTCCTACAGCCAGGAGCGTTTATGGCTGATGGAACAGCTCGGCGGCACCGCCTCCAGTTATCATCTGCATCAGGCAATCCGAATTACCGGTGCTCTTAAGAAGGGGTATTTGGAAGCCAGCCTGCACCTGCTGGCGGCCGCGCACGAGAGCTTCCGGACCTCATTCACCGCCACAGAGGGGAGGCCGCAGCAGCACATCGCCGCTGACAGCGCCATTCCGCTGCTGCAGGTCAAGATCACAGGGGCATCAGAAGCGGAGCGGCTGCGCCAGGTCGAACAAGCGGCTCAGCCGCTGCTTACGCAGCCGTTTGATCTCGGCAAGCCGCCATTGCTACGCGCCGGATTGTACGAGCTGGCAGAGGATGACCACATGCTTGTGTTCGTCATTCATCATATTGTTGCCGATGGCTGGTCGCTTAGATTGCTTACAGAAGAATGGGTGCAGCTCTATAACGTATTATGCAAAGGTCAGAGCCCACCGCATAATCAGCGTGAATACGACTATGCCGATTATGCCTGCTGGCAGAGAGAATGGATGCAGGCAGAGATGCTGACGGAAGGTCTGCATTACTGGAAGGAGCAGCTGCAGGGCGCAGATCCTTTCTATACAATTCCTTCCCACCGCCCGCGCCCGAGCTTGCTGACCTCGGGCGGAGATAGCTGCACGCTGCGGATCGAAGCGGAAGAGCTTGAAGCGCTCAGAGTTCTCGCAAGGTCTGCAGGCGCCTCGCTCTTCATGACTGTACTGGCTGCCTTTAACGTGCTGCTGTACAGATATACCGGCAGGGGAGATGTTGTGGTCGGCACTCCGACGGCGGGAAGATGCCGGGAAGAAACCGAAGAGATGCTGGGCTGCTTCGTGAACAATGTGGTGTTAAGAACGGATATCCGCGAAGCAGGCAGCTTCACAGAGGTCCTGCAACTGACCATGCAGACAGTGCTTGGAGCTCTGAAAGCTCAGGAAATCCCGTTCGAGCATGTACTGGATGCATTGAATCCGCCCCGGGACATGGCATATTCGCCTTTATTCCAGCTCTTTTTTATCTTTCAGCAAGGCGGCTTGTCATTGGATCAACTGGACGGTGCTGTCTGCACGCCGCAGAAGTGGACTCAGCCATCTGCTAAATTCGATATCACACTGGAAGTTATCGAGCATCTCCACCATTTGGATGTAATGCTGGAATACAACACCGATCTCTATGACAAAAGAATAGCAGAAGGACTGCTCGCCAACTATGTCTGGATGCTTGGGCATTTGCCGGCGAAAGCGCAGCAGACGCTCCCGCAGCTTCCATTGATTTCTCCGTTTGAAGAAGCGGAGCTGCGAAGGGCAGGCATCGGCCCGGGTGTTGTTTACCCGGAGCGATCGACTCTGTATTCACTGGTGGAGCGGCAAGCCGCAACTAGTCCGTCGGCCGCGGCTATTGTATGCGGCCCTCGTTCCTATACTTATGCCGAATTATATGGGGCGGCAGAGCGGTTAGCAGCCTATTTGCAGTTCTCAGTCGGCGCAGGGCCGGGCCACCGCGTTGGCATCTGTGCCCGTCCTTCGTTCGAGCTGGCGGCAGGCATCCTGGGCATTCTGATCAGCGGCAGCGCTTATGTTCCGCTCGACCCGGCCTTTCCAGAGCAGCGGCTGCAATACATCGCGGGCCACGCCGAACTGGACTGCATTCTGGTAGATCATCCTGCGGAAGCCGAGCGGTTCGGCAACCATCGCTGCTGCGACATCAGCCCAGGCAGCCCGTGTTGGCAGACTAATCGTGCTCTATCTGACTCCAAGGCATCTGAAAAACCGCATCACGCTTATATGATTTATACCTCCGGGAGTACAGGCCAGCCCAAAGGGGTAGCCGTGACTCACCGGAATGCGGTCCATTTCCTATATGCCATGCAGGATCTGCTGCATGTGACATCCGAGGATTCGCTGTTGTCTGTGACGACATGCTCGTTTGATATTTTCTTGCTCGAACTGTTTTTGCCATTATCCGCAGGGGCAACGGTGATCTTCCCACAGGAGGGAAGCAGCAGCGATCCAGGACTGCTTATGGAGAATATGAATCGTTATAAGCCGACCTTTATGCAGGCAACACCGGTATTGTGGCGGCTGCTGCTGGCAGAGGGCTGGAAGGGTTCAGAGCACATGACTGTACTCTGCGGTGGTGAGGAACTGAAGCCGGAGCTTGCTGCACAATTGTTGCACCGGGGTAAAGCGGTATGGAATCTGTACGGTCCCACCGAAACGGCGGTATGGTCTCTGGCCCACAAGCTTACGCCGGATGACCTCCTGCACAAAGTCCCGATTGGCAGACCGATCGGACGTACAACCTGCTTGGTCCTGGATGAAGCGCTGGCTCTTGTGCCATTCGGAGCCGAAGGCACACTGCACATCGGAGGTGACGGCGTAACGGACGGCTATCACCGTCAGCCGGAGCTGACCGCGCAGAAGTTCATCATGAACCCGCTGGACAAGGCGGGAGGGCGGCTATTCAATACGGGGGACCGGGTCCGGCTGCTGCCTGGAGGAGAAATGGTCTATCTCGGCCGTAAGGACCAGCAGTTCAAGCTGCGGGGCTTCCGCATCGAGCCTTCTGAGATTGAACAGCAGTTGAACCTTCAGCCAGAGATTGCGGCAAGCGCCGTGGTCGCTTGCGACGACGGACAGGGAGAACACCTGCTGGCTGCGTATTGGGTGCCGTCCCCTTCAGCCTCTGGCAAGGAGGCCATTCCTGACGAAGCAGACTGGAAGGAAACACTCCGCGAGGTGCTTCCCAGTTATATGATCCCGGCACGTTTTGTTAAGCTTGCTGAGCTGCCTTTGACACCAAACCGCAAGGTAGACCGGCAATTCCTTGCACGGCTGCCACTGGACAAGGCGTTGTTAACCCGCAGTTACACAGCGCCGCGAAGCACAACTGAGATCCGGCTCGCCGAGGTATGGGGGGAGGTGCTGAACCTGACCAGCGTCGGAATACACGATCATTTTTTTGATTTGGGCGGTAATTCTTTGTTGGCTGTCAAGCTGCTGACTGAAATCCGCTCCAGGATGCAGGTGGAGCTGACGCTCCGCCAACTGCTTATCGCCTCCACCATTGCCAACATGGCAACTGAACTGGATGCGGCTGTGGTGACACCTTTGTCAGAGACGGGAAGCTCAGCCAGAGTGGACTTACCCGAATTTACAGTGTCACCGCAAGAAGCCTTTGAACCTTTTCCTTTGACCGAAGTACAGATGGCCTATTGGAGCGGAAGACGGACAGGCAATGCCGCCACTCATGTCTATCAGGAGATGGAGTTTGCGGGTCTTGATATTGAACGTTTCGAACAGTGCTTCCAGACGCTTGTAAAGCGGCATCCTATGCTGCGGGCAATGGTCATGCCGGACGGCATGCAGCAGATTCTGGAAGAGGTCCCGCCTTACCCGGTGAGAATGGCAGACGCAAGCGGCTGCTCCGAAGCGGAGCGCGTCTCACGGCTGGACGACATTCGTCAAGTGATGTCGCAGACCATTCATACCGGCAGCTGGCCGATGTTCGCCATTGAAGCGACCCGGCTGCCCGAAGGACTGACCCGGCTGCATATTAGCTTTGACCTTATGATCGCCGATGCGCTGAGTTTTCGGATTATTCTGGAGGAACTGGCTGCGCTGTATGCCGGAACGGCCCAATTGCCACCACTGGAAGCAACTTTCCGTGATTATGTGCTGTCCTTGCTGTCCGTAACCTCTGCAGACCGTTATAGAATGGCGCAGACCTATTGGCAAGAGCGACTTCCCCGCCTACCGGCCGGTCCGCAGTTGCCTGTTGCGGTTTCTCAAGGCTTGAAGCGGCAGGAATTCAAGCGCTGGAAGGCCGTTCTGCCGGCCAGTCTCTGGTCAAAACTGTCGGCGGCGGCACGCAGACGGGGGTTAACTTCCTCCGCATTGCTGCTCGCCTGTTATGCGGAAGTGCTTGCGCTGTATGCAAAGCAGCCGCATTTCTTGTTGAATCTAACGCTGTTTAACCGTCTCCCGCTGCATCCGCAAATGGAACATTTGGTTGGCGATTTCACAACCATCAGTCTGCTGGAGGTCGATTACCGTGACCCTCTTCCTTTTGGCAGCAGGGCTGAACAGCTCCAGGAGCGTCTGTGGACCGATCTCGATCACCGCCTTTACAGTGGCATCCGTGTGACAGAACAGCTTATGGCCCACAGCATTCTGAGTGAACCAGTTCCGGTGGTGTTCACAAGCCTGCTGGACTTGTCTGACAGGGAGAGGACGACAGCCGGATTTGATCAGATCTTCCAGCGGAGGAATGAATCTGAGACGGAAGCACGCAGTCTGTCGGAGACACCTCAGGTATGGCTGGATCACCAGGTAGCTGAACGGGACGGCGAGCTTCACTACAATTGGGACGCGGCCCTGAGCAAGTTCCCGCCGGGAGTGCTGGATGAGATGTTTGCCATCTATGGAAGCTTGCTGCGCCGTTTGGCAGAAGAAAAAGAGGCCTGGGAGCAGGCCCTGCCGCTGGCCGATTCGGGTTCAGCCGGATTCGCACACCGCCTGAGACTGGCGGAAATTGACGCACGGCACCAACACAAACAGGAGACGCAGGACATTGCCCTGCATCATGGCTTTCAGCGGATGGCCCGTACTCAGCCCAATGCTCCGGCTCTGCTTGTGGGCGGATATACGTTCTCTTACGGAGAGTTGAACCACAAAGCCAATGCTATAGCGCATCAGTTGGTGGCGTATGGCATACAGCCGGAGACATTGGTTGCCGTAGTGATGGAAAAAGGCTGGGAGCAGGTGGCGGCGGTCCTAGGGATCTTAAAGGCCGGAGCTGCCTACCTGCCGGTAGATGCAGGTCTGCCTGCCTACCGCATTGGAGAGCTGCTGGAGCTCGGACAGGTTCAAGTGGTACTGGTCCAGTCCTCTGTCCCTGTAGATGATTGGGCCACTACCGGTATTAAGACCATAGAGGTCAACGAAAATACTGGAAACGAAGAGACGCCGGAATATGGAGGCAATACGGACGGAATAGGCGAGCAACTGGCCTACGTTTTATTCACTTCCGGCAGTACAGGAACGCCTAAAGGGGTGATGATCAGCCATATAGCCGCGGTTAATACGTTGACCGACATTAACCGCAGCCATGGGCTGAACCCGCAGGATGTCGTGCTTGGCCTTTCTTCGCTAAGCTTCGATTTGTCCGTATTCGACATCTTCGGCTGCTTAGCGGCAGGAGGCACACTTGTGCTGCCAGAGCCGCAGCGGCTGCGCGATCCAGCACACTGGCTGGAGCTAATGCAGAAGCACCGGGTTACGGTCTGGAACAGCGTTCCCGCCTTCATGAACATGCTATTGATGTATGCCGCATCTGAAGTACGGCTGGATTCCCTCAGACTGTGCCTGCTGAGCGGAGACTGGATTCCTTCTACTCTTCCGGGAGCTATTCGCTGCCTGAGTGCTCAGGCCGAGGTTATTGCGCTTGGCGGGGCAACCGAAGCAGCGATCTGGTCGATTCAGTTCCCGGTTCACACTGTCGATCCGGCTTGGACCAACATTCCCTATGGTCTATCCATGTCCGGCCAGCGTGTATATGTGCTGAATGCACGGATGGAAGAATGTCCAGTATCGGTGCCGGGAGAGTTATATATTGGCGGTCTGGGCGTTGCCAGCGGCTACTGGCGGGATGAGATCCGCTCTGCTGAACGCTTTGTCATCTCGCCTATCACCGGAGAACGCCTCTACCGGACGGGGGATTGGGGCCGCTATGGATTAGACGGGGTCATTGAATTCCTTGGACGCGACGACCTCCAGGTCAAAATCAGCGGCTACCGCATTGAGTTAAGTGAAATCGAAAGCAACCTGAAGACCTGTCCCGGCGTTCAAGAGGCTACTGTGCTTGCTGAAGGGGAGGAGGACGCGAGACGTCTGCGCGCTTATGTGGTTCTCGGTTCGGAACGGCAACCCTTGCCGGACTCGGCTGCACTGCGTTCCCATCTGCGCTCCCGGCTTCCAGGCTACATGGTTCCTTACAGTATAAGCATTCTCGAAGAATTCCCTTTGACTCCCAACGGCAAAACTGACCGCAAAGCACTCCTGGCCATTCTGCCTGAGACGATTGAACTCGCAGCGGGACCGACGCAATCCGTACTGGAAGAAGGTATTATCTCCATTTGGAAGGAGCTGCTGAACCGTCCGCATATCGGCAGGGATGAGCATTTTTTCGACCTTGGCGGCAATTCGCTCAAGCTGGTTCAAATGCAATTGAAGCTGCAGGGGATGCTGAACCGCGAGATTCCTATCATCGAGCTGTTCAGACATACCTCCGTCGCTGCGATGGTTGAATTTTTCGGAAGTGCTTCAGTGGACAAGTCCCCTACAGGTATGGAGCAAAAAGCGGTGGACCGCGCAGACAGACGGTTTCAAGCAAGACAGACGCGCCGCAGATGATTTTGAACATAAGGGAGGAAACACAGTGAGCAAGGAACAGTCGGAGCAGGATTTAAGCAATGATATCGCCATCGTCAGCATGGTGTGCCGATTCCCCGGGGTGGATTCCGTGGAGCAGTATTGGGAGCTTCTCGCTAGTGGAACGGATGCGCTTCAGCTAAGCCCAGCACCAGCAGGACCAGGCATAGAACCCCTGAACCGCTTGGGGAGCGAGGGTCTGATCCCGGTGAATACTTCATTGAAGGACACCGAGAAATTTGATGCAGCCTTCTTCAAGCTGACCAGCAGGGAAGCCGAAATCACCGATCCGCAGCATCGGCTTTTTATGGAGAGCGCCTGGGAGGTACTGGAGAAGGCAGGGTATAACCCGCTGAATTATCCCGGACTGATTGGTTTGTTCGCGGGAGTCAGCACCAGTACTTACCTGATTAACCACTTGCTTGCGGACAGGGACCGGAACGAATCCGTCAGTGATTTGCAGCTTATGATCGCCAATGACAAGGACCATATGACCGCCCAAATTGCTTATCGCCTAAATATTTGCGGACCTGTCGTTGCCGTACAAACTTCTTGTTCGACTTCTCTCGTAGCAACGCATCTGGCCTGTGAAAGTCTGCTCAGCGGACAATGCGACCTTGCACTGGCAGGGGGCGTGACGCTCAAATTTCCGCAAGTTCCGGGCTATCTGCATCGCCAAGGAGGGCTGACCGCAGCAGATGGGATGATTCGCGCTTTTGACGCAGAGGCTACTGGGACTGTATACAGCAATGGCCTGGGAATCGTCGTCTTGAAAAGGCTTGAAGATGCACTGCGGGACGGAGATATGATCCAGGCCGTAATCAAAGGTTCGGCGATTAACAGCGACGGCGCTAACCGGATCGGCTATGCTGCTCCCGGTGTAGATGGCCAGGCGGCGGTCATTGCTGAAGCCATGAGCATCGCCCAAGTCCAGCCGGATGCAATCAGCTACGTAGAAGCTCACGGCAGCGGCACGCCGCTTGGAGATGATATTGAGCTTGAGGCGCTAAGCAGAGCGTTTGCAGCAGCGCGCTCCAACCATTTTTGTGCAATTGGTTCGGCCAAAACCAACATCGGCCATGTCGAGATGGCTTCTGGGGCAGCCGGTCTGATCAAAACAGCCTTGGCGCTCAAGCACCGGAAAATTCCGGCAAGCCTTCATTTTGAGACACCGAATCCCAAGCTTGAGGAGCATAGCAGCCCCTTCTACGTAAATGATATGCTTGCTGACTGGGATGCCGGGGCACATGGGCGGTATGCCGGAGTCAGCTCCTTTGGACTAGGTGGAATCAATGCCCATTTGGTGCTGACAGAAGCACCGGTTCAGGCGGAAGGGGATGCAGAGAACCGCTGCGAGCTTCTGGTCCTGTCGGCCAAGACAGCAAGTGCGCTGGAGCGGATGTGCGCCAATATGGCGGCCCATATAGAAATACACCCGCAGCTTAATCTAAGCGACATGGCCTATACCCTTAAAACAGGACGGGCGGTATTTGCCGTTTCAAAAGCTATTGTTTTTCGCGGGCGCACCGATCTGCTGGAGCAGCTAAGGGCTGCGAGTGTAACGGGTACTATACGTCAGGGATCTGCAGCGGAGGGCAAGCTGGCAGTTTGTTTAAGCTTCTCCCAAAGCTGTGTGCTCTCTGCAGAAGAGGCTCGCGATTTATACGAATCGAATACGTCATTTCAGCAGTTGATTAGTGAGCTGTCCGACCAAATCCGCCGCTCATATCCACTCGACCTGCGACATTATGTTCGGTCCGCCCTTGCACCTGAACCATCTTCCGCTACCGGGAGAATGTTGTCGTTTGCGCTGCAATTGGCGCTTGGCCGCCTGTTCCTTGGCTGGGGTATCCAAGCCTCTTCCATCGTTGGTACCGGAATAGGCGACTGGGTCAGCCAGGTGTTGAAGGACGAATGCGCCTTGGAGGATGCTTTACATCAGCTCTACAGCGAAGAAAAGGATCATACTTCCGGTCATGCACCTGTGCAGGTGGAGCAGGTCTATGTCCTGAACCTGGGCAAACCCAGCCAATCCGACGGGCAGATTGCAGCGGCAGGCCAAGCACCCGGACTATATTGGCTGCAAAGCGAAATCGCCCAATTATGGCTGGCAGGCGCTGAACTGGATTGGGCGCTGTATTACGAAGGAGAACGCAGACGCAAGCTGGAGCTCCCAACCTATCCTTTTGAACGAGGTGTATTCTGGATCGGCCCTTCCAGCGGGCGTGCCACAGCAGATGTTGAGAGTGACAGCCGCCAAGGGAACAGAACGGCAGACAACAACTATTATCAGCAGAAAGTCAAAGAAATCTGGGAGCAGAGCCTTGGGCTCGAGATCGCGGATGGACAGGAGACCTTCTTCGAGCTGGGCGGGCATTCCCTGCTGGCGACCCAAATTTTGTTTGTGATGAACAAGACCTTCCGTACGGAAATTACGCTCCAGCAATTTTTCGATCATCCTACCGTGGACGATCTGGCTGCATTAGCAGCGGAGCAAGCCGGGCAAGGCATCAGTGCGTATACTGATCTTCCCGAGGTGCAGATTGCCTTGGCGGAGCGGTATGATCCCTTTCCACTGACCGATGTGCAAAAGGCCTACTGGATCGGCCGTTCGGAGGGCCTAGAGCTTGGAAATGTATCGACCCATATGTATTTTGAAAATGATGTCGCTGACCTTAATCTAAGCACGTTCCAGCAGGCGTTCCAAGCGCTGATTGACCGGCATGACATGCTTCGCTCGGTGATTCTTCCGGATGGGCAGCAGCAGATTCTTCCTCAAGTTCCCAGCTATATAATCCGTTCCTATGACATCACCGCTTTTGGAAAAGAGGAGCGAAGCGCCCATGTGCGGTCTATTCGGGAAGAGATGTCGCACCAGGTGCTCGATTGCTGCCAGTGGCCGTTGTTTGATGTCCGCGCGACGCGGCTGCCTGAAGGCCGGGTCCGGCTGCATATCAGCGTCGATCTGCTAATCGCTGATGCCTGGAGCCTGGAGCTGCTGCTGCGTGAGCTCTCTGTACTTTATCTAAATCCGGCACATGTCTTCGAGCCGCTGACCTTGTCCTTCCGCGATTATGTGCTGGCTACTGCAGAGATTGAAAAAAGTGAATTATTCCGCCGCTCCGAGACGTACTGGAAGGGCCGGCTGGACTCCCTGCCAATGGGACCGCAGTTTGAACTTGTGAAGGAACCGTCCCAAGTGCTGAAGCCGGAATTCAGACGGCGGCAGCATGTCATTTCCGCCCCACACTGGAAGCAGCTCAAAAAGAGAGCGGAAGGTTATGGCATTACCTCTACGGTGGCTTTACTGACTGCTTTTTCGGAGGTGCTGACGTTATGGAGCCGCAAGGCGCATTTCGCCCTTAATCTGACCTTATTCAACCGTCTGCCGATCCATCCCGAAGTGGGCGAAGTCATTGGGGACTTCACCTCCCTGACTCTGCTGGAAATTGACAACCGCGAACCGGGTGCCTTCATCAGCCGGGCCCAGCGCCATCAGCGCAGGCTGCTTGAGGATATGGATCACCGCTATTTCAGCGGTGTGCGGGTGACAAGGGAGCTGCTGGCCAAATACAAAGAGCCATCGAAGGCGATTGTACCCGTAATCTTCACGAGCATTCTGAATCAGACGGAACAAGCTGCGCCCGAAGGCCAGCCCGCACAGGCCTTGCAGGAGGATCGCTACAGTGTCTCGCAGACTCCTCAGGTGTGGCTGGATCACCAGGTGCTGGAACGGGATGGGGAACTGCATTTCAATTGGGACTCTGTAGATGAACTGTTCCCGGCCGGCATGCTGGACGAGATGTTCGCTGCGTATTGCGAGCTGCTGGACATGCTGGCTAAGGAAGCACAAGTCTGGGATGAACCACTGCCCCTGAGTATGGAGCTTTCGCGCAGGATGCCGCACCGCGAACGTCTTCATGAGGTTGCAACATTCCATACCCGGCCACTACTGCCTAATCCGTCACCTGGATCACTGCTGGAGCGTTACCACAACAATGTACGGCAACGACCGTCCGCAGTGGCACTTATCTCCCCTGGAGGGCAGCTTAGTTATTCCGAATTGAATGACTACGCCGATTACGTTGCTGGTCAGCTTATCCTAAATGGAACCCGTCCGGGCGAACCGGTGGCCGTTGTGATGCACAAGGGCTGGGAGCAGATTGCTGCCGTTCTTGGGATTCTCAAGGCTGGCTGCGCGTATCTGCCCGTGGATGCCTCGCTTCCCCAAGCCCGGATAGCTGAGCTTCTGCGGCTTGGACAGGTCGCAAATGCCGTCATTCAGCCCGATTTGGATCACTCAGATTGGCCGCAGCTTATGCCCGTTGTTCTTAACGGACAGTGCAAGCCGGACGGCAAATACGGAGCAGAGGACCCGGAGGCGGCGGACCGCCTGGCGTATATTATGTTCACTTCAGGGAGCACGGGCGTTCCCAAAGGTGTCATGGTCAATCACCGCTCTGTTCTCAATACCACTGAAGATATTCTTCACACTTATAAAGTTGGACCGCATGATGTCATGTTCGGCTTGTCTGCGCTGAACTTTGACCTGTCCGTGTTTGATATCTTCGGCATGCTCTCTGCAGGAGGCACACTCGTTCTGCCAGACAAGGATCATCTCCGGGACCCTGCACATTGGCTGGAGCTGATGAACCGGACAGGCGTGACCCTCTGGAATACAGTTCCTGCACTCCTCAGCATGCTTACGGAACTGGTCAAAGATACGAATTCGCCAGTCTGCAGCTCGCTGCGTCTGGCTCTGCTTAGCGGTGACTGGATACCGCTGGGCTTGCCTCAAGCAATCAGCCGGTTGAAGCCAGGGCTTGAGGTGGTCTCATTAGGCGGTGCCACCGAAGCAGCCATCTGGTCGATTGCTTACCCGGTTCAGGAGGTGTTGCCTGGCTGGACCAGCATTCCTTACGGACGTTCACTCGCCAATCAACGGGTATACGTGCTGAACGAACGGATGGAGGAGTGCCCTATTGGCGTATGCGGGGAATTGTATATTGGGGGAGAAGGCCTCGCTATGGGCTACTGGCAGGATGAACTGCGAACCCTGGAACGATTCATCCGTCATCCTCTGACCGGCCAGCGGCTCTACCGCACCGGCGATCTCGGGAGATATGCGGAGGACGGAAATATAGAATTCCTGGGCCGGGAGGATTTGCAGATTAAGGTACGCGGGCATCGCATTGAGCTAGGCGAGATCGAAGCTGCCCTGAAATCCCATCCGTATATCAAGGAGGCTACCGTAATCAGCCAGGGGGAAGGCGAACGCAAACGGTTGTCCGCCTATGTGACCGTGGACCGTGAACAGGCTTACGGTGTCGCGGGGATGGCCGGGCAAGAATTGATTACGGGGGCAGTGGACCGGATGTTGTTCAAGCTGAATGAACCCGCATTGCGAAGTAATCTATCCGGTAAAAGCTACAGTCTGGGCGATGCAGAGGAAGGTAACGATCCATTCTTGCGGCGGCGCAGCTACCGCAGCTTTGTGAAGGAGCCGATTTCCCAGCAGCAATTCGGGGCATTTACGTCTGCTTTGTCACAAAGGACTTTCGATGGTCTTCCTTTTCCGAAGTTCCAATATGGTTCTGCAGGCGGGCTGTATCCAGTCCAGGTCTACTTCCATCTCAAGCCTGGAGCGGTAGAGGATCTGCCTGGCGGGCTGTATTATTACAACCGCAAGGAGCATCAGCTTGTACTGCTCGAAGAACATCCAAGGATGGATGCTGCTATTCATGCACCGGGGAACCGTGAAGTTTTTGAAGCTTCGGCCTTCCAGATTTTCCTGATCGGCTGCATGGATGCAATCGTCCCTATGTATGGACAGAAGGATGGCCTGGGCTATTCGATGATGGAAGCCGGGATCATCTCGCAGCTCCTGGAAGATAAAGGTCCTGAACACGGAATTGGCTTAATTCAAATGGGGACTCTGGGCTTCGAACACATCCGCCCAATGTTCCGGCTGCGTAGTAACGATGTATATCTGCATTGCCTGCTTGGAGGCGGGATTACGCCTGAGCAGATGACTCTGTCTGGACAGGTGGAAGAGATGAACCTCTATTCTTCCAATAAAACCACAACCAAGGAGAGCAAACCGGACATCGGCAAAGCCCTAACCGTTTATTTAAAAGAGAAATTGCCTTCATACATGGTGCCGTCCGCTATACTGGAGCTGGAGAATTTCCCGCTGACAGCCAATGGCAAAGTAGACCGCAAAGCGCTTGCGCTTCTGGCACCGCAGCTCCCGGAAACCGATGAAGCGGCCGCTATGACAACTGGCGAACTCCCCTCTGGATCAGCTCCGTTGCTGCAGCAGATTGCGGATGCCTGGCACAAAGTTCTGAACCGCCAGGATATTGGCCTGCACGATAACTTCTTCGATCTTGGTGGTGATTCGATCAGTATGGTTGCGCTCTTCCGCGAATTACAGGAAGATTATGGAAGTAGACTGACCATGATCGAACTATTCAGGTATCCGACGATTAAAGATCTCTGTGAATTTCTGCTGGAAGATGCAGCAGATTCACCGCCGCAGGATGGCTTGCCCCTGGAGCGTGAACGGGCTGATTCCCGGCGCAGTTCCCTGGCCCAGTTAGCCGGCAAACAGCGGCAAGGCCGATCAACAACCTAAATTCAGGAGGGAACAGAACATGAAGAAATTTATGCTGCTATTATTTATTGCACTGCTGGCCTGTCCGAGTGGCACTGCCTTATCGGCAGCCGCTCCAGCGGTCAAGATCTCGTGGAATGGAACACCGATTACCTTTACAGGGGCCTCACCGGTTCAGGAGGGCAAGACCTGGCTCGTACCGATCCGGCCTGTCTCCGAAGAACTGGGTGCAGATTTGCAATGGGCTGCCAAAGAAAAGAAGCTTACCCTGTCAACATTTGCCCGGACGGCAATACTGGTTATCGGCAGCAAGCAAATGAAGGTCAACGAGCAGACCATTACTCTTCATGCAGCCCCTAGACAGCACCAGTCCGCCATCCTCGTTCCACTGGAGGCGCTGGAGGCGATTGGGCTTGTAACAGCCTGGAATCCGGCGAAAACCGCAGTGGATCTGAAACCGGAGTTCACCGTTGTTAAAAAGTACATTTTCCCAATTCAGGTTGCAAGCATCCGTTACCGCGGCCAATATGAGGAAATTACCAAGGTCTTTACCCTGCTTGACAGCAAAGTGAAAGATGTAATCAATGGTCAAGGCATGAGTTTGTATTATGAGCAGAATTATGAACTAGGACATGACACAGAGATTTGCATTCCGGTCAGCAAGGCTGTGGAAGGCGAGTCTATAGAATACAAGGGCCAGAAGATTCCGATAGTTACCAAAACGCTGGAAGGCGGTTATTTCCTGTCTGTGGTTCACCAGGGAACGCCGGATACGCTGGGTGACGTCTGGGCGCAAATGGACTTATATGCTAAAAATACAGGAGTCCAGCTTACATCACCGTCGCGGGAAGTATATGTGCATGAGGATCTGAAGGATTACCGTAAACAGGTTACCGAAATTCAGCTCCGGTTCAAAGACCTATGAAGCATTATAACGAAGGTACGTTTTGCTGGGCCGAGCTGGGCAGCGGTGATCCGGCAGCATCTGCTGCATTTTATACCGCATTATTTCCTTGGAGTACGCAAACGACAACTATGGAAGATGGGCGAAGCTACACGGTATTCCAATCGGACGAACAAGATGTGGCTGCCATGTATTCCTTAGGTGATCCTAAGCTGGCCTCTTTCTGGGGCTGTTACATTGCTGTTCAGGACGTGGAGTTCTCAGCTGAACGGGCCCAGTCACTGGGAGCGGAAATGCTCATTGCTCCAAGACGCATAGCGGACAAGGGCGCTATGTGTGCATTCCGTGATCCTACCGGAGCGATGGTGGCCTTATGGGAAGCGGCAGAGCATCTGGGATCGGGCGTTCAGCACGAATCGTACTCTATCGACTGGCATGAGCTGTATACAACAGATCTGAACGCCGCCGCTCATTTTTATACTGAACTACTGGGGTGGTCAATGGAAGAAGTGCCTACTCCGTCAGGCCGTTATCTCCAGTTCAAAGTTAGAGCAGACTATGTAGCCGGCATGAAGGCAATTCCCCAGGACATGGCGAACATGAGCAGCGGCTGGGGATTATATTTCAAGGTTTCCGGATGCGAGAAGGTCTCTCAGCAAGCGGTAGCCTTGGGAGCTGCTGTGGTAATCTCCCCAATGCCTGTGCCGGGTGGCGGGACATGTTCCACTTTGCAAGACCCGCAGGGAGCTTTCTTTTCGATCCAGCACAGATTCTAGACACAAATTCTACCGGGATAGTCCTAAACAACCGTTTGGTTATCCCGGATATTTCAAAAAGAATAGTGAGGTAGTGACACAATGACCTACTTGCAAATTACCAAAGAAAACATCAAACAAGAACATATCTGCTGCGCCCTGGGCGCGAAGCAATATGAGCAGGCGGTCCGGGACAAAAAGCAATGGCTGAGCGAACGGATGGAGGAAGGGCTGGTTTTGTACCGGCTGAATGACCGGGCCAAGGTTTTTATTGAATATTTGCCTGCCGAGAAGGCTTGGATCCCGCTTAATGCCCCTAACTATATGTACATTAACTGCCTGTGGGTATCTGGAAGACACAAGGACAATGGTCATTCCAAACAGCTTCTGGATAAGTGCAAGGCAGATGCCCAAGCCTTGGGCATGGATGGCATTGTGCATATTGTCAGCAAGAAGAAAATGCCTTATTTGAGCGATAAACGTTTTTTTGAGCATATGGGATTTCAAATCACCGATGAAGCAGATCCTTATTTCGAGTTGGCAGTACTCAAATGGAACGATGAGGGGGAGCACCCGTCTTTTGCACATTCCGTGAAGTCTGCGCCAGCCTCGGGCGACGGGATTTGTATTTATTACACAGCACAATGTCCTTTTGCCGTTGGTGTTTTGGAGGATTTGCGGTCAGTGGCGAAGGAGAGGGGTATCCCGTTTACGGCTCATCTCCTGACTACCCGGGAGGAAGCCCAGGCCGCCCCTTCGATCTGGACAACCTTCAGTCTGTTTCTTAATGGTACGTTCATCACTCACGAGATTATGAGTCCGGGCAAGTTCGCGAAACTGCTCGACAGCGCCAAATAGTAAGGATACAGGGAGGAAGAAACTTGAATTTAACTTATCTTACCGCTTCCGATGTGATCCGGCTGCTTGAACAGGGTGAGGTGAATTCCAGGCAACTGCTGGATCACTATTATGGCCGGATGGACCTTGTTAATGAACAACTCAATGCCGTGGTGCAGCAGCAGCGGGAAACTGCCTACGCCCAGGCGGATCAGGCCGACCGGGACAGAAAAGAAGGCCGGAGGTATGGGCCACTGCATGGTCTGCCGCTTACGGTCAAGGAGTCATTTAATGTCAGCGGGATGCTTACAACCTCTGGAGCCCCGCATTTAAAACATAACATTGCTACAGAACATGCGGCCACGGTGCAACGATTGATTCAGGCCGGAGCGATCGTTATGGGGAAAACCAACGTACCGGTGATGACTGCAGACTGGCAGACTTATAATGATCTATACGGCACGACCAACAACCCGTGGAACACAAACTTGACACCAGGGGGTTCATCTGGCGGCAGTGCGGCCGCTTTGGCATCTGATTGCACGCCTGTGGAATTCGGCAGTGATCTGATCGGCTGCCTGCGGATCCCTGCGCATTATACCGGTGTATATGCCCATCGCTGCAGTCTTGGAATGCTGTCGCTTAGAGGACATGTTCCTGGCAATCCTCCCGGTGATGAAAGCGAACCCGATTTGTCGGCGGCTGGCCCGCTGGCCCGAAGCGCCAAGGATCTGCGGCTGATGATGGATGTGCTGTATGATCCCTGGGTAGATGTGCCTGTCCCTCCTGATTTCCGCACTAACACATTAAAGGAGCAAGCGAAGATTAAAGTTCTGACCTGGTTTGAAGCTCCGGAGCATGAAATAGATGAACGTATTAAACGCAGATATGCTGATTTCACCGCAGGTTTATCAAGGATGGAGGGGGTGGAGGTTCACCACGGAATGCCTCCTGAGATCCAAATGGACAAGTTGTTCGACCTGGCTATGAAGCTGTCTGGACGGCTTGTCGGCACCTCATTCAATTCAAGGCAGCGCCTGACTGCAAGTCTGGCCTCCCTTGGCCTGCGGGCATCCCGTTTGGTGACAAAGGCTTTTCCTGAAGGGCTAGAGGACTATTACCGGGCAATGAATCAGAGTGAGGGGGAACAAGAGGAAACGGACCGCTTGCGTCAGGAATATAACCGTGTGATCACTTCCTTACTTCAGGAATATGATGTTCTGCTGCTGCCCATCAGTCCGGTATTGGCAATTCCCCACATGCAGCAGGCGGTAACTAGAAGGACTCTGGAAGTGAATGGACGGGCAACTGGATATAACGAGCATTTAATCTGGAATATCCTCGCGACTGTCTTTGGGCTGCCTGCCACAATTTTGCCGCTGAACCGCTCTAACGATGAATTACCTTGTGGAATCCAGATTATCAGTGGGCATTTCAAGGATCATATCACCATTGACTTTGCCGAAATATGCGAGTCATTGACAGAGGGATTTCAAATTCCTCCTGGTTATTCATAACTGCACTACTCACCTTACATTTTCAAAATCACGATAAATATTATTTTCATCTTCAATAGTTTACGGATAGAAATGAGTAATAAAAGCACAAGGCCGCGGCTGTGTGCTTTTTATTTGGCGGACGCTTATGCCTGGCAGCGCATGTATAGCCGCTCGCCTGCTCTGTTATGTAATCTGCTCAAGCCGTTTCACTTTGCGCTGCCTCGCGTTCTGCGGCCGATTGTACCTCAAGCTTACGGACAAGGGAGGGAAGTGAAAAAAGGTAGAAGAAGCTGACGGCTACTGTACATAGCGCGAGTATATAGTGCAGCCAAGTCACCGAAAGCCAGACGGGAAAGGCCAGGGCGACAATGCCCAGTGCCATGGAGTGGCCCAGCATCATGATCGGATCAATCAAAGCATTAACCCGGCCCATATTACGGGCGGGAACCAGTTCGGGCATCCAGCTGCCAAGAACGATATTGATTGGCGCAATTGCAATACCCGCGAGCAGAATAATGACTAAGTATACCTCGACCCGACCGGCAAAACCCAGGCCCCCAATAAGCAGGCTGGCTACGAATAACCCCGTTATAAGCACCGGAGTCCGGGTAAAGCGGGCAATGAGACGAGGACCGAGAATGCTGCCCAGCAGGAAGCCGATGCCCAGAAAAACGGTAATCATCGAGGAATAGACGACATAATTATCCGGACTCAGCTTATATTTCATTGCAAAAATCGGAAGCACAGCAAACACACCATTTACGATCCCAAAGAACAAAAATCCGCTGATAAGTACGAGCAGCAGCCGATTTCCGGCGATATAACGAAGACCCTGCCAGAAATCTGTAATGAGATGCGAAAAGCGAAGCTCGCGAATACGGCTCTTGCCGTTAGGCATCCGGGCATTCTCGGGAAAATCCCCCCAGGCCAGCAGCAGACCCGAGATTAGAAAACTGGCACCGTCGACGATGATAGCGCCTTCAATTCCAACAAAATGATAAGCGGTCGCTCCCAGACTCATCCCGAATAACATGAACATTCCCATAACGATCTGGTTCAACCCTGATGCCTGAACATACTGGTCATGACCGATGCTTCCCTGCAGCAGCCCCATCTCAGCCGGACCAAAAAATTTGGAGATCGAGCTGCGCAGAAACAGGACCAGAAAACATAGCACGATTAGATCGTAATGCACGAATACCAGCAGCAGCAAGGTCAATCCGGCACGGATCCAATCGCTGTATGCGGCGATATGCTTTCGGTCGAACCGGTCGGCCACAACACCGACGATCCAGAATACAGCCAGTGTAGGCAAGGAATACATCAACTCAGCGGTCGTTGCCAGGGAGGGGCGCTCGCTGAACCGGTCTACCAGATAATAGGCAAAAGCCATGTTGCCGACCACCGTACCCAGTTGGGAAGCAAAAGCCGCAATAAACAGCTTGCAGAACACAGGATTGCGAAAAAGTGACTTCATTAAATCTCCTCCCTTAAACCCAAGAAATCCATTGCTTGGCCGGCTGACGGTTGAAGCAGACTGTACAGATAGTGAAGTAGTGCATTGAATTGCATACTAGTATCCGCTTGCTTGGTGCCAACCGTGATGGAATGTGTAACGATACCTTCCTGAAAGGAGGAGACCACCTTGGATATCTCACTAAGATCCATGACTGGAGTAAATTCGCCGCGGCTTACCCCCGTCCGAAGCAAATCTGCAAAGCGTTCGATGCCTCTTTCGTACCGTCTTTCAAGTAGCTCTCTGCGTGGAGAATCACGCCAGCCGACTAGAAAATACTCGTAAAAAGCAGACATCATTCCACCGCCCTCCATTTGCTCCAAATCATGAAGCTGCTGGGTATAGAGTGTGATAATGACTTGCCACATAGATGATGAAGCAGCCTTCAAGTATTCAAGATACTGTTCATACTCAAGATCCTGACGATCCAGCAATGCTTCAAAAATTTCCTCCTTCGTTTGATAATAGAGGTAAATCCAGCCCCGGCTCATGCCTGCTTCCTCGATAATATCCTTCAGCGAGACCGCGCCGTAGCCTTTTCTAATAAATACGCTTTTAGCAGCATCCAATATCTGCCGGCTTCGCTGTTCTTTACGGTGATCCGTCAATCGGGGAGACATTTACCCGCCACCTTTCTAATTTCCCAAAATGAACCGCGTGTCATTATTATTTTAATGACACGCGGTTCATTTTGCAACAAATAAATAGGAGGCTGGAAGAGGAAGGCAGTCAGCCGTCCTACCGTGGCCATGTCGTAGTATCTAATCTGAATTCCAAGGGTCAGACTGTTGTTTCAGGCAAAAAAGCGGAGCTGGAACGGTTCAGGAAAAGGATACTCACTATGGGGGCCAGAGCAGTTGTAATTCCGGTCGGTGCCGCCTATCACAGCCCATTAATGAAACCGGTAACGGAGGTTTTTGAAAATGTCTAAACTACTGTCTGATAAAAAATCCTTTTACATACTTAATTTAGTATTTAAGGGTGATATATTAAAATTACATGGGAAAAAATCGATATATAGGGAATTAAAGGAATTGCATGAAGGAGATGACACAATGGCAATGTCAGCGGTTAGCTATGAACATTTGCATATACTTCCTTTTGAGATGAGACTGCATCATGTGACGTTGGTCAAGAAAATCAATGACCACGCTAAATTGACGTTTACGGGCATGATCTCGGAAGATAGGGAAGAGCATTATGTACGGATGGCGGATGAGAATACCCCGGTAGAGCTTCTGTATACCGACGAGAATGGAAATAGCAAGCGATTGTTTCATGGCACGATCCTCAAACTCCGTGTCAAGGTCGATAAGGAAGCCTACTGGCTGGAAGCGGAAGCCATCTCTCATACCCACGCAATGGATCTCAAACCGCAGACGCGTTCCTACCAGAACAATTCTACGCTCATTCCCGATTTAATGCAGAAGATCAGCGGGTACTACCCCAATGGGCAAAGCTTTAATACGTTTGAGGAAGATAAAAGACTGGATGCGTATACCCTGCAATATCAAGAGACAGACTGGCAGTTTCTGAAGCGGCTGGCCTCCCGTTATCACACGGTGCTGGTTCCTGTATCCACGGAAGACAGCGTACGCGTGTATTTGGGCATTCCAGATCATCGGGACGCAGGCAGGATCGAAGCTACACATTACCGGATGTACAAGGATATATTAGCCTTCAAAAAAGAGGCGGGAAACGGAGAGAGCGGGCTTAGTGAACGGGATTATATTTGTTATGAAGTGATGCTGAACAATCAGGTGCTTGAACTTGGAGATCAGGTCACCTTCAAAGGCCAGCAGCTTCACGTGTTCGAGGTACGGACCGAAATGAAGCAGGGTCTGCTTACTCATCACTACACCCTCTGTCTGAAACGGACAGCTTACCGGCGCATGAGGTATAATTCCAAGCTGATAGGCTCTTCCCTCTCAGGAAAAGTCATGGAGGTGGTCCGGGATGAGGTCAAGGTGCAGCTCGATTACGATCAGGACTGGAGCCTCGCGATCGCCAGCCCCTTTCCGTATTCCACGATGTATGCCTCGGACGATCAGACGGGATGGTACTGCATGCCGGAAAAAGGCGACGCTGTCCGGATCTATTTCCCCAATGCGAAGGAAGCAGAAGGCATTGCACTCAGTTCTGTGCGGAAGAAGATACCGGAAGAAGCAATGGCTCCCGCATCCAAGCCGGGCAGTACATCCGCTGCTGCAGGCAGACACAGCCAAAATGTGACGACGACCGTAGTCCGGCAAGAACAGCTGCAGCCTGTTATTCAATACGACAAGGATCTAAAGGAAGATTTAATGGCCAATCCGAACACGAAGTTCTTGCTGACGCCAACCGGCCAGAAGATCACGTTCGAGGAAGATAAAATCATCATTACCGGTGCGACCGGGGGCGCAACTCTTACTTTAACGAGTGCGGGCACGATTATTTTGAATTGTGAGAATAAGATTACACTGCAGGCGAGCAAGCAAATTGAAATGGTCTCGGAATCTATTATGATGGTTGCCAACCAGATTGAAATGTCCACCAAGGGCGGAAACGGCGGCTTTACGATGGATCAGGGGCAGGTCGTGATTAAAGGCATCGAAGTGCTGATGAATCAATAGAACACACCGAAGAGAGGAGCGCACGGGATGCACGACCTGGAGCTATGGAACCATTTTATAGAAGAAGATGTCCTGCCTCAGCGAAATGAGCAGATTAAATCCTTACATAACTATTACGTTCAGCATAAAAAACAGATCACCACCCAACTCGTCCCGCTGTTTGACCAGTTCTGCGAGAAGGTACGACTCCAGCAGCAAGAGGGGCAATTAATGAAATGCGCCTACCTTCATCTCTCTCTGCTGCGGACGAGCCTGAACGAAGGGAAGCCCGTCTATATGCTGGAGGCCAGCGACAGGGACACGGAAAGCAAGGTGCAGCTGACACCTTTTCATTATGATGCGGGCTGGATCTACGGATTCGCGGACGCTTGGAATCAAGCATGTGAGGAGAAGCGCAGACGTTATTTAAACCGTATTCACCGCCATTCGTTCGAAGTCTGGAAGGCCCGGAAGCTGTATCCGTTCCACATCTATATGGTACATGCTGTTCGTTATGCCATGGACACCATCCGGCAGCTTGTTTCTTTCCAAAGCCTGGAGAAAGACAGTGCTTTTGAAGTGCGTGTCGGTCAATTTCGGGACCCTGAGGTCAGTGAATCTGTGTACCGCGTCAATGAAAGGCAACGTTCCTCCATTACTTGCAAAGGGTGGCTGGAAAATAAGTCAGATCAGGAATACATCTATGAACATATTGCCAAGGTCAACTTGTCCCGTGGCTATTACGAAGGCGTTGATCTGAGTTATGCAAGGTTTGAAGAGGTGACGCTGACCGGAAGTCATTTCGGGGGCAGCCGAATGCTCGGTACCCGCTTCGAGCGCTGTGTGTGCGATCAGGCCGATTTTCGCGAGAGTCTTCTGGTGGATGCGGACTTTCGCGATTGTGACCTGACTTCTGCAAGGTTCGACCATGTGCTGGGAATTCGGGACATGGCGGCAGAAGCACATGGCTTGGTATTCGGCATGAATGGCGTGTTGTTTCAAAAGGCCAATCTGACGCTTGCCAGCTTTCAGGGCGCGAGAATTGCCGGAGATTTCACAGGTGCGCAGCTGGAAGGGACGGATTTCACAGGCGCTGACTTGACGGGAAGCCGGATGCTGGAGCGGGATGCTGCTCGGGTAACGCTGACTAAGGAACAGCGTGGCACGATGATCTGGGTGGGGGAGGCGCAGCATGAGTAGTATGAAATACTTCGTGCTGGAGCATGACCGGCGCTTGCCGGCAAATGGAGTGAATCTGGCATTCCCGGAACGTATGCTGAAAGGGTATGGGTATGCCGGGCCGCAGGAAATCGTCTATACCAAGCCGGGCAATCTCCTCTCTGCCTGCAGTCTGATCGAACATCCGATACTGCTGGTCAGCGAGGAGCTGCGGGCAACTGTAACTAAGCAGTTACCGGACATTCCTTATAAAAGTGTGGTCGTAATGGACCTGGAACAGCAGGGGCAATTTTATTATGCATGGATGGACTTTCCGGAAATCCCTTGTCTTGCACCTGACCGCACAGAGACGGAAAACGGACGGATTCACACCCTTTGGGTAGACACAGAAGCATTAAAGGAAACGGCAATTTTTCAAATTCCATATTACCGGAGTCGTGTGCTGGTTGCACGTGTAGACATCGCTGAGAGCTTGCTTAGAAAAAGTCTGTATGGCTTAAGTGTCAGACCTATCCGGTTGACGAGAGGAGAAACTTGAAATGGGAATTATGGATACCCTGTTGACGAAAGGCACGCTTAACAAGCTCCTGGAATCCCCGTGGCGAAGCGAGGATACGTATGTGACGGCGGGGGCGTATATGCATTGCACGCGAGGCACACATGAGGAAGTGCTGAACAAGCAGGACCCGAACGGTGTGTACATAAATGGCAGGCCGATGTTGACGGTGAAGGATTGTGTGACATCCACCTCGGAGCCGGGAACGATTCAGGGCGCTATTCCCTTTGAACGAATGGAACAGGAGATCGATGGAAACTTCTATTCGTTCGGCTATTGCCGAAGTGATATGAATCCGCTGAAGGCGGCTGAGAAAACCTTGGGTTTTACAGATCCTTCGTATATGGTCGACCCCGATCCGGAGGAACCCACCGCAGGCCAGTTTATTTATCCTTGTGCGCCCAAGCTGATGCCAACGGTGCTGGGACCTTCTTCTGCAGGAGGCCCATCCCCTGAGCCGCAATTCAAGCTGTCAGGTGCAGTATCTGCGCTTACCACATTGCTGGAGCGCTTGGCAGGCGCTCAGACAGAGTGGACCAACGGCAGTCCGAATGTTTCTATTCAAGGGGTACAGGCGCTGACCAGCAAGTCCTGCTTATTTTGCCAGTATGGGGGTCAGATCCGGTTGCTCACGAATGGAATGGACCCGGCGCCGCCTGAGTTCTCCGCGAGATAAAGAAGAGAGGTGAAGGTGAGGGCATGGGAGCAGAGTATCAAGGGGATGGCTACGAGCTGCAGTGGCCTTATGAGCTGAAAGCGATCCGCAGTTTCCGGATTGAACGGAAATTTAATACACATGCGCGGTGCACGTTTACGGCGGTCATGACGGAAGAAGAAGCGGAAGCCTGCTTGCTGAGAAGCAGCTTCGAGGATAGCCTTGTCTTCCGCAAACCGGCCAAGCCGCGGGTGGAGAGCTGGTTCGCCGGCGGCATTACGAATGTAGATATCCAAATGGAAGACGGGATTCCTCATGTGCAAATCGAGGCGCTCTCACGCAGTTATGCGATGGATATGGAGCCGAAGAACCGGTCGTACCAGAATAAGCATCTGACTTATTCGGAAGCCATCGCGGGGCTTGTTGCGGACTATCCCGGAGGGGATGCGCACAATATGGCGACGGGCAAGCAGGACGCCCTGGGCACTTTAATGGTTCAATACGGTGAAACTGACTGGCAGTTTATGAAACGGCTGGCTTCCCGGGTGGGGACAGTGATCTTGCCGGATGTCACACTGGATGCACCGCGCGTCTATTTCGGCGTGCCGGACCTGTCCTGGGGAGAGGAGCTGAAGTCCAAGCATTATACGGTCATAAAGGACCGGGCCGCCTATGAAGAGCTGAAGGCGCATGCGGAAGGAACGGAAGCGGATCAGCTCCATGAGGGGGATTTTGTCCGTTACCGGGTTGTCAGCGGTCAATATTGCCAGGTCGGAGACGATGTTCTTTTTAAGAATCAGATGTGGGTCGTCTCCGAATCGGTGATCAGCTATGAATCCGGGCTGCTGCAGTATGAATATGTGCTGGTGAAACGCCAGACACTGCGAAGGAAGTCGCGGCGCAATGAGGCGATTCAAGGGGTATCCCTTGAAGGCCGGGTCGTGAAACGGGCAAACAATATGGTGAAGGTGCACCTGGACATCGATGCCGGGCATGACGCACAAGGGAACTGGTGGTTTCCGTACTCTGGGGAAGGGAACAATATCTTTCACTGTCTGCCGGAGGAAGGTGCGCGGATCAAGGTGTATTTTCCAAGCGGGGTAGAGAAGAAGGCGATAGCGATTAACTCGGTTCGCGGCGGGAGCGAGGAGATGAAGAGCCGGACAGTGTTCCAGAAGCCGACGACGAAGGTGTTCGAGATGCCGGGCGAAGCGAGGATGCAGCTGGGAGACGACGGCGTCCTGTTCCAGAAAGGGACGGTCAGCCTGCATTTGGATGGCGGGAACATCACCGTTAATGCCAGCGAGGATCTATTGCTGGTAGCGAGCAATCGGATGGAGCTGGGAAGCGGGGACGTAAAGAGTATACTGGAATCCATCCGGATGCGGGCAACGCAGCAGATTACGCTGCAAACGAACGCCGCCCATTATATGGTCGTCAGCGAGAAGCGGGTGGGCATCCATAGCAGCAAGATCGACTTCCAGAAAGTCGAAGTGGATTACATGGAGCTGCTGACGGATGCCGAACTGAAGGAGCTGTATATTGACGAGCTGGCCAAAGGTGAAATCATGATGCAAGAAATAGATTTAAGCCTTAAATTAGGTGCGGCCACGCAATTAACAGAAGGACAAAGAGCCGATATCCGCTCCAAAGTGGCGGCTGATGCGAGCGGCAATCCGGGTACCCAGGAAGCGGCACGAAGCTGGATGAGCGGGAAGGCGGCGGAAGAACAGCAGAGCGCCTATAAGAAGAGGTATGGCCAGCCGCCCGCCAGCGAGCCGGAGAAGCAGGGCGAGGAAAAAAAACAAGCGGAGCTGGAGAAGAACCAGCAGCTCTATGAGGTGGAGGACCGGAACCGGACAGCGGTTCATGCCTGGAATCAAAGTGCGGAGAGGATCATAGAGCAAGGCAGAAAGGAAGGTAAATCGCGAGCGGAGATCGAGGCGATGATACCAGCGCCGCCAGAACTGGCCGCAAGCGCACCTCAGCAAAGCAAGCAGCCGGGAGTTATGGAGCGACTACTGGCTGCAACGGGAATCCGTCAACTGGTGAACCAGATGAAGCCTGTCCTGGAACCCGCGCTGGATGACTGGCTGCTTCAGAATGTCGTGCCGCAGAAACCGGATTATCTGAGCAAAAAAATGGAGAAAACAGTATACTTATCTCGATATACGTTCCAGGTATTAATCCTAGACCCCCAAGTGCTGGTCGCGGAGTTCAACCTCATATTCGGCGTGGTGGCGATCGTCTCGGCGATTCCGACAGGCGGGGGATCGTTATATCTCTTGGCGGCCGCAGACATCGCCTTTAGCATAGGTGTGATTGTGGTCAACGTGGAGAAGCTGAACGATCTCAAGAACGGAAACGCCTATACGAATCCGACCTTCCTCGGCATGGACCAGGCGCTGCTGGATGGAATGGGGATTGGCATCGCCTTTGTGAGTCTGGCCAGCCTGCTCAAGCATGGCTTGTATAAGGCTGCAGATAAAATAGCGAACCGCAAGAATATTGCGGCGCTAGATGATGCTTTGAAGGCGTTGACGAACGAAGCGGACATCGCTACTAGACTTAAAACAAACCTGCCCCATGAAATGGTGGTTAAAGATGGCGGTTTGATGGATGACCTAGCAAAGAGCAAGAGTCTTGCAGGGGCAGATGACGCCAGGACAGTGGGAAAACCAAAAGCGGAGGGTTCGTCGCAGTCGGTTGAGGAGACGGCTAAAGTTACGAAAACAAAAAAGGAAAAGATTGATCCGCCACCTTATGATATAGAGAGAATACTTAGAAACATTGAAGAAAGTAAAAAAGCTCGTGAAGCTTCCAATTTCGATAAGTATTTACAGAAAGAAAAGGAGCTTCTTGAGAAGTTGAACAAGAGGACGGTTAAAGTTAAAAAAACAAAAAAGGAAAAGATTGATCCGCCACCTTATGATAGAGAGAGAATACTTAGAAACATTGAAGAAAGTAAAAAAGCTCGTGAAGCTTCCAATTTCGATAAGTATTTAAAAGAAGAAAAGAAACTTCTTGAGAAGTTGAACAAGGGGACGGGTAAAACTAAGGGAACACACGAAAATAAGTATCTAACTGATGCTGCAGAAATGAGACCATTTATCATAACACCACTAGATGGGTTTGACGCTTTTTTGGAGAGGAAATATATCGAGATTAGAAAGATGGGCTTAGAAGATGTGTCGTTAGTTGCAAAAAATACAGGTTTATCAGAACAAGATATAATTAATATGAAAAAACATTTATTCCTTGATACACATCAGCTATCGATAGATGGCGCTCCATATAAGGCACTATACTTTAAAGCTGATCAAGATGTTGCATATGCGTGGCAATTAGCACAAAAAAGAGAACTTACAACTAAAGAAAAGGACTGGTTTAAACAACTGGCGAATCATGAATTGAAGGAAAAAAAGTTAATGGATAGCGGAATTCCATTAATGGATAGATCTACATGGAATGGTAAAACATTTAATAAAGATCCTAAAAAAAATGCACATGATATAGCAAACTCAACAGATCCTAATCCACGAAGTTTCCCAGAATATGATTCTTATAAGGATTGGGAGAAATATTCAGATGATGATAGTCATAATTATTAACTTGAGGTGAAAGCAATGCGTCTAGAAACAGCGGTTTCGAAAATAAACAACATAAATTGGAAAAATGATGGTGAATTTACTAAGAAAATTCACTTTGGTTATGAGTATCTGAGAAGATTGGCTCAGTTTTACAAAGAAAAACAACTAAAACCCAAATCACCGGCTTTTTCTAATATACCTCGTTTTTTGGGAGATATTGAGGGGGATATAGATATTTCTACTTACTACAATACGGATATACTAATGGTTTTCGAAAATAATCAGAGTATAAAAAATATAGTAGAATGGTATTTACAGCTAGCGAGATATGCAGACAAGTGTCCTGAAGCGAGTCAATATTTAAGGGTGTATGAGCCTTTAATAAATTTATTAGAATGTGGAGGCGATTTTTTCATGAATAATATTGGGCTAGAAATCAAGAATGAAGGCTATTATCCGTTCAACAACTGGTTTGAAAATTTTGTTGATGCCGAACCACACGACATAAACGATCTATAATTCTGGACAGACCCGCAACACCACAATACGAGTTAGTCGCCGCATTGTGGTTATTCGACTGAAGGTTATAAAACTCACGAAAAAAAGTGTGAGAGTGACTGGGAAGAAATAAAAAATGTCAACGGTAAACTAGGTCGTGTCTGAAAACTCATCACTGAGTCAATTTAAAAATGGCGGCTATGTATACAAACGACAAGAATGATTCTGCCAGTTTGTCATAACGAGTTGCCACGCGGCGAAAATGCTTGATTTTATTGAAAAAGCACTCAACCAAGTGACGTTCTTTGTACCGATACCAATCGACTTTTCCATGGATTTTGACTATTCGCCTTAGGCGGAATGGTGTAGGAGGCTTGCTTAGCCGTAATCCAATTCCGAATCGCTTCTGAGCCATAGGCTTTGTCGCCAAGAATATGACTTCCTGTACTATCAAATTCTTGAAGTAAATCGATTGCTGGAACGGAATCATAGACTTGACCACCCGTCAGAAGAAAAGCGAGAGGATTTCCTAATCCATCGACGACGGTATGAAGTTTGGTGGTCTTTCCACCACGACTGATGCCGATGTGCTGATTTACTTCGTGTCCTTCTGCGTTTTTTTAGCACCGGCACTGTGTTGATGGGCTTTAACCGATGTAGAATCAATGCTCAAGTTTTCAAAATCAGGCTCTACGTGAAGCGCTTGGAAGATGGCGACAAGTAATCCAGTATCTCTCCATTTGCAGAAACGACTGTAGGTCGTTTTCCATGAGCCGTAACGTTCTTCCGGTAGATCACGCCAGGCAGCACCACTTCGAGCAATCCATAGAATAGCATTAAACTTGGTTCGATCACTTAATTTTGACGGACGTCCTGTTTTGTAGGGTGGAAACATGCCCTAAATTTGTTCCCACTGTTCATCGCTTATTTCGTACCGTCTTTGAATCATGCTTGATGCTCCAATCGTTTTTCTCAAATCTTACCACATTATTATTTAGTTTTCAGACACGTTCTAGTCTTGATTTTTTTGGTGGGACGATTTCGTATTTTGAAACCTTGATTGTTCTTTATGCCTTCAAGGTTTCTTTTTAATAAGGAAGGGTGACAGAAATGAATAAGAGTTATCTTTACACCAAGCCTAGTGTTATAGGAGTGTTAGAATCAAGAGGCGAAGAATTTGATAGTATAGGTTCGTGGCTTGATGATGACACCCCGGAGTTACTTAGAAAAAAAATTTATGAGAGTCCTTTAGATGAGATGATTATAGATTTAGTAGATATATTTAGAGAAGGAGATCCAAACTACAAAAAGTTAGCAGTGTTATTTGGTTTTGTTGAAATTGAAGAGGAAGAGCAAGAAGGAAAAATAATATGGAAATTACAAAAAAATCGAACGGGAAGATGATGATTTAAATAAAGTTGTAATGCACATTGATGCAAAACATTTAATTATTCAAAATCTATATTTATATGTTAGTGAATTGCCTCTTCTACGAATACTCAAAGAAAAATCAAATGACCAATTTAAGGATATAACTTTTACAGAGGTAAATAATGGGTTTGTAATTGTAGAAAAAGAATGTGTTATAAGTATTGTTAAGGATACTGAGAAGGTATAGAGAAGAGTTTTTGTTAAACATATTTAAGAATATTAATACATCTTTAAAGTAAGATCATATAATACAACTAACAACCAAACACTTAAAAACAAAAACATTTGATAAACTTTCAAAAAAGTATACTTGAATGGAATGAATTCTGAAGTCAAAATCTCGTTCTATCTGGACTCGATAGCAAAATTTTTTACTCTTTATTTAAAGAACCTGGATCTTATGAGGAGTTTGTTCCAACAGGTTGGCGGGGTATTTGAAAGAAATTCAAAAAAATAATCCCAGATAATTTCAATTTTAAGTAAAAGGATGGATTTATTTGAAAACAAAATTACAAATATTTGAAGATGAATTCCGAAGTGAAAACACTAGAGAAGCTATAAAAGGTGTAACTGTAGTTGTAGATGGGTATTTTAAACAAGTATTAGACACAATACTTCAAAATGATAAATCCTATGACGGTTACACAAATCTTATAGCAAATGCTCTAGCTAGGGGAATTAATAAGAATAAAGAATAGGAGATATTATTATGGACAATTTTACAATTGTTGAAGATGATTTGCAAAACGGCGATACTGGAGAATTAGTAAAAGGAGTTAGAATTATGGTTGAAGGAAAGTTTAAGAATTTACTTGATTCAATAATAGAAAAAAATTCTTCATTTAATAATTACTCAGAGGTCATTGGTTCTGCAATTACAAGTGGAATTACCGAGATAATTTCTGATTTGAAAAGCAAAAGATCTATTAAGGATAAGTAGTTCAACTGATATATATAAGGATCATTTATTCTTGGGTTTACAAGTTCTAGTAAAGATCATACAATACAACAGACCAAACACTAAACAATTTAAAACATGCTTAGATAAACTTTCAAAGGCTTATTCCAACTTGAATCATGGGGAGGAATGAGTTTTTTTCATGCCCACAATTAAAGAGAGAAGAAAACAATAACTAGAGCATGAAAAGGTGAAAAAAGAAGAGGGAAGGGGCCGCTATTATTTATCGGGCAGATGCAGAAATGAAGGAAAAGTATTTGATTGTTATGCTCCTGATTCAACTATTCTAAAGAACATTCTTGACACACTTAGAGTAAAAACTACAAAGCAGGCTAGAAGGATAGTGTTAAATTTGAATGATTATCCCGTTGAAAAAAGAGCTGAGCTTATTGAATATTTAAAGAGTCAAACACACAAAGATTTTAAAAATTTAAATGAACTGTTAATTGTTGAAGGTCGACAAGTAACTAGAGCGTACTGGAGGTTTGAGTAAAATGGATTTCAGGTTATCAATTGGTTTTGATTTACCTAGAGAGGCCTTGAGAAATATATTTTATGATATGATACGTGATGCGTTAATTTTGGAATTAAATATTTATGAAGCAGAAATAAGTGATTGGTCTGACGCTCAACAAGTGAGCATTAGTTGTACTTATTTTTCTCTAGGTATAGATTTAGATGAAGAGGAAGAATATTTAGAACGTTTTCGAGAGATGAATCTTGAAGCATACGGTGTGGATACAAATGTTCTTGTAAATATTCAATTTATAACGCGTACATTTGATATAGGATGGTTAAAGCTACTTAAAATAATTGGTAAAATATTGATTATGAACGACGGAGATTTGATTTTAGAAGATGATTCCACATATCCATTACTGAAAAGAATTAAAGGATCTTTACTTATTAACAGTAATTTGGATGATTATCGAACATGGTATATGACTAAAGAAAATCTAGGACTACTGAATTATCCATATGAAGAGAGGATTTTGTAAAGATGGGGAGTATAGAAGGTAATCTGTTCCTATTTATTGAGTAATAAAATGACATAAGCATTTGTGAATATTTTTGAGGTATGTCAATAATTTTGTGTATCCAGTCGTTCAATACCACAATACGAGATAGCTACCCGTATTGTGGTATTTTTTTGTCATAGTTCCTATCCTAGTTGTTAATGAATTGCCCCCACCCAGTGCCGAATGAATCAGGCGGCAGATTCCAATTAGACATTACCCATGCAATATTTTTGTCAGCTGATAACCGAAAACTTTCAAGAGCTGTCTTTAATGAAAAGAACCCCACATTCTTCAGATCTCTATCTTAATCATTAAAGTAGAAGCTATTTTTATCTTCAGAAAATAGGGCATTCTTCGAAAATAAATTATGCAAAATGCTAAACTCAAAAATGTGTATAACTACCCTCGGCATGGACCAGTCGCTGCTGGATGGACTGGGGATTGGCATCGCCTTTGTGAGCCTGGCCAGTCTGCTCAAGCACGGCTTGTATAAGGCAGCGGATAAAATAGCAAACCGCAAGAATATTGCGGCGCTGGATGATGCTTTGGAGGCGTTGACGAACGAAGCGGACATCGCTACTAGACTTAAAACAAACCTGCCCCAGGAAATGGTGGTTAAAGATGGCGGTTTGATGGATGACCTAGCAAAGAGCAAGAGTCTTGCAGGGGCAGATGACGCCAGGACAGTGGGAAAACCAAAAGCGGAGGGTTCGTCGCGGTCAGTTGAGGGGACGGGTGAAGTAACTAAAACAAAAAAGACTGCTCCGCCACCTTATGATAGAGAGAAAATACTAAGAAACATTGAAGAAAGTAAAAAAGCTCGTGAAGCCTCCAATTTCGATAAGTATTTACAGAAAGAAAAGGAGCTTCTTGAGAAGTTGAACAAGGGGACGGGTGAAGCTCCTCCTATAAAACCTATTGAACCAAGAGGCGAACCCAATGTATTTATTCCTGCATTTAAGGGTAAAAAAATAGCTATAAATATTTATAATAGAATGAGATTAACAGGTTTAGACAAGAAAGAACTAGAAACTATTTCAAAAAACACTGGATTAAGTTTAGATGAAGTTACTGCAATGAAAAAGCATTTGTTTTTAACTAAGCATGCTAATTTAGTAGATGAAAATGGTAAGTATTATTATGAAGGTTATTTTACACCAGATAATTAACGTAGCGTATGGATGGGGAAAAGCATTAAGTACTGAACTATCACCTGCTGAAAAGGCATGGTTTAGAGAACTAGCCGATCACGAATTAGCAGAAAGCAAACTGATGCAAGCCTATCCGTAAAGAGGACAACCAATTGGGATATATTAGTAAAAAATAAGAAATTTTTTAGATAATATGGAGGGAAAAGATGAATAAGGTTTTTGAAGAAGCTAAATGCATTATTCGAAATATTGATTGGAGCCATATTGAGTTTAAGAGACCGTCATATGTTGTGTTGTTGTCTAAGCACCTGAGAAGAAGCTCATTATTCTATGATTATTTTCACAAAGATTCGATGAGAATAATAGTATTTAGTGCTATGGAATTAATCGATATGCAATTACCTAAAAATATATTAGATGAATGTACGGAATCACTCCAAAATGTAAAAGGTATTTTTGTCAGAGAAGTGTGTATACAATATTTGGAATGGGCTTATTTGATAGGGGAGGGTGTGCCGATCGCTGTTCAGTTTCGGGAGCTATATTTACCCATAATAAAGCTATTTGAAAGAGGGGGCAGAATACAATATGATAAAGGACTGTTGATTATTGGGGGATTAACTTGTTCGCGATTTGTATCTTTGGAGTCTAGTTTGTTTGAATCAGAGGATATTAGTGATAGTTATCTAGATGAGATAGATAAAGATGTTTCGAATAAGTAAATATTGTAAAATTTCATATAATATCTTTCAACACAATCAACAACGGGTCTGTCAATAATTTTGTGTAACCAGTCGTTCAATACCACAATACGAGTTAGCCACCCGTATTATGGTATTTTTTGTCATAGTTCCTATCCTAGTTGTTAAAGAATTGCCCCCCCCCCAGTGCCGAATGAGTCAGGCGGCAGATTCCAATTAGGCATTACCCATGCAATATTTTTGTCAGCCGATAACTGAAAACTTTCAAGAGCTGTCTTTAATGAAAAGAACCCCACATTCTTCAGATCTCTATCTTTAACATTAAAGTAGAAGCTATTTTTATCATCAGAAAATAGGGCATTCTTCGAAAATAAATTATGCAAAATGCTAAACTCAAAAATGTGTATAACTACCCTCGGCATGGACCAGTCGCTGCTGGATGGACTGGGGATTGGCATCGCCTTTGTGAGCCTGGCCAGTCTGCTCAAGCACGGCTTGTATAAGGCAGCGGATAAAATAGCGAACCGCAAGAATATTGCGGCGCTGGATGATGCTTTGAAGGCGTTGACGAACGAAGCGGACACCGCTGCTAAACTTAAAACAAACCTGCCCCATGAAATGGTGGTTAAAGATGGCGGTTTGATGGATGAACTAGCAAGGAGCAAGAGTCTTGCAGGGGCAGATGACGCCAGGACAGTGGGAAAACCAAAAGCGGAGGGTTCGTCGCGGTCGGTTGAGGGGACGGGTGATGTTGACGACTTTGCTAAAGAACCGTTTCTGCCTGATGAGTACTATAAAAATAATTACGCCCCTATGCAAGGAACTCCAGGGGCTAGAATTGATTTTAGCCGTCTAGGTTCAAGTGGACAGATAGAGAAGTCCCGAGTAATTTATGACCAAGCAGGCAAGCAAAAGTATAGAATTGATTTTTCTGACCATGGGAATTCTGCTCATCATACAAACCCACATATGCATGAATATGTTTATCAAGATGCAGGGAAAAGTGTGAAATCAGAGATAAAGTATTTTATGGACTTTTCTATAGGCAGACTAAGAAAAGGTATAATTGATGAAGCGACAAATAGCATAAAATTTATTGATTAATGAGGGGAGATGTGTTTTTTGGCTGCTATAAAAAATTACGATACTATAACTGCTAAGTTAAATACTCTTGGTTCTTGGACATTCAAGGAAATAGTTGGGATTAATTACGATGTAGATATTGACTTTGAAGATAATTATACGACTGTACTTACTTTGTCTTTTTTTGTCTCGGTTATTGAGACAGGGCGACGATTTAAAATGAAAATAAGATATAATAATGTTTCCGATTTTAGTGTACGGAAAATAACAAATCTATATATGACGAGGAGTTTAATAGTACATGATAAAGAAGAATTTGGATGGGATACAAGTCAACGATACCATGTGCATGATGATAGTGGGTATGGTGAAAATGATGGGTACAACTTTATTGAGTTCTACTGCAGTTCCATTGAGGCAATTTCATTAGAGGAATTCTAATTTATTTGTCCTTAAGTTTTTTATGGGGCTACCCAGTGCCGAACGAACCCATCATTCAACCAATAACACATATAACCCATGTAATACCTGTATAAAATTTCGTTTGTACGCACAATAATGCTTGAAAAGTATAACCTAATTAATGCTAAACCGTTACATAAAACAGGTCGATTATGGTCAGATACCACCATGATTGACCTGTTTTTTGTTATCTTTGTTATCTGCGGTTTTTTCAAAATTACTCACAAATGTAAAATACCATATAACGTGAGCCTGGTTAGCCTGTTGAAGCACGGCTTGTATAAGGCAGCGGATAAAATAGTGAACCGCAAGAATATTGCGGCGCTGGATGATGCTTTGAAGGCGTTGACGAATGAAGCGGACATCGCTACTAGACTTAAAACAAATCTGCCCCAGGAAATGGTGGTTAAAGATGGCAGTTTGATGGATGACCTAGCAAAAAGCAAGAGTCTTGCAGGGGCAGATGACGCCAGGACAGTGGGAACCAAAAGCGGAGGGTTCGTCGCAGTCGGTTGAGGAGACGGGTAAATCAAAGCCAAAGGATAGAGAAGAACATGAAAGAAGAGATAGTGAAGATCGTTTAAGTAAAGAAAGAAAAGAACGTTTAAGAAAAGAAAGAGAAGAATGTGAAAGAAGAGAAAGAGAGCAATCAAATACTGAGGAGACGGGTAAAGTACCGAAAACAAAAAAGACTGATCCGCCACCTTATGATAGAGAGAAAATACTAAGAAACATTGAAGAAAGTAAAAAAGCTCGTGAAGCCTCTAATTTCGATAAGTATTTACAAGAAGAAAAGGAGCTTCTTGAGAAGTTGAACAAGGGGAGGGTAAAGATGCTGAGATCCCTCGAACAGGGGCAGAATGGGATGAGTACTTCCGTTCAAAATATGGTGATGATAATGTTACATGGGTGACTAAGAATAATTTCGAGTATGTAGACGGTTTTGACGATCATCTAATAAATGCACAAAGTATTGTAAGGAAAGGGAATAAGGGCGTTGTCGGGGGGCACAATTTAGATAGTTTCGAAAAGATTTTAACAGACCAAGGTTGGAATCTTGATGACCTTATTGTTTCCAAAACGCCACACCCCACAATTCCTGGAGTCTATCAAATTCAGTATAGACTTCCAGCACTTGATAGGGAATTGAAAGTAATACCTGATCAGTATAAAAATATTTCACATCCTAAAACTGTATATGATCCAAGTGTAATCTCGAATGATCAAATAATACAATGGAGGAAAGAAGCGATGGCGAATGGAGAAATTGTGGGTAGGGAAATTCGAGGAACAGCATCGAATGGTTTAAAATTCACGGGATACCTTGATGAAAATGGAAAAGTGACAAATTTCTTTTCCGACCATATCAGAATAATTTCTAGGAGGATGATTTGATGAGTGTCAAATTAACAGAGAAGGAATTATTGGAAATGTATTATCGACACCTTGAGGGGAAATATTTTTTAGAAGCACTTAAAAACTATTGCAATGGAAATGGGTTTGGTGGTAGTGAAAGTGTTTGGTGTATTTTTGCTGGTGAGTTAGATGAGTGGGAAGAAGGTTATTTCGGAGATGCGGGAGTTTGTTATTTTTTTGACTACCCTGCGGTAGAGGAAGATCAGACAATTGTATTGGATTACCCAACTTTCTAACAGTATCTAAATGAAGCAAGTATGGACTATTTAATACGGAATCCAATTGTTAAGGATGAGGTTGAAGCTCGATTAATGGAAATCAAACAAAAGTTCAATATTGCATAAGTTGGCGAGAACATTTCTAACCCATATTATGACTTAGATAGATGTAAATAATCAAATCTTGTTTACAAGCGATAGTTGCGATGCATTCTGCATCGCTAAGGTACTCCTTGCAAGACTCGATGAACTGCCGGATGCGAATCCGCAAGACTTGTACTGGATATTAGGTCAATTGGTAGCAAGGCGGAACGCTATCGTCAAACATGCCAGTGGCTTGAAGAATCAAATGCATCAACAATTAAGCTATCACTATCCGTCCTATAATAAGTTCTTCTGTGACATTGACGGTAAAGCCGCCCTTGCCTTTTGGGAGAAGTATCCTGCTCCGCATCAAGTGTTAACGGTGGGGGTGGATGAACTAGCGGAGTATTTACGTGAAGCGAGTCATAACACCTGTTCCACTCGTAAGGCAGAAGGAATACTGGGATTGGTGAAGCAGGACGGTGAGACAAAGCGGAACTTCCAAGAATATAGAGACTTTCTTATCGTCAACATGGTCAAGGACATGCGGAGAAGTCGGGAACTCATCAAGCAAATCGAGGAACAGCTTCGGCAGGTACTGGCACAGACCGATTACAAGCTAGAGTCGATGGACGGGATTAGCACCGTTGCAGCGGCAGAACTGGTCGCTGAAATCGGAGACATCCGCCGATTCTCTAATGCAGACAAGCTAACCCGATTCGCCGGAATTGCTCCTGTCCGCTTTAGTTCGAGACGCAAGGGCAAAGACCAAGCCAGTGGACAAGGTAATCGTGTACTGAATGCCATCTTCCATAACCTAGCCGTACAGCAAATTCAAGTTGCAAAAGGAAAGAACAAGACACTGCGTAATCCCTTGTTCTACGAGTTCTATCAACGGAAGCTATCAGAAGGTAAGACGAAGAAGCAAGCCCTCATATGCGTCATGAGAAGGCTTGTGAACATCATATACAGCATGATGAAGAACAAAACAGAATACAGGGCGGCGAGTCCTCTAACGGAACTCAAAGCCGGATGATATAATGGTGGTAATTGGTAAAACAGTTATCACCTTCTTTATTCCCAAGTTTAAGATTACAACTTAGGGGACGGGTAATGTTCCTGAATCAATACCTACCCTTTAAAAGGTTGATTGGAATGAATACAAGCGTGTAGATGATTATAAACCCACATTTATGGATGAATTTCAAGAAAAAGAATATAAAGCTGCATCAAAGGATTATGATGATATTAGAAGTGTTGGTATGACTGATATTGAACAGGTTGCAAAAAATACTGGTATGACAATAGAAGAAATTAGGGCTATGAAACAACACATGTTTTTTGATACACATAAAATCCCTTTAGATAATCAAAGTTATAGAGTTGGCCACTTTACTCCTGATTTAGAAGTTGGGTTTATATGGAAAGAAGCACAAAAAGGATCTAAAACAAAAAAAGTGGTTTCAAGAGTTAGCTAAACATGAATTAACTGAAAGTGAAAAAATGAAACAAGGCTACCCATATAAAAATCCTGGTTCGTATCAAAAAGATAGTGATGATTTTGGTTCTGATCCTCCTGGTGCACATGATGTAGCTTCTGATCAACCTTCATTTGAACTCCCTGGAGCATATGACTATTATTCGAAAAAAGTTCTTGGGCAATAAAAATAGAGAAGATGGAGTGAAATAATTGATGGAAAATTTTAATCAGGCAATTAAGCGTATTTCTGCAATAGATTGGAGTTGTATTGGAATCAAGCAAGCAAGATCACATGTTCATTTGAGTAAAGAATACTTAAGAAGAGCATCAATATTTTTCCAATATTATCCTAGGCCTTGTAGGTATCCTTTTATTATCATTTCAAATTCGATAACTAAGTCACAAGTGAGTGTTGATGAATTACAAATACTAAAGGAGATTGACAATAGTTATGTTAGAGAAATTGCTACCAGTTATTTTGAGTTAAACGCACTCATTGATGAAGGAAATCAAATTGCTATTGATAATAAAGATTTGTTTGAGCCAGCAATAAAGCTATATGAAAGAGGTGGCCATTTCTTTATAAGGGCAGGTTATTTGAATGTAGCTGGTGCTACTGATTTTCTTTCGCTTGCAAATCGAGTTAAAAGGGAACCACTTGATATAAGTGATGAAACCTTGGATGCACTTGACAATGGACATGTTGATTAATTTATGGATTTGTTCGGATTATTAAACAACTTACAATACTAATACAAGATCGTACAATACAACAAACAACGCCACAATGCGACCTAACCGCCGGTGTTGTGGTTCTTTAATTATCCGCCACTATATGCTAAATAATACAAACATACAAGTGGCAGCTCTCCATCAAAGACCCCACCCAGTGACGAATGAACCCATCATTCAACCAATAACACATATAACCCATGTAATACCCGTATAAAGATTTCCCCATTTCGGTTGTACGCACATCAAATGCTTGAAAAGTATAACCTAACTAATGCTATTCCGTTACAATGAACAGGTTGATTATGGTTAGATGTTACCATGATTGATCTATTTTTTTGTTATCTTCGTTTTCTTGCGTTTTTTCAAATTCACTCGCAACTGTAGAATACGCCGCCCGGATAGGGAGGATGAAACAGCAGTGAATTATCGAACATTCTTAAAATGCTCAGAGATAAAACTACGGGTCAAGCTAGAAGAATAGTGTTAAATTTAAATGATTATCCTGTTGGAAAAAGGACTGAACTTATTGAGTTTAAATTAAGTCAAACTCACAAGGATTTAAAATATTTAGCTGAACTATAAGTCATTGAAGGTCGTCAAGTAACTAGAGAGTACTGGAGGTATGAGTAAAATGGATTTTTCGTTATGTATTGGTTCTAATTTGCCTAAAGAAGAATTGGGGAAATTGCTCTACAATATGATATCCGAAGTATTATTTGTAGAATTAATTGATTATGAGGCAGAAGCATGGAATAGGTCTTATACTCAACGCGTAAGCGTCGATTGCACATATTTTTCAATGAGCATTAATTTAGATGATGAGGATGACTATTCAGAACGTTATCGGAAGGCAAATCTCGAAGCATATGGTGTAGATACGAATGTTTTTATTAGTATTCAATTTATAACGCGTACATTTGATATAGGATGGTTAAAGCTACTTGAAATAATTGGTAAAATATTGATTATGAACGACGGAGATTTGATTTTAGAAGATGATTCCACATATCCATTACTGAAAAGAATTAAAGGATCTTTACTTATCAACAGTAATTTGGATGAATACCGAACATGGTACATGACAAAAGAAAACCTAGCACTATTGAATCACCCTTATGAAGAAGATTTTTTATAGATGGTGAGCATAGAAGGTAATCTGTTCCTATTTGTTGAGTAATAAACAATTATTTTGTGTAGCCAGTCGTTCAATACCACACTACGAGTTAGCCACCCGTATTGGGGTATTTTTTGTCATAGTTCCTATCCTAGTTGTTAATGAATTGCCCCACCCAGTGCCGAATGAATCAGGCGGCAAGGCATTCTTCGAAAATGAATTATGCAAAATGCTAAACTCAAAAATGTGTATAACTACCAGGAATGAAGTCCAAGCGATCATTTCGGTTCTACGTATAATAACGTATAAAACTTGAAAGGGGAAATGATAGATGGCAACAATTATAAGTTATGGTTCAAAGGCGTTAAATCCATTAGGAGCTGTTGCATTAACAATTCCACCGGGGCAAAATATTGGAATACTTGATACCTCAGTAGTTATTCCTCCGGAAAACCCTGCTTCTTTCTCAAATAGAGTTGAGTTAAAAGGAAGTATTAACATTGACCAGATTGTAACTCCTGATAATTTCAATGTTGTAATTCTCAGAGCTGGTACAGTAATATATCGCTCTCATATTCGACTTGTGGGTACAGCAAATCCTGAAATTAAGCAAATAAATGTTCTATGGGTTGATGGTGCCCCTTTGGGCGTTATAAACTATCAATTGGGTATTGAAAATTCGAATCCGGGCACTACCTTCATCACTATAGTTGGACCAGTAGTATTTACTGCGACAGCTATTGGAGGAGATGGCGTAATTTAAGTTCTGCACTAAGATTTGCGTCCAACCAGGTAACAAAAGCGACATTCGCTGGAGTAGTTAACCACGCCCCTGTAAAAAGCAATGGACAGTTGAACCGATCTGGTTCAGCTGTCTTTTTTTCATGGGCATATACGTAACTAGAACGATTTCTGAAAAGGGTTTTTTTTGTGGCAGAAAATTAGCAGGTATCGGCTAAGGAACTAAGTTCTTGTTCTCCGATGTCAGAAGACAAGAACATAGTCCCATTAGAACCCGAGTCAGGCGCGGTTATCTCGCGAAATAAAAAACCACTTAGGCTCGGAAATCCCAAGCTTAAGTGGTTAATCGCGCTTATATATCTTATAACAACCTTAAGTTGTCGGGTTCAATGCCCCTTGATACTCATTCATTAAATTGTCGATAATCTGCTGTACGGACAAAATCTCTTTAATCTCATGGACTCTGGACCCAGCAAAAACCAAACCGTTCTTAACATCTCCTCTAAGGGAAGTAAGCAGGGATTCCATTGTACAGAAGCGATGTGAACAAACCTTTAGACAATCATAGCATTTGACTATCTTTAATTTGGCATTATCACTGATCCGGTCCGTAAATTCATTCCGAATCGCTCTACCTTCTAGACCCACTGTAGACTTGATGAGGACAGTATCTCCTTGCTGAGCATCTACATACTTTTGCTTGAAGGCTAAGGGAGCATCACACTCATGGCTAGCCACAAAACGGGTACCCATTTGAACACCAGATGCGCCAATCCGAAGGGCTTTTGCGATATCATCCCCTGTCAGAATCCCACCCGCAGCAATAACCGGAATCGAAACGGCCTCTAAGACTTCAGGAAGGATATCAAACATGGATCTGTCTGTACCTAAATGGCCCCCAGCTTCGAACCCTTCCACAACGACTGCGGAGGCACCAAGTCTTTCGGAAATTCTGGCTAATTTGGCGGATGAAACAATAGTTACCACAGGAGTACCATATTCTTTACCCCAAGCATAAATATCTCTAGAAATTCCGGCTCCGGAAATAATAAAGTCAACCTTTTCTTCCAAAGCAACCTTCATTTTTTCGGCAAAGTCCTTCACTGCGAATAGTACATTCACACCGATATAGCCAATCCCTTTAGAGAGTTCTCTTGTTTTGCGAATATGCATTCTCAGCTCTTCAGTAGTGATCCCTGTACCAGAGATGGTGCCGATCCCGCCTGCATTGGCTACAGCAGCGGCTAATCCACTTAAGGATATGCCTACGCCCATTCCACCTTGAATAACAGGAACTCTGGATTTAATATGTCCGAATTGGATTGTTGGAAGTTTCAATTACACACCTCTTTCACAAGTTGTAGACATTATAAAAACTCCTCTGGAGTAATTAACTATAACGTAACACAGTTAAGTCTTTCCCGATGTGACTGTGAGCATGCTCAAACTATGTTAAATATCATGTCTTTCAAGTAGGCCTCTTTTTTATGACACTCTATTAACGAACGATAAAATTGTCTTAACTGGAAGCCATTCTTTAGATTGTGTTATTCTGTCTAATAGTGAAGTCAATTTAGAGAGCGGGATGTTACTTGAAAAGAAACGTATTATATATTGAAGATAATGAGAAAATAGGCAGTTGGGTAAAAGAAGAATTGGAACAGCGAGGATTTTCAGTTCAGTGGCTGCTTTCTGGTGATGGAGCCGAAAAAGAAGTAAATCAGCATGAAATCGTTATTTTGGATATCATGTTGCCCGGTTTAGACGGATTTACTGTGGGAAAACGATTAAAAAAGGCAGCTCCTGCTGTTCCTATTTTGCTGTTAACTGCTCGAACATCGATAGATGATAAGGTAGAAGGTTTACAATTTGCTGATGACTATTTAACGAAACCATTCCATACGGATGAATTAGTTGCTAGATTAGATGTATTAATCCGTCGAAGTGGCGGAACACATTCCGAACGTATTTCATTAGGGAATTATATTGAAGTAGATCCAGAAGTCCAAATGGTATTTGACAAACACACAGGAGAAGAAATTATATTGACAGGGAAACAACATCAAATTTTAATGTACTTCTTACGCCACCCTAATCAAGTTTTACCAAAAGAACAAATCTATGAAGCCATTTGGGAAGAGGTTTATATAACTGGTGATAAAACATTAATGGTGCATATCCATCGACTGCGCCAAAAGTTGGAACGTCATCCGGATTCCCCAGAGATTATTGAAACGTTGAAGGGAATAGGCTATCGGGTGAAACTATGAAACAGACTAAATCATTATTTCGTCGGTTTCTAAAAGGACATTTTCTATTTATCTTTTTTCCTCCGATTGTACTTATTTTCTTATCTGCGTTCATTGAGTCTCCTTTTAATGAAGAAGAGCTGAACAAGTTAAATTATTTTTACGTTGTACTGCTTTTGTTTGGTTTTATTATTGTAGCATTTGTTGTAATATCTTGGATTTTCTTCTTGAGGCTTCGTAAACGTCTCACCCGCTTACAGGAAGTCATGTCATTTTCAGCTAATAATTTTCCTAAACCAATATCTGTTCAAAGAGATCGTATGGATGAAATAGACCAGTTAGGAAGTTCTTTTAATTGGATGATTCAGCAACTTGAAGACAGCCGCAAGCGAGAATATGAAGAGGAATTGTTACGACATCGGCTCATTGCGAATTTATCTCACGACTTACGAACGCCACTTACTATTTTGAGAGGACATATCACCAGATTAAATAAAGAAGCAATAAGTTTAGAAGGACAAAACTCATTAACAGAGATGAACCATACGATTTCAAGAGTCGGAGATCTAATGGATGATTTACTTTCCTATACATTGCTTACATCAGGGAAACATCCTTTCGGGCCCACTTCAACAGATATTGGACGTTTAGTAAGAGCATCTGTTGCTGCGTGGTATCCTGTATTTGAAGAAAAAGGAATTCAGATCGATGTTGATTTACCGGCAGAGGCGACTTTTTATTGGAAAGCAGATCCTAAATGGATGACACGGGTTCTGGATAATTTATTTCAGAATATTCTTCGCCATGCAGCAGAGGGGAAATATGTACACATTGTGGTTGATGTAGAAAAAGAACTGATCCTTGTTGCAGACAGAGGTCCAGGTATGAATAACTCTTCCTATGAGCGTGGGGCGGGGATTGGTTTATCGGCTTTAAATTATATGTTGAAAAAAATGAAGCTGAAAGCTGACTTTACATCAAATGAAAATGGCACAAGAGTGGTTATTGATAGAGCTTAACCTAAAGGTAATCCAGAATTAAACAACATGATCACCGGGATGTAACTTTGCTTCTTTATAATTAGAACCATAACAGAAAGGAAGTGTTGTGGTTGCTTACAATTGATAACTTAGTCAAACATCGCGGAACTGGGGAAATCTTATCAGGTATTAGTTTTAAAGCTAGACCAGGTAGAGTAACTGGTTTTTTAGGTCCTAATGGGGCAGGTAAAAGTTCTACACTTCGTATCCTGCTTGGATTAGATCGTGCCACCTCAGGGAGTGCGCTAATTAATGGAAAGCCATTCGCAGAATTACATAATCCTCTAGCAACAGTAGGTGCCGCACTTGATGGATTTGGAGCTCATCGTATGCGAACAGGACGGGCACATTTGCGTTGGATTGCCCGTGCCGCAGGATTGTCCCGCTCACGTGTCGAGGAAGTTCTGGAAATAGTAGGTCTTACTAATGCAGCTGGCAAAAGAGTGGGGAATTATTCCCTTGGTATGGGGAGAAGACTTGGAATGGCAGCTGCATTACTAGGTGATCCACAAATATTGATTTTAGATGAACCCGTAAACGGGCTCGACCCAGAAGGAATTCGTTGGATTCGGACATTTTTACGTGAACGTGCTGAGTCTGGAAACACGGTGTTACTGTCCAGTCATCTAATGGGAGAGCTTGCAGAGACTGTTGATGATGTGGTGATTATTAAGCATGGAAAAATCGTTGCAGATGGAACATTGGAAGAAGTAATAGGTAACCATTCCACGCTGGAGGAAGCCTTTTTTGCCCTGACATCTGAAAATGCAGGTGAGGTTGTATGAGAGCATTCAACGCGGAACTATCTAAATTGTTCTCCCTGCCGGGCATTTGGCTTGCCTTGCTTATTGGAGCATTTGCCCCAGCGGTCATTGCTGCCTTGGACAGCATAGCACAAAAAGAAGAGATTATAGCTGGAGTTAGCACACGGCTATCGGAAGTTGGCTATATCGGGTTAGCTCTTGGTGTGCAAGGCGTTATTATTCTTGGTGTGCTTGCTGTCAGCAGTGAGTATTTGACAGAGAGCAGTGAATCTGGTGGAGGACAACAGATTACAACGAGTTTAACTGTTGTTTCATCCCGACTTCATTTTTTGCTGGCAAAAGCAGGCGCTGTGGCTGTGATCAGCATACTGCTTTGTATTGTTGCTATTATGACAACTGTGTCAGCAACGCATCTTATTCTTGGTGAATATGCCCCTGCATTTGAATGGTCTGAACTTATCGGTGCAGTTTGTTACTGGACATTCACTGCTCTTTTAGCACTTGGGATTACTTTGCTAACTAAGAATGGCATCATCCCGCTTACTGTGCTCATAATAAATTCATCCGTTGTATCATTTAGTGTCCTGCTTTATAGGGTTACAAAGTTGGCGTTTTACTTACCAGATAGGGCTGGCGCTGAAATGTTTATGTTTACGAGCGACAGACTTCACACCCCGTCCACAGGCAGTTTATTCGACAGATTTCACACCCCCTTCACAGGCGGTTTAGTCATGTTTGCCTGGGTAGTCGTTATTTTCATTGTTGCAGCTATTGTATTCCATAGGAGGGACGTTGCATCATGAGTGTCTCATCTAGTAGAACGATAACACAAATCCTTGGTGCTGAACTGGATAAATTAGTTACATTACCATTGATATGGCGCACTCTTATGGGTACATTCATTCTTAGTTTAGTTTTAGCCGCAGCTTTTACTTCTGTTGGTCTACAAGGGGCAGCAGGAACGCAAAATATACTGAATATAGGTCTTGCTTCTATGGGATATCTTCAAGCAGGCTTCATTATTCTTGGTATATTAGCTACTTGTTCGGAGTATACAGGTGGACAGATTCGAACTACTTTAACTACGATACCTTGGCGTGGGTTCCAATTATCCACGAAGCATTTGGCATTGGCAATTATAACTATTCCTGCTGCGTTTATTATTACTGCATCAGGTGTACTATATACCTTTATCATGATGAGAGACACAGCAGTAGTGATTGAAATAGACGCAATGATAGAATCATTAGCAGGTGCAACAGGCTATCTCACATTAACCACACTTCTCAGTGCAGCTATAGGTGCTTTATTAAGACGAACCACTCCTGCTTTAGTGGTACTGCTTGGTTATTATTTCATTGTCAGTCCATTGTCGAGAGATTTTCTACCTAGTATTAAAAATTATTTTCCGGATACGGCAGGATATTATATGTATATGCCGCCTTCCTCTGATGAGATAAATGTCCTTACACCCATGCAAGGGACAGGTATTTCAATGTTATGGACACTGATCTTTTTTACAGTAGCTATTGTATTTTACCGTAAACGAGATGCTTAAGTTTATTCCATCGATGAATCCAACGGGATATTCTTGAGAAAATTGAGCTGGAATAGCTTAGGAACAAAAATACTCTCTTTTATCTGCTTGTATAGCAAATAGAAGAGAGTATTTATTATATTGGATAAGTAAAGTAGTACTCGAAGTATTTAATTTGTAATTCCAAAGCTAGTATTAGTTA
>NZ_JBOFBG010000026.1:0-104400 GCF_051594305.1 Paenibacillus sp. IHBB 3054 | reverse complement strand
AGAAACTAGCTTTTGGAGCAAAAGGCCGTGAAGGTTGCATGCCCATGAGTGACGAACATCGGAAAGCCGTATGAGGGAAAACCTCACGTACGGTTTGATGAGGAGGGGCTGGGTACAAACCAGCTCTTTACTCTAGTGGGCAAGGTTTGGATTTCTACCGCGATTCGCGGTTGAATTCAGGAAATCCAAACCTAACAGCGGCCGGAAGTCCAAATATTCTCTGTAGTCACGGCCAATCCCAAAATAGAAGAATAGAAGAATTATAAGTCCAATTTATATAGTTATAGTAAACTGAAAATATGAATTCTATCCGGCATTCTAACTGCGGTGGGCCGGACACAAACGAAATAAGGGGGCATTTTTATGTATCAAACCTATATTTTTGATCTGTACGGTACACTGATTGATATTGAAACCGATGAAGAACGTCCCGAGGTATGGGAACGGCTGGCGCTCCACTTTAGTTATCACGGTATGAACATCACGGGAACAGAGCTGCAGGAAAGGTTCCTGGCGGAGCGGGACATCCAGCTTGCCGCTGCTGCGCAGAGCTGCGAGTTTCCCGATTTCATTATGGAGGAAGTTTTCCGGGTGGTGGCACGGGATTTGGGCGGAAGTCCGAACGAGGAATGGCTGCATGAAACGGTGAGATGGGTGCGGACGTTATCCATGATTCATATCTCCCTGTACGACGGAGTGGCAGAAATTCTCCAGAGCTTAAGAGCTGGCGGCAAAAAAGTGTTCCTGCTGTCCAACGGACAGAAAACCTTCGTTGAGGCTGAACTGACTATGCTTGGCATTCTGCATTTGTTTGATGGGGTGGCCATCTCCTCGGAGGCGGGGGTGAGTAAGCCGGACCCGTTGTTTTACCGCTATTTGACGGACACCTACGGTGCGGACTTAAGCTCGGCGATTATGATTGGCAATGATCCGCGTACGGATATTGCCGGGGCTGTAGAAGTAGGGATTGACTCCTGTTATATTCAGACGGCATCGTCTCCCCGGGATGTTCCGGTGAAGAGCACCGTGCAGATCTGGGATGGAGATTTGCGCCAAATCCCCGGTTGGAGCCTGTAGCCGAAACGAAGCGTCGGCAGGTTGACTTGTGCTACAATAATGGAGCATAAATGCCTGAGGAGCTGACTAACGATTATGAGCGATAAAGTAAATGAGCAGGAATTGTTGGAGGTGCTGTCCGCCCAAACGAAGGTTGATCCGAAGCTGATCAAGCTGGTGCTGCAGCATGAGCAGAACTTTATCAACAATGCCAAAGCCAACAGCAAAGGCGAAGTTGATATAGACAACGATGACCTGGTTGATTATGTCACTGCCCAGCGTGATGTGAAGCTGGACGAACTGACAGTCGAGACTATTCTCGATGCAGAAATGGACTATCTGATGGACAAGGGGCTTGCAGGGTATATTGATTAGAAACCTTGGGGCTGGGAGCGGCTCATGGTTCACTCCGGTTGAATCATGGGCAGCTGCCCAAAAAAAAGTTTGCCGTTTTCTTTGCTTTCGGTAAATTAATGTGCTACAATGAAGTCAATCATAAATTTAAACCTTAATTCACATATTGTAAAAGGTTATCATTTGTGCGTATGAATCCTTTTCCAATGTGTGAATTTTTATTTGTTCGTACAATACGTAGGAATAAAAGGACATGTGTTAAATAAAATATTGGAGGTAATATTATGCAAACAGGTACAGTGAAATGGTTTAACGCAGACAAAGGTTTCGGTTTTATCGAGGTTGAAGGTGGAAGCGACGTATTCGTACACTTCTCCGCAATCACTGGTGATGGTTTCAAATCTTTGGATGAAGGCCAACGCGTAGAGTTCAACGTAACTCAAGGCGCTCGTGGACCACAAGCCGAAAACGTTGTAAAACTGTAATTTTTAAATCAAAGCTGTCCTTAACACAAGTTGAGGGCAGCTTTTTTTATTACGCATACCTGTCCTAACGTTCCTGAAAAGGTAATGAATCGTATGGATACGAACTAAGGAGGGGTACTTATGTATTTTCGTAAAAAAGCGCTGGAGGATCTTCCGCAGGAAGACACAGCCATTTGGTCCTGCACCAAAGAAGGTTGCACCGGTTGGATGCGCGATAATTTCGCTTTTCAATATGTGCCTACCTGCTGGCAATGCAATTCACCAATGACTCGAAGCATGAAGATCCTGCCTATGCTTGTCAACACGAATCATGAGATGAAGGAAATAAAGAAGGGAATTACAATTAGGTAGTTTTCTCTTCCTGGTTGATTTGACCGGTTTTCTTCTAACGTCGATACCCTTAAGCTCCCTTAAATCCGGGACTTGCTTAAGGGTTTTTTGTTGTCTTGGAGTGCCCCCAATGACAATAGGTCTTGACCAAGCGGCAGCACTTCTGGAGAATAGAGCTGGAAGCGCTATCAGTGAAGGAGGGGCCAAAGTGTACGGAAGATTCAAAGAGCTGAATACGCTGCGCAATCAAATCTTTATCGGATTTCTGCTTGTGATGCTGATCATTATTGTCGTTTCGGGAGCATTTGTGTATGACCGGGTCTCTTCGCTGCTGAAAAATAATTCCGAGCGGCATATCCAGCAGACTGCGGTTCAGGCCAACGGAAGACTGGACGCATTGATCGGCCAGATAGACAGTCTCACAGAGCAGGTGGCCAATCATCCGACGGTCCAGCAGCTGCTGCTTGAAGAGCTGAACGGCCAGAAAGTGTCCTTTAACCAGCGGCAGTCGCTGCTGAAAATTGTATCTAGCTATCAGGCTTACATGCCGAGCGTCGGCTCCCTTGAGCTGTATACGGCCGATTACCGGCTGTTGTTCCCGATTAAAGATGGCAGCTTGAGTACAAGGATTAACGGCAGTTATATTAGCGAAGCCAATGTACAAAAGGGCAGACTGGTCTGGATCGGCGTCGATCCGAATGATGATCAGAGTCTGCTGGCGATCCGCCAGGTCAGCCTGATGGACCGCTGGTTCTCACGGGGCGGCTACCTCATGGCGCGGATTCAGCGGAGCTACTTTCAGCTGAATGATCCGCTCTCGGGCAGCGACGGCGGCGAGTCGATTCTGCTTGTCAGTGATGACGGCCAGCCGCTGGGCAGCAGCGAAACGCCGGTGGCTAATCTGCTACCGCTGCTCCACAGCAAGGACCAGACCGTCAGCTTCCAGGACAAAGAATATGTGCAGGTCAAGCTGCGCTCGGACAAGACCAATTGGACGCTGCTGGTGCTTACGCCTGTCAGTTATGTGACGAAGGGGATCTCTGTGCTGCGGACGGTGCTGCTGGTTTCCGGGGCGCTCGGAACGGTGCTGTTTTTGATTATGTCGTTTGTGTTGTCTACCATGATTACGCGGCCGATCATGCATTTGATCCGGGCGATGCGCAAATCGCGGCTCGGGGTGCTGACCCCCAATTTGCAGTCTGTATCTACGATGGAGCTTCGGGAGCTGAACAACACATACAATGGCATGATTGCCAATATGAACGACTTAATCCGTGTAGTTTATGAAAAAGAAGTGCTGCAAAGCCGCACGGAGCTCAAAGCGCTGCAGGCGCAAATCAATCCCCATTTTCTGTTCAACACCTTGGAGGCGTTCAACTGGTCGCTGGAGGAGAAAGGGGAAGAGGAGCTGGCCGGTCTGGTGGTAGTGATGTCGCGGCTGTTCCGTTATATCATCGGCAATCCGAACATGGATGAATGGGTAACACTTGGAGAAGAGGTGGAACAGGTCCGGCGGTATTTGCAGATTATGGAGATGCGGATGGGCGAACGTCTGACCTGGAATGTCGAGCTGGCTCCGCAGGCGGCGGCTGTTCCGGTGCCGAAGCTGCTGATCCAGCCGATTGCCGAAAATGCGATTCTGCACGGAGTCGAGAGCCGTGTCGGCAGCGGGTTGGTCAGCGTTGTTGTCCAGCCGTCACTCCGGCAGGGCTGGACGACAATAACCGTAAGCGATAATGGCCCGGGAATGGATGCGGACACGTTGCAGGCGCTCTACAATTCACTGGAGGGCGGTCCTTCCATCTCTTCCAAGGGGAACGGTGTGGGCCTTGTGAATGTTCAGCGGCGGCTTAAGCTTTACTATGGCCGGGAAAATGCGGATCTTCAAGGAATGATGATCGACAGCAAACTGTCCCAAGGGACGGCCATTACCTTTGAAATACCGAACAATGGGGGATATACCTATGAGCCTGGGCAACAAAATGATTCTGGTCGTGGACGATGAGCCGCGGACCCGGCAGGGCATTAAGCAGACGCTGGAAGTATGGGCAGCAGGGAGATATACCGTGGAAACCGCAGATAATGGGATTGAAGCCCGTGAACGGCTGCTGCGCGGGCGGGTGCATCTGCTGATAACCGATGTCCGGATGCCGGAGGTCAGCGGGCTGGATCTGATCCGCTCGCTGGAGGGGCAGACGCGTAAGCCGGTGGTGATCGTCATTTCCGGCTATGCTGAATTTGAATATGTGCAGCAGGCGCTGCAACTGGGGGCAGTCAATTATCTGCTCAAGCCGCTGGATAAGAGTGAACTGCTGCAGGTGGTTGAAGCTGCCCTGAAGCGTGAGGAGGAAGAGCAGCGGCGCGAGAAGCTGGAGAAGCTGGTTGACCACAAACTGCTGGAGATGGATCCGGAGCGCAGCGGCATGGGAGAACCGGTGAAAGAAGCGCTTGTCTACGTGGAGCAGCATCTGCAAGAGCAGCTAAGTATGGCAGAGGTGGCCGGGATGATCCACCTGAACGCGAGTTACTTCAGTGTGCTGTTCAAGGAACAGACGGGGGTTCCCTTCAGCGAATATGTGTCGCGGCTGAGGGTTCAGCGGGCCAAGGAAATGCTGCTGCAGACGCGAATGCCCATCGGCGAGATCGGCGAGCGTGTAGGCTACCGCACGGACAAATATTTTATCAAGGTATTCAAATCACTTGAAGGCATAAGCCCAAGCCGCTACCGCCAGCAGATGGGGGATAAGCAGACGGAAATCCAATAAAAGTGGAAGTTTTGCCAATGAGTGTGATCTTATAAACCTCCGGTTGCAATGTTAGTATTTATTTGAGAGCGGTTACAGAATCCGCACAACTGAAAAAATGGAGGTTATAGCAATGCCAAGGAACAAGTTGACTAGAGGCCTGCTTTTGACTTTTACGCTGGCGCTGATTCTCTCAGGCTGCGGCGGGACGAAGAATAATAACGCCGCAAGTGGCAGCGAGGCGGGAGCGGGGAACACAGAAGCGGCTACCGATGCTCCTGCACAGAAAGTCACGATTAATATGATGCACTTATGGCCAGCGGGCAGCTCAGCGCAGCAGAATAAACTGGTCGGACAGATTATAGACGAATACCAGAAGGAGCATCCGAACGTTACTATCAAGCAGGAGGTGCTGGAGAACGAGCAGTATAAGAATAAGCTCAAGGTGCTGTCCGCTTCCAACGAGCTTCCCGATGTCGGAATTACATGGGCGGCAGGCTTCATGGAGCCATATGTAAAAGGCGGCTTGTTCGCTCCGCTGGATGATATCCTGGGCGGGGCACAGCTGAAGGATAAATTCGTCGCAGGGACTACGGAGGCTTATGCAGTGGACGGCAAAACCTACGCGCTGCCGATTGAGCTGAACATTTCACCGATTTACTACAACAAAGACATCTTCGCCAAACATAACCTGCAAGTACCGGCCACCTATGAGGAATTCAAGCAAGTTGTGAAAACGCTATCCGATAATGGAGTGGCACCGATTGCCCTCGGCAACAAAGACCGCTGGACCGGTTCACTGTGGTATATGTATCTGGCCGACCGGATTGCCGGCAGTGACACGCTGAAGAAAGCTACGAACGGTACAGGCTCCTTCGATGATCCGGGCCTCATTCAGGCGGCGGCCGAAGTGCAGACTCTAGTTGACATGAATGCCTTTAACAAGGGCTTCAACGGCTTGTCCAACGATGAAGGCAAGTCCGAATTCATGAATGAAAAAGCGGCTATGTACCTGATGGGCACCTGGGAGCTTCCGAACTTTACGACAAACCCTGATATTCCGCAGGAATTCAAGGACAAGGTAGGCTTCTTCAAATTCCCGACCGTTGATGGCGGCAAGGGCAACATCAACAGTTGGGTGGGCGGTCCCGGTGTCGGCCTGTTCGTAGCCGAGTCCTCCAAGGTGAAGGAAGAGGCCAAAGCGTTTGTGGAGTACTTTGTCTCCAAGTGGGGCGAGGAATCCGTAACCACTGCCGGTGTAATCCCGGCTACCAAGGTTGATACAGCAAACAGCAATTTGCCTCAGCTGTATGTTGACCTGCTGAATGAGCTGAACAATGCCAGCAGCATCACGCTGTTTGCCGATGTGCAAATGAAACCGGGCGCTGCACAAGTCCACCTGGATATGATTCAGGCGCTGTTCGGCAAGGCAGTAACCCCCGAACAATTCGCCACCAAACATAAAGAAGCTGTAGAGAAAGGCAATTAACAATAGAGTGTGGAGCGGAAGCCTCAGGTTGGCTGCGGGGACTTCCGCCCCTTTTAATACGAGTATTTCAGTGAGAAAAGGAGGGATTGTGCCATGGCGAAAGTGATGTCCAACAAGCTGGTGATCGCACTGTATGTGCTGCCTTCCCTGCTGCTCATCATGGGCATTATTTATATTCCGATTGTCCTGACCGGTTATTATGGACTGAACCAGTGGGACGGCATCGGCAAGATGGTATTCATCGGACTGGACAATTATAAGGAGCTGGTGCGGGACAACGCCTTCTGGCAAAGCGCACTGCATTCCCTGCTGCTCGCTTTATTCTCGGGCATCAGCCTCATCGGTTATCTAGGGATTGCTCTGGTCTTATCCGGCAAAATCAAGGGCGCAAACCTGCTGCGCAAAATTTACCTGATCCCCATGCTGCTGTCTTCCGTAGCCATCGCGCAGTTGTGGATGAAGATCTATCATCCCACCAATGGTGTGCTGAACAGCCTGCTGACTTCTCTCGGGGTCGACAATCCGCCGTCCTGGCTGGCTGAGCCCTTCATTGTGCTGATTGCTTTGTTTATCCCGATTATTTGGCAATATGCCGGTTTTTATATTCTGATTTATTATGCTGCCTTAAAGAACATTCCCGAATCGCTGATGGAAGCCGCGCGGATAGACGGGGCCAATCCTTGGCAGATCGCCACCCGGATCAAGCTACCGCTTATCAGTGAGGTGATTAAGGTGACCGTGGTGCTGTCGGTGGTGGGGTCGCTGAAATATTTTGATCTCATTTATGTCATGACTGACGGGGGGCCGAACGGGGCAAGTGAAGTTATGGCATCTTATATGTATCACAAGGCCTTCCGCAGCTTTGACTTCGGATATGGCAGCGCGGTCGGGTTTTTCCTGCTGCTCATCTGTCTGGTGGCCACTTATCTGATCCGTAAGGCGACTGCTTCGAAAGATACGATCCAGTATTCGTGATTAAATATTGCCCGCCTTGAAAGGAGGAGCCTATCATGAGAACTCAAGCCGCTGCGGGCTACCCGCCGATTCGGCAGCGCAGCGGGGTACCGCTCTTGCACAGAACCGGTTATGGCGTTATGTACCTCGCCCTTATCGCCGTAGCTGTGATCCAGGTGCTGCCGCTAGTCTGGCTGCTCATCTTCTCGCTGAAGAACAATCAGGAAGTATTCAACATGGCTCCATTCGCCATTCCGGCGCATCCGCACTGGAGCAACTATGAAAATGTATGGGTCAACGGAAATATAGGACAGTATTTTCTGAACAGCGTCTGGATTACGGCGGTTGCCCTGGTGCTTACGGTGCTGCTGGCCAGCTTCGTCACCTTTGCCGTGACCCGCATGATCTGGAAGGGCAGATCACTGGTGCTGGGCCTGTTCATGGTCGGGCTGATGATCCCTGTCCATTCCACATTGATTCCGCTGTTCAGTATGTTTCTGAAGCTGCATTTAACGGATAATCCGCTGTCGATCATTCTGTCGTATGTGGCGTTCAACCTGCCCACAACGATTATGATTCTGCTTGGCTTCTACTATGCGCTGCCGAAGGAAGTGGAGGAGGCGGCAATTATTGACGGCTGCTCGGTGAACAGAATGTTCTTCAAGATTGTGCTGCCGATGACTTCGTCCGTGCTGGCGACAACAGCCATTATCAATATGATCTACAACTGGAACGAGTTTATCTTCGTCAACACATTCATCAGCTCCGACAAATACAAGACGCTAACTGTCGGGGTCCAGAATTTTATCGGCCAGTATACTACAGACTGGGGGGCGATCGGTGCCACGCTGATGATCAGCATTCTGCCGATTCTGCTGGTGTTCCTGATTATGAGTGAACGGATTGTCGAGGGCATTGCCGCCGGTTCTGTTAAAGGCTGACGCGTGAGCAGGAGAAGCAGTATAATTCTTCATCCTCAATCGTAATCCCGTCAAAACCATGCTGGACAGCCAGCTCTATCAGTTCCTGATCCGGAGGAATCGGTTCACGCGTGCTGCTGTAGCCAATCCGCGCGTGATGCTCTTTAAGTCCCTGCCTGGTCCTGGAATGGGCAATCATAAATGTGCCGCCGGGATTCAGACTCCGCTCCGCGTTGACGAACAGCATTTCCAGATTTATGAAATGGGGAATGCTGTTATAGATCAGCACATAATCAAAGCCGGATTCGCAAGTGAAGGGATCTTCGAAGTCAACACACTGCGTCTCTGCTTCAGGATAGCCTTCCCGCAGCGCTTCCAGCATCGCACTTGAGATGTCGAGGGCCAAATAGCGGCCTGGGCGGATGCCGAGCTTGTGCAGCGCAGCGGGTATGACACCGGTGCCGGAAGCTACGTCCAGCAGGCTCTGCCCTGCTTTTATGCCCAGAGCTTCTACAACCTTCTGGGCCAGTGCAACGGCTTCCTCGCTGTTGTTCCATCCGGCGGCCAGGGCATTGAAATGTTCAATTTCACTTTCTTTCGGTGAATGTGTGGTCATATGCGGCCTCGTCTCCTGTTATGTATTTTTATGGAATCATTATAAATGAAAAAAGGCGGTTCGTCAGGTCGAAAAGACCTTGGCGAACCGCCTTCTTCAAGATATAAGCTGTTTCATCTTGCGGAATACTTAATGTGCCGCAGCAGGGGAGGGGCTAACCGGTGTTTCTGCATCATGCTGGATCAGCCCGTGTTTCTCCCAGGCTCTGCTCTTCCAGCGGAAATACATAATCACGGCTCTTACCCATTCGTCAAAAGCGGTGGCCAGCCATACCCCGGCCAGGCCGAGATCAAGCGTGAACACCAGAAAATAGCCAAGCGGCAGACTCATGCAGACCATGGAGATCAGCCCCATATAAACAGGGAACTTGGCGTCGCCCGAGGCCCGCAGAGAGTTGATGATCACCAGGTTGCAGGTGCGTCCCGTCTCCAGGAAGAAGCTGAGCAGTATGACCTGGGCGCCCATCCGGACAATGCTCTCATTGTCGGTGAACAGTCCGAACAGCGGCACACGGAAGGCGATAACAATGACATCCATAATTACGGTGACAAGCAGAGCCCACTTCACACTGGAGAATACCCGCGAATAGGCTTCCTCGGAACGTTTTGCACCGACCAAATGTCCAACAATGATCGAGGTGCCCATGGATACTGCGACGCTGAACAAGAAGATATAACTCGAGATATTCAGCGCGTATTGGCGCGTGGCCATCGCTTCAGCGCCCAAATACGTAATATACAGCGTAAATACCAGCTGGCAGGATTGATAGGTAATGGATTCAAACGCAGACGGAATGCCGATTTTGAGAATCTGCAGCACGTACTTTTTGGAGAGGTGAATGTAGTAGGTCCATTTGACCCTTACCTCCACGATCCGGTACAGCAGCAGGAAGAACAGTACCAGCGTGATCAGCCGGCTCAGCACTGTGGAAATGGCCGCACCCTGTACTCCCATTGCAGGCAAGCCGAAATGTCCGAAGATCAGAATGTAGTTGCCAACCACATGAATGATATTCATGAGCAGGGAGACCATCATCGTCTGCTTCGTGAAGCCGTGCGTGCGGATCGTGGTCGCCAGGGCGTTAAGCAGCGCCTGCAGAAAAATACCGCCTCCGACAATGTTCATATACATTCTGGCATAGACGAGGATATCGCCCTGCACATTCAGCGCAGTCAGCAGGCTTCCGCCGAACAGCAGCAAAACCGCGCTTAGAATGAGGCCTACGGCCAGATTGAGCGTTATTGCATTTCCGGTTACATTAGCCGCTTCCTGCGGTTTCTTCGAACCGAGATATTGGGAGACGACGATGGCTGCGCCGTTTCCGATTACACTGAGCACTAGAATAGCTATAGCTATAATCTGATTCGCTGCACCCACGCCGGATACGGCATCGTCCGATACCGAACTGATCATAAACGTATCGACGCTGCCCATAAGCATGAACAGGAACAGCTCCAGGAAAATCGGCCAGGTCAGCTTAATCAGGTTGAACTCTTGATGTTTTGCTTGCTCCATAATACACCTTCTTATTATTATTGCCCGTACTAATGTAAATGCTTTAGTCCCAAACAAAATGTATGTTAGCACAGCTTTTATGAAAATGCAGTATTTTTACGAAAATAATGAAAAATTGGATGAATTTATTTCAAGATTGGCATCATTTAAGCCTCTGCGCAGCACAATAGTATCCTCCAGGTAACTACATCACAATAAAGTGCCTACTTCCCTTTTGGACTGCATGAACTTACACTTAGTGCAACACTTACAAAAATACACTATATAGATTGAACTTGAGAATATACATTTAGGGAAAAGTGGCGGAAGAGAATTTTGGAACTGTAGGAGCGATAGCGTTTGCCTTTAGGTTTGGATTTCTACCGCGATTCGCGGTTAAATTCAGGAAATCCAAACCTAACAGCGGCCGGAAGTCCAAACATTCTCTGGAGTCACGGCCAATCCCAAAATAGAAGAATTATAAGTTCAATCTATATAAAGAGGAGATTTATCATATGAAGCTGCAATTAGCACTAGATCTTGTGGATATCGCCGGAGCCAAGGAAATCGTCTCGGAGGTGGCCGAATTTATTGATGTTGTGGAAATCGGCACACCGATTGTTATTAATGAAGGATTGCACGCGGTGAAGGCCATTAAAGAAGCTTTCCCGGCGCTGACCGTACTGGCTGATCTGAAAATTATGGATGCAGGCGGTTATGAAGTGATGAAGGCCGTGGAGGCGGGTGCGGATATCGTTACTGTGCTGGGTGTTTCCGATGATTCGACGATTAGAGGCGCTGTTGAGGAAGCCAAGAAGACGAATAAAGAGATTCTGGTTGACCTGATCAACGTCAAGGATATCAAGGCAAGAGCCGCTGAAGTGGACGCACTGGGTGTGGATTATGTGTGTGTACACTCCGGTTATGATCATCAGGCCGAAGGCAAAAATTCCTTCGCCGATCTCCATGCGATCAAGAGCGTAGTGAAGCGGGCCAAAACTGCGATTGCCGGGGGGATTAAGCTGAGCACACTGCCGGAAGTCATTGCAGCCGGACCTGACCTCGTTATCGTTGGCGGCGGCATCACCGGTGAAAGTGACCAGAAGGCAGCGGCGGCAGAAATGAAACGCCTTGTGAGCCAGGCTTAAGGCTCGTATGGATACCGTTAGCTACGCACAGGAAATAGTGAAGGAGCTGCAGCGCTCGGCAGCGCAGCTTGATGCAGCAGAAGCTGAGGAATTTGCAGCGCTGCTGCTGCGCTCCGGCAAGGTGTTCGTCGCCGGGGCAGGCCGGTCGGGGCTGATGGGCCGGGCCTTTGCTATGCGGCTGATGCATGCCGGCAAAGAGGCCTATGTAGTCGGCGAGACTGTAACGCCGGAAATCGAAGCGGGCGATGTTCTTGTGCTTGGTTCGGGATCGGGTGAAACGAAGAGTCTGCTCGCGATGGCGGAGAAAGCCAAGGCGGTTGGCGCAGCGGTTGCCGCTGTGACCATTGCGCCGGAGTCGACGATCGGCAGACTGGCCGATTATACGGTGAAGCTGCCGGGCTCTCCGAAGGAACAGAACGGCGGAGAGCGCGCCACCATCCAGCCTATGGCCTCCTTGTTTGAACAGACCCTGCTCGTCTTCTATGATGCTGTGATTTTGCGGATGATGGAGCAGACCGGCCAGACCACTACACAGATGTTCGGCAAGCATGCCAACTTGGAATAAAACAAACCACGCCTGTCCGGTTAGCCGGACAGGCGTGGTTTGTTTAGGTGTAATTTGCCGCTGATCCAATGGTTGCAGCCTAGCGCTTAAGCAGATCCTCACGGATAGGAGTAAAGACATCGAGCAGCGCTGAATCTGCCTCCAGCGCGGTCACGCCATGTTTGGCATTTCCCGGTATGGCAATACTCTGGCCTGCACCTATGCAGTACTCCTTGCCATCAATGCGGAACACAAAGCTTCCACGCAGACAGTAACTCATCTGCTCATGCGGATGGCTGTGCTCATAGCCCTCGGCTCCCTCCTCGAAATGAACCTCCATCATCATCAGACTGGCTGCTGCATTCAGGATGCAGCGTTTGACGCCCGGCTCCGCCGGTTCCCATACTCCAAGATTGCTCATGTCTATTTCCTCCTTAGGTTAGTTGAATTTGCAATACAATTGCTGCCTGACAAGGGCAGTAATTGAGGCGGCAACGCCGGTTGCTTAGGATGATTGTATTTCATGCAACAGAATAGGTATTAGACTGCGGCAAAACTCAATCTGTTGTATTTCATGCAGCTGATGGGTCTCGCGGTCTGAACGTGAAGATGAATAGATAGGGGTCAGACCCGTTCAAATCCTTTTAGAACGGCAACCTGAATTGTTCCAGGCTCAAGGCATAGAATGTCCGCTTCCGAGCCCTCGAGAACTGTCAGCCCAGCCTGCGAATTCCGGGCTTCCGCAGCTTGGGCCGCTGTGTACCCAGCCTCTGCCCCTCCAGACAACGCCGTTTCTGCTGTGCCGAGCAGCCTGAGCGGGACGCCGCCGGGAACGCGGATGCGGCGGGTCATTGTGGAGCCGTTGATGGCGGCGACACACCAAGCGCCGTCTGCGCGGGCGATCTTATACAAGCGGACGCCTTCTCCGGCTTCTTCGCACTCCAACGGCTCCAGCCGAAGTGCGGGAGCCGCTGCTGCCCGGGGATGCAGCAGCACCACGTAGTCCTCGCCAGCGTTGCCGTGCACACGGAAATGCTGCTGCGCGGCCAGCGGGTACGCTCCGCCTACGGCACCCTCTCCGGTCGTAATGACCGGAAGGGCAGGCTCGGCGATATGCGCGCTCAGCCGCATGCCGCCTAAGCCTACAGCGTCAATGGCCTGCTCCGTGACTTCGGCCTCCGTACTCAGCGTATGCAGATTCCAGACACTGTCTGTCCCACCCTCAATCCGGTCCCAGACCAGATAAGCGTCAAAACCCGCTTTGATGAACAAGAAATGCCGCTCATATTCTCCGGCCCGCGCATCGGGAATGAGGCTTTTTGCATAATCCAGCTCCTCTGAGAAGCAGACCTCCCGGTAGACGCTTTGCAGCGGACCGTCCAGAAGGTCTCCTGTTTCACCGGTGAACTGGACGACGTTATGTGCGGCTCCGGACACATACCAGTGCCGGTCCCCGTTGTAATAGCCGCCGGTTCCGGCATCCAGCGTCAGGGGAACCCCATCTGCCCAGATGGAGAAATGGCCTTCATCATGATGGGCGTGATAGGTCAGCGGTGAAGCCTCGTAAATGGCATAATGCTGCAGGTTCTGCTCTCCGCCGCGGAAGATGACATAGCCGATGCCTGGATAATGTACGGAGCGGAGAGCAGGTTTCTGCTCTGGAAGATCCGGCTGCGGATACAGCAGCGCGACCAGCGGCAGCGGGAAGGCTCCGGTATCCTGGACGGGCGCGCCGCCGTGCTTCCAGGTCCAGATCATTTCCGCTGCCAGCTGCGGATCTTCCTCTGCATAGAATCGGGCCGCGTAGCCGAGCAGGCGGAACCATTGTTCCTGCACATTGGCATCGCCGACAGCCGGAGTAAGCAGAACGGGCGCACCGGAAGGCCCGCCTTGAATAATGTCCTCCGCTGTCACGATGCCTATCAGGAAGCGGTACATCGCCTTTACCTTGGGATGCCGGAAATAATCAACTCCCCTCAGGCGCTTCAGCAGGGCAAAGAAAAGGAAATAACGGTGCAGTACGGCGCCGTGATAGCGCACATTTTCCGGCCATGCGCCCTCCGTATCAACCACTTCCGTGAGCTGCCAGTCGATCACGGAGCGGGCATGCTCCAGGTATGCTCCGCTTTCTGCCTCCTGCGGGAAGAGGAGCGCATAGACCCCGAGCCCGGTCGCCCGGTCGGCATTCCAGTTGCTGCGCTTGCCGCCCTTCTCGTCCGGGAAGGTTGTAAGGTCGAACCGGTAGTAGACGGTATCCATCATCATCGCCGCGATATAGCGGAAATCGGCGAGCAGTGCCGCGGTTTCCCCGGCAGCGAGCACTCCGCTACCTGCAATCTGGTCATAGATGACCGAGGCAGCGGCTAGTCCCCGGCCGATATGCACAGCGCCGTAGGTGTCGTCGTCATGCCAGCCGTCCCGGCGGAAAATATCCATGCCGAGCCGCATATCGGTGAGCATGTATTGCAGCTTGCGCTTGGCCAGCCCGGCATACTGCTCTTCGCCCGAGACCATATACAGGTTGGCATCCGCACCGGCAGCCTCCAGCAGATACGCCCAGTTGGTCAGCGTGAGCCGGTTGAAAAGCGGGGACAGCAGCTCCAGTCCAAGCGGTTGTCCTGCGGTATCCAGAAAAGTAACCCCGGTGCATATCCCGCCGTTCACAAGAGGGGCTTCCAGGCTGAGCTCTGTCTGGATACCGTAATAATCCCCTGCGCATACAGGCAGGAGCTCCTCATAACGTAGAACCGTCCATTCTGCCTTCGCTGTATTGCTGATTCGTACGCTCCGCACATGGTCCTCCTGCGCGCCTCCAGCCGGAGTCACGCCGGAAGGCTGCAGGCCGCTTCCGCTGCCGGACAGTTGCTCCAGCACAATGGTACTGCCGCTTCCCGGCATTTGGGTCCAGCCGTTCAGCGCCTCCCCGAAGCTGCCGTTTATCAGTGCCACCGGCAGCCCAAGCTGGGAATGTGTCAGGCGCACGCCGCAGATACGGGCAACGCCCTGTCCCCGGACATGAACAGCCAGCTTCAGGAAGGCGGTCCCGGCGGGAACTTTGAAGACGAAGGGTTCTACCCGGAATACACCGAGGCCGCTAAGCGGAACGGCCGCCTCGCGGGCGGCAAATTGTCCGGACAGCTGCTGTTGTCTTGCGTATTCCTGCGCAATCGCAGGAATCTGTTCAATTCTGCTGCGGATTTCCCCCAGTTGTTCCCGGTCATAGCAGCCGAAGGGGCGGGCTTCGGCTGCGCCGTTATATGCTGAATTCATTGGTAGAATCAAACCTCCCTGTGAAGTTGTAATCCTGTTCTGTTATTTGTATAAGTTGAACTTTAGATTTACCGATCCGGCATAGAACGCAACTGCGGTAAATGTTTGGACTTCCGGCCGCTGTTGTCTACAGATTTCTTGAAGAATACCGCTATTGCGGTTGAAATCCGTAGACAAAGGCGGTCGCTATCGCTCCTGCAGTTCCAAAATTCCCCTCCGCTGCTTTTGCCTCCAAGTAGTTTTTTAGTTCAACTTATAGTTTCTTCTTTAATTATAGCTGTCCCGCGATTGAATCAGGGATGGATAAAAACAGGAAGCAGAGGGGACAAAGCGACTGAAAACTGCCCGGCAAAGTGAGGTCTTGACCTCGGAGCTTATTTTAAATGAAAAAGTGAAATTCTCCCCCTTAGCGCAGTCGGTTTCTCCCTAACTGTGTATGCACAGAGGGACGTATGATTAGGACAGAAGCGCAAGTCCAATGACAGGAGGAACAATCAATGAATGAAACGAAACGTCAAATAAACGCCTGGACCTTTGTAGCGCCCAGCTTGATTCTGACGCTGATTTTTGGGGTGTACCCTATCTTTTGGGCTTTAAAGTACATGTTCTATGATTATCAGGGCTTCGGCACACCGCTTTTCATCGGCCTGGATAATTTCGAGCGGCTGTTCCGCGATAAGGATTTCTGGCAGTCCGTGGTCAACACCTTCATCTATGCAGGCGGCAAGCTTGTGATTACCATCCCGCTGTCGTTTGTACTGGCTGTAATTCTCAACCGCGCCTTGAAGGGGCGCCAGCTGCTGCGGGCGATTTATTTCATGCCTACCGTGATCAGTGCTTCGGTGATGGCGATTGTGTTCTACGTTATTTTCAACTCCTACAACGGAATGGTGAATCAGCTGCTCATGGGTGCCGGAATTGTATCCGCTCCCATAGACTGGCTGGGCGCCAAGCACGCCTTAATCACGGCGATTATTATCGCAATCTGGGGTGCGGTCGGCAACTATATGCTGCTCTTTATTGCCGGGCTGCAGAATATTCCGGAGGATCTTTATGAAGCCGCTTCCCTGGACGGCGCGGGGCCGCTGCGGAAGATGTGGAGCATTACCGTTCCGATGCTGGGACCTGTGCTGCAAATGATCATCATGCTGGCCATTACCGTCTCTCTGAAAGGCTACGAGAGCATTATGGTGCTGACCGAGGGCGGGCCGTACGGCAAGACGGAAGTCATGTATCTGTATCTCTATAAACTGTTTTTCCCTGTATCGAGCGGAGGATCGAGCATCCAGCAGTTTGGTTACGGAAGTGCGGTCGGGTTCACCACTGCGGTTATCGTCGGTCTGATCACTCTGGTTTACTTTTATGTATCCAAAAAGCTGAATGATATCTATTAAAAGAGAGGAGAATGTACAGTGAGCACATTGCATGCGGAAACGAAAATGACTTCGGCACAAGCTGAGCGTTCGGTTAAGACCAAAGCGCTGCTGTCCAAGGTACTGCTGTGGATTTTTCTGCTTCTGGTGGCGGCTTTTGCGGTGTTCCCGATTGTTCTGGCCTTTTTCGGGTCGCTTAAGTCCAATCTGGAGCTGACTACAGGAACAACCCTGCTGCCGAAGGAATGGAAATTCGATAACTATTCGCAGGCCTGGACTTCAGCGAATTTCGCACGCTTCACCTGGAACAGCGTATTTATCAGCACATTTACTACTATAGGAACTCTATTGATAGGAACGATGGCTGCATATGCAGTAGCAAGGGTTGATTTCTACGGGAAACGGCTGTATGTGATCATTCAGTCCTGTACCCTGTTTATCTCTATCGGTGCTGTCGTGCTGCGTCCCCAGTTTGATCTTATGGTATCGCTTCATCTGCAAAAATCGCTCTGGGGCGTCATCATCATTCTGATCAGTGCCCATGCGACCGCATTCTTTATGTTGATCGGTTTTGTGCGGGCGATCCCGAAGGAACTCGACGAGGCGGCGTTTATTGACGGCTGCAACTTCTATAGCGTATACTTTCGTGTTATCTTGCCGCTCCTGACGCCCGCGCTGGGGGTGACTGCGCTCTGGACCTTCCGCGGCGCATGGAATGAATATATTCTGCCGCTGGTATTTACCATGACGCAGCCTGCCTTGCAGACACTGACCGTAGGTTTGGCCGGGCTGAAATACGGTATCGGGGATGCGGCGCAGCCCCAATTAATGCTTGCCGGCGCATGCTTGTCCATGCTGCCGATGATTATTGTCTATATTTTTGCCAACAAATCATTCATGCAGATGACGGCTGGCTCAGTAAAGGGCTGAGGCTAACGCAGCGATTCTCCGGGCGGCCGGTCAACAAAGGATGTGGAACCATGCTGAAGGCCTGGCTTTACCGGACCTCGCTGAAGAAAAGAATATGGCTGTCGTTTACCGCACTGACGGTCTTTTGCATCTCCATTACCGGCCTGTGGGCCTACTCGATTGCTTCGCGGGCTATGGAGCGCAACTCCATCGACCTGAACCGCAATGTGCTGAACCAGTCGGTCAACGTGCTGGACCAGAAGCTGAAGCAGATTATTGTGGCTTCCTCCACCATGATGCTGAGTGAAGCGTACAAGCAGACCATAAGGGACATACAAGCGCATAACACAGACCGTTTTTTCGCCAATTTCTCGTTGCTGCAAGGCCCCTTTACACAGGCGGAGCTGACGGAGAACTCCATTGAATCTATACTGATCAGTACGCCGGACGGGGATTTCTATTCCGCCGGCAATCTGCGCAGAACAGCGACTCCATTTATGGAGTCTTTGCTGTATAAGCGGATCAAGGACAATCCGGAATCGAACTGGGTGGAGAGCCACCAGGACGAGCTGTTCGCCGGAAAGCATCAGGTCATTTCCCTGCTGCTGCAGCCGCTTACGGAGAATTATGTGCCGGATGTCTTTTTGACCGTTAATGTAAAGGAGGACATCCTGGAAGATACGGTCAGCGGAGGTGCCAGCCTCGGCAGCGCAAAGTTTCTGCTGATCAATAAGACGGGGGCAAGTGTCTTCGGAGACAAGGAGCGGCCGGACTGGTCACGCTCGGCGGCATTTATGGACAAGCTGCTTGAAGCAAAAAGCGGCAATTTCGAGTATTCCGCCGGTGACGGGCCGATGCTGGTCAGCTATGCCGAATCACGGTATGCAGACGACTGGCTGCTGGTCAGCTACCAGTCGAAGAAGGAGCTGCTCCAGCCTGTGCGCAGCATCCAGTGGCTGGTGCTGATGATCATGGCTGTCTGTATTGTGATCGCGCTGCTGCTGGCGAGATATTTGTCCGCACTGCTGCTTGGGCCGCTGCTGAAGCTGCAGAAGACGATGTCACGGGTAGAGCAGGAGGATTTGGGCGCCCGTTTCCAGAGTCCGTTTCAGGATGAGATCGGGGAAGCAGGCCGTAAATTCAACCAGATGCTGGACCGGATCGGCGAGCTGATTCTTGAAGTTAAGGATACGGAAAAAGAAAAGCGGAAAGCGGAGATCAAAGCGCTTCAGGCGCAGATTGAGCCCCATTTTTTATATAACACACTGAATACAATCTTCTGGAAATGCGAAATGGATGAATATGAGGATGTGAAGCAGATGGTGATTTCTCTGTCCGCCCTGTTCCGGCTGGGCCTGAACAACGGGCAGGAGATTACGACTTTGGGCAGGGAGCTGGAGCATGTCCGCCAGTACCTGAACCTCCAGCAGCAATGCTACGAGGGACTGTTCGAGTATACGATAACCGCCGGGCCGGAGCTGCTGGAGCTTCCCGTGCTGAAGATTATCATTCAGCCTCTCGTGGAGAATTCCATTCTGCATGGGCTGAAGGAGCTGCGGAACGGGGGGAGGATTCGGATCTCCGTGGCAGTGGAGGCGCACAATCTTGTAATCCGGGTAACCGACAACGGGGCGGGCATGGATGCGGAGAAGCTGAATGCCCGGCTGAAGGAGCCTGTCGGCAGCGGCGGGTACGCCCTGTCCAATATTTGCAGCCGGTTGCAGCTGTATTACGGCAAGGAGGCCGGATTATCCTTCTGCAGCCGTCCACTTATCGAAACCGAAGCGGTTCTCTCATTTCCAATGGAAGGTGGAGTTTATCCTGAACCACGCTGAACCTATTAAAATATGCATTGTTGACGATATCCCGGCCGTTGTCCGGGGCTTGTCACAGCGAATCCCCTGGGAGGAGCACGGCATTGTAGTTGCAGCAACAGCGGCCGACGGAGAAGAAGGGCTAATGCAGATCCGCAAGCACCGGCCTGATATTGTGTTGACCGACATCCGCATGCCGTTTACCGACGGACTGGAGATGATGCGGATCATTCAGGCGGAGCAGCCGGACATCAAGCTGATTTTCCTGACGGGCTACTCCGATTTCACATATGCCCAGGAAGCGGTGAAGCTCGGGGCCTTTGACCTGATCGTCAAGCCTTTTACCAAGCCTCAGGTGCTTGAATCGGTCCTGAAGGCCAAAGAGGTGCTGGAGCGGGAACGCTCCCAGGCTGAACAGATGCGGGGGATGGAGCAGAAGCTGCGGGAGAGCATGCCTTATTTGCGCCAGGAGTATATGCGTCTGCTCATCCGCTATGGCAGCAGGCAGCAGCACCTTAGCCAGCAGTGGGATTTCTATGCCATTACAATGAACAGCCGCGACTTTTGTGTGCTGGTGGCGGAAATAGACTTTTTTGCAGAGCGCACGGCCGCCCTGCCAGTATCTGAGGTCGAGCTGATCCGTTTTGCGGTGCAGAATATTCTGGAAGAGACGGTTGCTGCCTACACGCAAGGTCTTGTCTTCCGCGAGCATGTCAATCAATTCGTCATCGTTATGAATCCCCCGGCGGAGCTGGATGCGGAGCAGCTCGCGGAGAAATGCCGGGAGAACGTGTGCCGTCATACGTACCAGACGGTGTCGATCGGACTTGGCGGGGAGGTCGAGGAGGCCGGACAGCTGTCTGTGTCCTACGCCCAGGCGTTGTCTGCGCTGGCGAATACGTTTCTGACCGGCGGGAACAGCGTATACCGTTATGTGGAATCGCTGGAGGGGGATGCCGCGCTGCCCAGGTACTCTTACGACAAAGAGAAGGAGCTGCTCTACTGTCTGCGTTCGGCCAATCTGGCCAAAGCGGAGGAGCAACTAGGCGATATCTGGAATGAATGGCTGAGCGCTCCCGCCCTGCCGGGCCCGGCAATCGTCAAGACGATGTGTCTTGAACTGGCCCATTCGATCCACCGTGTCTTTTCCGACAAGGCTTCGGACTCGGAGGTCAAGACGCTGGAGAAGAAGCTGGCCGATATGAATGGAGCCGCCTCCTTTGAGGAGCTGCGCAGGCAGATCCGGGAATTTTGCCGCCAGGGCTGTGCGTACGTGCAAATCCGCCAGTCCAGCGATGCGCGTGTGCTGGTGGAGCGGGCTATCGCCCATATCAATGGAAATCTGCACCGCAACCTTTCCGTAGCAGATTGTGCCAGAGAGGTTCATCTCAGCCCGAGCTATTTCTCCAATCTGTTCAAAAAGGAGATGGGGATGACGCTCGCCCAATACATTATCAGCCGCAGAATGGAGAAGGCCAAGGAACTGGTGCTGGAAGGCATGCAGGTTCAGGATATCGCCGTTTCGCTGGGCTATGAGGACCGCCCCTATTTTACTGAACTCTTCAAAAAATATACCGGCATGACGCCTACGGACTTCCGCTCCAAATACGCTTCGGTCACGCAGCGCGGAAACAGTGATTTCGTCTCCCATGAATAGTTGTTTTCTCCTTCACTTAGAATCGGGCGGACATTCTATAATTTTTATATGAAATGAATGCGATTACAAAAAGAAAAGGGAGGCAATTTAGATGAAAAGAAATAAGTGGATGCTGACTGGAGTTTCGCTCCTGCTGGCCGGTTCGCTGGCCGCGTGCTCCTCGTCCAATACAAATACGGAGGCGGAGGGCAACAATACAGCCCCTGAGAAAACAAAGCTGGTCTACTGGACCATCGACCGTCATGATTCTGACTTTATAGAGCAGAAGATCAGTGAGTATGAGGGACTCAATCCCAATGTCGATATTGAGATGAAAGTGATGGCCGAGAATTACGCCCAGTCGGTGGATATTGCTTTCTCCAGTAAACAAGCACCGGATATTCTGCGTGTGGATACGGGGAACGTGCCAACCTGGGTGAAAAAAGGCTACCTGGAGTCCTTCGACAGTTATATTACACCGGAAATGAAAAGCCGGTTCGAGAAGGTACTCATTAATGAGAAGAATACCGTGGACGGCAAAATCTACACCCTGCCGAATATCGGCCAGTTCTGGCGCCTGATCTATAACGTCGATCTGTTCGAGAAGGCCGGCATTACCGAGCCGCCGACCACGCTGGCGGAAATGGTGGAGGATGCCAAGAAGATTACCGAGGCGGGTAAAGCCAGCGGTGCTTATGGCTTCGCCGGAAATTTCAAAAGTGCAAGCGGCTTTGAACGTATCGCTTATCCGATCACGACCCTCAGCAAAACGGCAGGTACAGAGGGCTTCAACTTCCAGACCGGCCAGTTCGACTTCAGTATGTATAAGGAGGCCCTTGAAGCACTGCGGCAGATCACGATGGACGGAAGCATGATGCCGGGCTCGGAATCGCTGGATATTGACCCGCTGCGTGCGCAATTCGCCCAGGGTAAAATCGGGATGTACTTCAACCATTCTGTCGAGCCTAGCGTCTACAAAACTCAATTCCCGACCGATATTCGCTGGGCCGCAGCGCTTCCTCCAACAGTAGACGGCCAGCAAAATGGTGCCAGTCAGGTTATCTCCGGCAGCTACCTGGCGATGAGCAAGGATTCGGAGCAGAAGGAAGCGGCCTGGAAATTCATCGAGTGGATGTACAGCGATGAGGTACAGATTGCCTATCAGGAAGGCGGATACGGGGTTTCGGTTATTCCTTCCGTTGCTGCTGCCGCGAAAGCTCCGGATATTCCGGGAATCGAGAACTTCCTGCCAACGAAATTTGATGCCATCTATCCGGCAACTCCGCTGGTAACTACCGAAGGACGCCTGGAAGGAACGAAGAAAGTCGATGTCTTCAACAAATATATTTTTGACGGCGGAGATTTGGACAAGGAGCTTCAGGATCTGAACACCCGCTATAATGCAGCACTGGAAAAAGCCAAAGCAGCGGGTGACACCACGGTTGAAGCGCAGCCGGACTTCAGCGCAGCCAGCCTGCAGGGAAGCCTGGCCAGCAAATAAAACGCATACGCAGCATACAGACCGCAGGCCGAGCCTGCGGTCTGTATGCGTACATAGGGAATATGACCCCGAGATGCGCCTGCCGGAGATGTGCGGACCCCGGGTGTTTTGTAGTATGATGTTAAAGAACGAAAGGGGGCCGCATACCTTGGCGACGGATATTAAAGACCGTATCAATCTGAAGGAAATCAACTGTGAGAAGGAGCTTACGCTTGCCGTTATCGGCGGTAAATGGAAGCTGATCATCTTATGGCACTTGGGCCTTGAAGGAACCAAACGTTTCAGTGAGCTGAAGAAGCTTATTCCTCATATTACGCAAAAAATGCTGACCAATCAGCTTCGTGAGCTGGAGGAAGACCAGCTTGTGCTGAGAAAGGTGTATGCTGAGGTCCCGCCGAGAGTAGAATACTCTTTGACGGAATACGGGCAGAGCCTGCTGCCTGTACTGCGTATGATGTACGATTGGGGCAAAAACTACGGGAATAATGTCATCTGGAAGGATATACCTGAGGGAGATAGATAACGTTAGTTAGCAATAGATTACAGACTGCCGGTCCAAGCTGCAAGCGTGGAGCCAGTAGCACTAAGTATATAATGGAGGGAAATCAAAGATGTCTACAGATTATAGTCCACTGCTGGAATCCTACCGGTTCGAAAACGGGATTTCATTAAAAAATCGTGTCGTTATGGCGCCGATGACCAACTTTTCTTCCAACGAGGACGGTACGGTATCCGGTCCCGAATTGCAATATTATGCCCGCCGCTCCAAAGGTGCGGGACTGGTGATTACGGCCTGTGTATATGTGACGCGGGGCGGTAAAGGTTTTGCCGGCGAATTCGGTGCAGACCGTGATGAACTGATTCCAAGCCTGCGCGAGTTGGCTGAAGCGATCAAGGGTGCAGGCGCGAAGGCAGTTCTGCAGATTTTCCACGGTGGCCGCCAGTGTCCTCCTGAGCTGCTTCCGGATGGCCAGACGGTCAGCGCGAGCAATGTTCCGGCTGAGCTGCCGCGCGGCGGTCATGGTCCTGTTCCTCGTGCGCTGAGCGAAGAAGAAATTACCGGCATTATTGCCGACTTCGGCGCGGCTACACGCCGGGCCATCGAGGCCGGCTTCGACGGCGTGGAGATTCATGGGGCGAACGGCTATTTGCTGCAGCAATTTTTCTCCCCGCATTCCAACACACGCGAAGACCGCTGGGGCGGCAGCCTGGAGAACCGGCTGACCTTCCCGCTCGCCGTGCTGCGTGAGGTCAAACATGCGGTGAAGGAGCATGCTTCGTCGCCGTTTCTGGTCGGCTACCGCTTCTCACCCGAGGAGCCGGAAACACCGGGGATTACGATGGCCGAGACCTTTGCGCTGATTGATGCGCTGAAGGAGGAGGGGCTGGACTATCTGCATGTTTCGCAGCAGGATCTGTGGTCCAAGCCTCACCGCGGCACGGACGATAGCCGTCCACGAATTGAGCAGATTGTCGACCGTGCAGGAGATGATGTTCCGGTTATTGGTGTCGGCTCCCTGTATAAGGCCGATGATGCGCTGAAAAGCCTGGAGACCGGAATCAGCCTGGTAGCTCTGGGCCGCCCGCTGCTGATTGATCCGGACTGGGTACAGAAGGTTGCCGAAGGGCGCGCTGCTGACATTAAGACGGAGCTTGATCCTTCCGCCCAGGCTGAGCTTGTAATACCGGACCCGCTATGGGGCGCATTAATCCATACGCCGGGCTGGATGCCGATCAAAGCCTAAACCTGAACCAGCGGAGCGCCGGTGCGGTAAAACTGCCGCCTGCGGATTATGGGGCGCACTGTTGCAAGCCCGGGGTCTATTCTGGCAGCGGAGGAACGATTTCCAGGAAATCCGCGTCCCATACTGATTGCTGTCCGGCTGCCGCCCGGATGCTCTCACCAAGCAAAAACCCTCTGAAACCCGCATTGCGGCGGTCAGAGGGTTTTATTTTTGCACAGTTTGCGCAGGTAATAAAAGCGGATAAGCCGCAGGAGCTTCACTACCTGCGCAAAGAGGCCTGCCTGGTCAAAGCAATTGCTCTTGACCGGGCAGGCCGAATTGTTGCAGCGGGTTGTGCAGCCGCAAGGGGAAACCTTCGGCTATGCCTTTTGCTCAAACAGCTTGGCAATCTCAACGATAACCTGGACGGATTTCAGCATAACATCTACAGAAGCGTACTCGAATTTGCCGTGGAAATTTTCGCCCCCGGTAAAAATATTCGGAGTCGGAAGTCCCATGTAGGAGAGCTGTGAACCGTCTGTCCCGCCGCGGATCGGGCGAATGACCGGTGTTATGCCGAGGTTCTCCATCGCTTCGTGGGCAATATCGACGATATGGCGGACCGGCTCGATTTTTTCACGCATATTATAATATTGGTCATTCAATTCCAGCACAATGTTCTCATCGCCATAAGTGGATTTGAATTCATCTACAATCGCAGAAATATTCGCTTTGCGGTTCTCGAACTGGGTACGGTCAAAGTCACGGATAATGTAATGCAGCTTGCTGTGCTCCGCCGATCCCTGCATGGAGATCAAATGGTAGAACCCTTCATAGCCGTCCGTAAATTCCGGAGCCTCGCCGGATGGCAGCCGGAGGTGGAAGGCCATGGCGATTTTGGCCGAATGGATCATTTTTCCTTTGGCGGTGCCGGGATGCACGTTGACGCCTTTGAAGCCGATTTTGGCGGCAGCAGCATTAAAGCTCTCATATTCCAGTTCTCCCAGAGGCCCTCCATCAACGGTGTAGGCATAGGAAGCGCCGAAGGCGGCGACATCGAATTTATGCGGCCCGCGTCCGATTTCCTCATCGGGGGTGAAGGCGACTCTAATCTTGCCATGCTTAATTTCCGGATGCTCCAGAAGATACGCCATCGCGGTCATAATCTCGGCGATTCCGGCCTTGTTGTCTGCTCCCAGCAGCGTTGTGCCGTCTGTCGTAATCAGGGTATGCCCCTTATACCCGGGCAGCTCAGGGAAACTCTCCGTGGAGAGGACCACATTCAGCGCCTTGTTCAGCACAATGTCGTTCCCGTCATAATTCTCGACAATTTGCGGCTTCACACCGGCGCCAGTGAAATCTGTCGCGGTATCCAAATGCGCCAGGAAGCCGATCGTCGGAACTTCCTTGTCGCTGTTGGCGGGAAGGGTAGCCATGACATAACCATGCTCGTCCACCGTAACCTCCGCAAGTCCTAGTTCGCTAAACTCGTCAACGAGCTTACGGGCCAGCTCCATCTGCCCCGGAGTGGAAGGACAGGTGTCGCTGTCTTCATCCGATTGGGTATCCATCTCAGCATAAGACACAAAACGTTTGATCAGCTCTTCTTTCAAAATGGTTCATCTCCTCTTTTTCTTCCGGTCGTATGTCTATATTATCACTTTCTATAGAAGGTCTCATCCTTAGCGTTGTGGCGTGCATATGTTATTCCGCTTCGCGGGACAGCGGCTCCTGCCGGAGCAATGACGCCGAGAGCAGGTAACGGTCAGGCGCAGAGCCGACGTAGGAGAAAGGATAGCAGGTGATCAAGGTAAGCACCGGTGTATCACTCTGCTTAATCGCCCCCCGTTCATCGCCGTCTACAATGAGACTGCCGGTAACTTCATAAATGAATTTTCCTTCGGCGGTCTCCAGCTCGATCAGATCATGGACTTCCAGATTGCCAAGGCCGCGAAACACTGTATCGCGATGGCCGGCCAGCACGCTGTTGCCGATGGCGCCAATCGCTGCGCTCCCTTCATAATGCCCTGCGCCTTTTTTCAATTGGGGGCGCTCGGTTCCTTCCAGAATCGCCACCCGTTTATCCAGCCTTGGAAAATAAATCTCTCCAATAACTTCGCCCCCGGTATAATCGGTTCTGGAAATGTTTTTCTCTCCAGAGAGGTTGACCATCCCTGCGGGCAGCGGAGTTTCTTCTTCCGGCACCTGGAGACTGACGGCTTCCTCCCTCTTTTTGTCCCAATCGTTTAGGGCATGGCGGGCTTCAGCGGGTGCTTTTAAGATTTGCACTACAGAATAGATCAGCACACACAAAGAGAGTATGAAGATCAGCTTCACGGCAATGGATAGCCCGGAACGCTTCTTCATACTCTCACCTCCAACCTTTGGCTAATTCAGCTTATTTTTTCGAATTCAGTCTGCGAAGGACGATAATACTGAGTATGGCAACAGCCAAGCTGATCAGAATCAGGTTATACCAAGGTTCTGCTGTATCCGGCAATTTGTCGCCGTCTTCCGGTCCGGAGAGCGGAATCTCATCATCATCTATAATGACGTCGTCGCTTGGTGCCGGAGACGGTTTAGGTGTCGGCGTGGCCGATCCTTGTGGTGTTCCATTGTCGGCGCCGCCCATTGGCACAGGTTCATCCGTTACAGTCACTACAGCGGTTCCCGGTGAAGCTGTCACGGCTGGTGACCCGGTTGGAGCCGCCGATGTTCCCGGTGTGGCAGTAATGCCAGGGGATGCTGTCGGCCCGCTGCTAGGTGTGCTTGTTGGATTACCCGACGGCTCCGTTGAAGCGGAGGCGGCCGGTGTCGCGCCAGGATCAGTAGTTGGACCCGGTGTCACGGTAGCACTTGCTGTCGGACTAGGTTCGCTGGTTGGACCTGGTGTCGCGGTAGCGACCGGTGTTGCGCTAGGTTCAGCTGTTGGTTCTGGTGAGGCTGAAGCGGAGAAGATGAAGTCGACGCTTGTTGTCTTCCCCTGATATTCATTTCCGGCTTCCAGCGGAAAGGACACATCCATCTGGAGCACTTCCTGTGAGCCTCCGGTAAGTGTACCTATGGCTACCCTGCCTTCTGCCTCGCTCATCACTCCTGAATAGAGGATTACTCCCTCTTTTTGCAGGGTCATTTGCAGTATATTGTACAATTCCTCGTCTCCGGAGGTGAATTTGAAATCAACAAAATAATTAAACCGTTCATGACCCTCATTGATCACCGTATAATCTGAGGTCGTTGCGTCGCCCGGCTGCATATTGCTCATAATCTCGGTGCTCGTCGTATGGGAATTGACCCGGAGCTTAATCGTCTCTTCTGCGCTTACACCCCCGGCATGCCAGATGACCCCTACCAGAATGATCAGAATGTAGGCGCCTATAAAGCCGGCCTGAACTCTCTTCTTCACTTTCCACGCTCCTTTCTACCGGAAAGTAATCCTGCTCTCTGCGTACTCTCGACAAATCCTTACTTTAACCCTGATGTTTCTTCAACTTTTGTCATAAAGAGTGGTTTTATGGAGAACTACTACATATTAAGGCGATAGTATCCTGAAAAAAGTGGTCAGAGTTTTATAGCTATATGTATGTTCGTTATAACGAATATCTACAGTATAATCAAAATTGTAAATAAAGAAAAACGGAATAAAACATACTGATTGGCTGAAATCACTCAATTTAAAGATGTAATAACCGGTTATCGTTTAATTACTTCGATTTACTCATTATTTATCCATATCATTGTTAATGATAGCGTTTTATAAAGAACGATTTGGGATGAGTATACAAAAAAACAAGGCGGTTACAAGGAAGGGAAGCCGATGCTTTCCAACCTAATAATCGCCTTGCTTAGTTATGTGCCGGATGGCGGGATCTAGTTCTCCTTAAAAAGCTGGGCTATGAGCTCATAGGAATGCAACTGGGCCGAATGGTCGAAAATTTGCGATGCGATGATGAACTCATCGGCATCGGTCTCTTCAACAATCTGCAGAAGCCGTTCTTGCAGAGCGGAGGGATCACCCGCTATAGAGTAATTCTGCTTGTTCTGCAGAATGGCTTTTTCCTGCATGGACCAGAGTCCGTCCATGCTGTCTACCGGAGGCTGGAGCATGCCGGTGCGTCCACGGATAATGTTCAGAAATTGCTGCTGCTGAGAGGTGGCAAGTCTTCGGGCTTCCACTAGGGTGTCAGCGGCGGTAGCTCCAAGCCCGACCATGACATGAGGCTTGGACAGGGCAGCCGATGGCTTGAAGCTGCTGCGGTACAGTTGCAGGGCAGGCAGCAGATAATCCGGTGCAAAGTGGCTGGCAAAAGCGAACGGCAAGCCTAGCTGCCCCGCCAGTTGGGCGCTGAAGCCGCTTGAACCCAGCAGCCAGATCGGAATGTTCAGGCCTTCGCCGGGAACAGCGCGCACTCCGAGCGGCCGCGAGCCTGCGCCGTTTGGATCAAAGTAAGCCCGGAGCTCGCTCAGCTGCTCGGGGAATTCGCTGCCGTCGCTGCCCAGGCCGCGCCGCAGCGCTCTGGAGGCTGCCTGGTCAGAGCCCGGAGCTCTTCCCAGCCCCAGATCTATGCGTCCAGGATACAGGGACTCCAGTGTGCCGAATTGCTCCGCAATCATGAGCGGCGCATGGTTGGAGAGCATAATGCCTCCGGAGCCTACGCGGATACTGCGTGTACCAGCGGCCACATGACTGATGACAAGCGAAGTGGCGGAGCTGGCGATGCCAGTCATATTATGATGTTCCGCCAGCCAGTAGCGTTTATAGCCCCACTCTTCGGCATGACGGGCCAAATCCAGTGTGTTATGAAATGAATCCGCTGCTGTACTGCCCTCTTTAATCGGAGCGAGATCCAGCACGGAGATGGGAATGTCCCGCAGTTGCTTCACTTTAATCCCTCCAGTAATGATGCTTTAAGCATCTTATAGCAGTATTTACAGCTATGAAATGAACTACCCGATAATTATAACATGAAATAATATTATTTACACACTTTAAGTAAGTGTTGAAGCAAGCAAACTGAAGCGATAATGGATGTTCTGGGCTCAGATGGAACTGCAAAAACGGCTGTAGCCTATGGGCACAGCCGTTTCTGCAGTGTTGTACTGATTCGGGGTTGAGCTTAATGAGCCTGCGCCGCTGCTGCGGCCAGTTTATCAATGTCTGCAGCAGGGACTTCCATGAATGAAGAGACAATGGTCCGCTGATCCTCAAGCGTCGGTACGCCAGTGAATCCCACTTTGTAGATTATGCCTTCATCCTGCCAGAAATAACTGAGGAAATCCGGCTCGGTAGGCTTGCTGAGCTCTCCATCGATTTTGTAAGGCTCCGTAACCAGCACCTCTTGTCCATTTACATGAGCAACGGTAAGGGGAACGGCAAACTTTTCTCCGTCAATCCGGTAAAAAAAGACTTGTCCTTCCTCTTTGAAGGTTTCATATAAGCCTTGATTCTGCATTTGCAAAAAGGTGACATCAGGATTGGAGTATGCTGTCCAAAACACTGTTCGGGACATTCCCAGTCCGTCTAGAGGATAACTGAATTCAATGCTTGAGGTGAGCATGGCCCTATTCATGGCAAAGCCGGACTCTTCCATAGGGAACTTAGGCACAAAGCCCATAATATCGGCAGCCATCCGCAAATCCTTCACATCGATGACATCTACATTAAAAAACTTTTCATTCACGAAGCTGCGTTTCATTTGTTCATCCGGATATTTGATGGAGGCCATGAGTGAAGCGATTTCTTGCTGTGATAGGGTTCCGCTGCCTATATATAGTTTATATACAATCCCATCCCGCTCCCAAATATAGAATAATTTCTGTACATACTGATTGACATGCACATTGACATGGATTGTGTTTATTCCGCCAATGGTAGTGGGTTTCCGGTCAACCGGAAAAGGTGTCCCGCCGTCGCCACGCGAGGATTCACTAAGTTCAAGAGCCGTATAAATCTGCTCAACGCTGCTATCCTTGTAAGCTTCCAGCGAAAATTGCCCGGTATGAGTATCCCCGTCGTACCGTTCATAATAGAGAGTAACTTGTTCAATCTCGTTATCCTCCGACTTCGCAGTAGCAGTAGCAGCTTGAGGCGGAGTGACTGCAAGGTAAGCCCTCTCCAGAATAAAATCCGGGGGCAGCACGGACGGGGCCTGGAAGGCAAAACCCGCTTCCTCCACGGCTCTGTCCAGACGATTATAATTTCTATTCTTGTACAGATTGATTAAATCATCGTTAACAGCTGTGTTGTCAGTTTTTGAATCGCCGGAGGCATTCGTTAGTGTCACCACGCTCAGCAGAATCAGGAGCAGCACGGCTGCCGCTGATATCCGGTACGAGCCTTTTTTAAATGAGCGAATCATAGAGACCCTCCTTGTAATCTGCTGACGGTGCTGCGATCCGAAGAAATAAAGCACTTCGCGGTCGGTCCGTCCTTTAGAAAACTGCTTGAGAAATTCAACGAGCGTTAATCCGTACGCCGCAGCTTCTTCTTCTCCAAGCACATCCAATACGTATGCGTCACAGGCCAGCTCCCGGTCGGTTTTCATTTTGTGCAGTCCGAGCCAAGATAAAGGATTGGGCCAATGAATAGCCGCGGCCGCACTGCCCAGCAGATTCCACAGGGTATCCCGGCGTTTATAGTGAGCAAGCTCATGGGCCAGAATGTGCAGCAGCTGTGGTGACGTTAACTCCTGAAGCGCCATTTCCGGGACGTATATCCAAGGACGGAACACGCCGCTCAGGAAAGGGCTTTTGGCCCGGGAGCCGGTGTAGAGCGGGATCTTTCTTTTCACTCCGAACCGGTTCAGAGCGTCCTCAAGCACCGCAATTGGCCGGGGATCAGTAACCCGTCTCAGCCGCTTCCGCCCGCGGAGCTGCCTGCTCATAATGCCAAGTCCGTTCAGAAAAAGAAAGACTGCGCCGCCGAACCAGATTATAGCAGCGGCCTTCAGCCAGGGAGAGTAGATACCAGCCGCACTGGAATGTCGGCCACCCGGCGCCTGCCCGTCCGCTTGTTGTAGGTGTCCCGCATTAATGCTGTCTCCGGTTCCGGGATTGCCTGATTGCGGATCAGAATCAGAGTCCAGCTCCTGATTGCTTGGAGCAGCAGATTGCAGATTCGGCAATGGGGCTGTATCAGCGGCCTGTCCCGTGAGAGCGCTCTTTATTCCTTCTCCAAACTGAAGCACATGGAACATGCTGAGCGGACTGTCCGGGATCACCGGAAGCAGCATTCGGATAATGACCAGCAGCCACAGCAGGTAACGGACCCTGGCGCTGATGACCTTTTGCAGGATGGCATGAATTGCGATTACAACCAGAATCACCAGGCTCGCGGCTAGTGTATCATCCAGGAAATCGACAAACAGGCTGTAGATCACATTCATTCCTGTGTACCTGGATCTTTGCGTGCTCCTTGTGCTTTCTTCTCCTGAAGCAACCGTTCCAACTGCTCAATTTCCTGTGCGGATAACGTAACTTCTTCCAAGAAGTTGGTGACCATCAGGTTGGTGGCTCCCCCGAAGACCCGCTTCAGAAAAGACTGGCTTTCTGCTTGTACACATTCCCGCTCGGAGAGCAGCGGATAATAAAGATAACTTCGCCCGGATTTCTCGAAGCCAATGGCTTTTTTCTTAAGCAGCCGTGTGATAAAGGTGCGTACCGTCTGATCACTCCATTCAATAGACCCCGGCAGGTGTTGGACAATTTGTTCAGCTGTAACAGGATGGTTGCCCCAGATGACTTTCATGATCTCCCATTCAGCTTCTGAAATTTTGGGGATGCTCTTCATATAATCGACTCCTCGCAGTTTCATGAACATTCAATCTACAAGTGTAGTTTTAATCTCCTGGTTGATATTACACTTGTAGATCTAAATTGTCAAACGTAGAAAACCCCCGTTCTGCTTGCTTACAGCAGAGCGGGGGTTAGCGTTTGGCAGGTGCCGTAAATTACATTGCATCCTGATCGGGGAAGATTTTCCCCGGGGTGGTTGCAATTTGTACAACTAAAAATTCATGCTTTGGATTTTACGCATACTCAAGTTGTAGCGCCTTCCTCCAGCTCAACCGGCAATATGTATTCTGCGTGGACGGCACCGCCGTGGACCTGCTGAATGATCAAATCAACGGCAAGTTTGCCCATATCTTCAATGGGCTGGCGGATGGTGCTGAGCGGCAGAGCCAGCAGGCTGCGCAGGGCAATGCCGTCATATCCTACAATCCGCACATCCTCAGGCACCCGCAATCCCCGCTCCCGGCAAGCCTTAAGCGCATAAGCTGCAATCAAATCGCTGCCTGCAAAGATGCCGTCCACATCTGGCTGTTCGTTGAACAGCTGCGCAAGCAGCCGCTCATAAGCTCCGACATCAAAGCTGTTGTTATCCGTATGCAGCAAGGTGTACGGGAGGTTATGCTGCCGGGCGGTATCCGCAAAGGCCTCGGATCTTAGCACAGACAGGATGTTCAGCTCGGGATGCCCACCGATATGGGCGAGCCTGCGGCAGCCTTTATTAATCAATAAGGTAGTAGCCAGCACCCCGCCCCGATAGTTATCGGAGCAGACATAAGGGATTTCCGGCGATATTCTGCGGTCAAAGGTGACGAGCGGCAGATTCATTTGCCGGTAGGCCTCAACTTCCAGGGTGTGACTGCCCATAATAATGCCGTCGACCCGGCTTGCGCGAAGCATATCGATATATTCGAGTTCTTTGTGTTTGTCCTGTTGCGAGTTGCAGAGCAGCAGCTTATAGCCGTTCCGGTAGGCATGCTCCTCGATATGGCTGGTCAATTCCCCAAAGAACGGATGAGAGACATGAGGGATGATCAGCCCGATAATATTTGATTTGGAGCGGCTGAGTGAGCGGGCGAGTTCGTTTGGCCGGTAATTGAGGTCATTCATCGCGCTGTAGACCTTTTTCTTCAGATCCTCGCTTAAGTACCCCCTGTTGTTCAGCACCCGGGAGACGGTTGTCACCGAAACGCCTGCCTTCAGCGCAACGTCTTTAATTGTAGGCATGTGGAACCTCCTGTCTTGGCGGGTCTTTGCACACTCATTCTAACTTGGATGCAAGGGACTGTCCATGAAGGGATGAACCTTCTATTTATGTTTCAAAAATTAGACTTTCCCCATATAATAAGAAGAAAAACGTCATAAATTGTAATTAATTTTATTTACTATATGAGTTGAACTTTAGACTTACCGATCCGGCATAGAACGCAACTGCGGTGAATGTTTGGACTTCCGGCCGCTGTTGTCTACAGATTTCTTGATTTATACCGCTATTTGCGGTTGAAATCCGTAGACAAAGGCGGTCGCTATCGCTCCTACAGTTCCAAACTTCCCCTCCGCTGCTTTTGCCTCTGGGTAGTTCTTTAGTTCAACTGATATTACTCTATTAGTCTTATAGATAAATAGCAAAGCCCAATCATAATGGATCCATACGCTTTTAATAGAAATTGTCGAATTTCCCCGTTTCTGATTTTGGGATGTTTGGGATAGATGAATGGGAGTGTGCTAATGGGCAAGGGGAAAATTCAGCGCAGGTTACGGTATGGCTTGCTTTTGCTTTTATTTATTATGCTCAGCACGGCACTGTATCAGCCGGTGTCCGCCAGCAGCGAAGAACGGCACCCTCAGAATGTGCTTGTCCTGCATTCCTATCAGAAGGGCTTTGCCTGGACGGATGACCAGGGTGCAGGCATTGAAGAGCAGCTTAAAGGAGCAGCCGATCCGCCGGTTATCTACACGGAGTATATGGACTGGAAACGATTCCCCAGCAATGACAACCTCAAGCACTTCTACCAGATGATCAAGTTCAAATATCAAGCTCTTCATATCGATGCGATTATCGTTACGGATGATGCTGCCTTGAACTTCGCTATTCAGTACCGCAAGGAAATCCTGAACGATGCACCCATCGTATTCAGCGGCATTAATCAGCTGGGTGTGGACAGTATAGCGGACAAGCGCAACATCACCGGAGTCATCGAAGAGATCGATCCTACAGAAACGATACGAATGGCGCTGAAGATCAATCCATCGATCCGTAAGGTGTACATCGTATTCGACAATTCCGAAAGCGGGCTCTCCACGGGTAAAATGGTCAGTGACCAGATTCTGTCTCTGGAGCGGGGACTCCAGGTCATCCCGATGAACAGCCTCTCCAATGAACAAATCATAGATCAAGTATCCACCCTTTCATCAGACAGCATGGTTCTCATGACTACATACTACAGTGATACAACGGGAAGAATTACTGAATTTGACCGGTTCTCAAGCGAACTTAGCGAGAGCAGCAGTGTGCCGGTATATCATATTTATGATTTTAGCCTGAATCACGGGGCCTTTGGCGGAAATCTGATTAGCGGCAAAATCCAGGGAAAAACTGCAGCCAGCCTGGCTCTGCGGATTCTGGAAGGAGAAAATGCGGGAGAAATCCCTATTGTCTCGGACAGCGCCGTGCGAAAGGTTTTTGACTATAAGGAATTGCAGCGTTTCAACGTTTCCCTGAAGCAGCTGCCGGAAGGCAGCGAAGTCATCAACAAGCCCTTTTCCTTCTATCAATCCTATAAAAAGCTTGTACTTAGCATTGTCGCGGCATTCGCCGTTCTGCTGGCCTTTATTCTCATCCTCCTATTCTACGTGCAATTGGTCAAGCGAATCCGAAGCAACCTGGAAAAAAGCAATGAACGCTTCAGTTTGGCTGCCTATGGTGCGGATGCGGTAATCTGGGATGTGGACATGACCACGATGATCTACTACTTCTCGGACAGCTGGTATGAGCTGCTCGGCTATGAGCGGGATGAAGTGGACGAGAGCCATGGAGGGTGGAGAACTCTTATCCATCCAGAGGACGCAGAACATGAGAACCGCCTGCGCACTGAGCACCTGCAAGGCAAAAGTTCCTACTATTACTGCGAATACCGGATACGGAGCAAATCAGGCGAATATAAATGGTTTCAGGCCCGGGGTAAGGTGCTGCGCAACGTGGACGGCGGTTTTGTCCGTTTTGCCGGCTCTATGGTTGATGTTACGGACCGCAAAGGATATGAGAGCAAGCTCCAAATGAGCTATCAGGAACTGGAGTCGACCTATGAGGAGCTTACGGCACTGCAGGATGAGCTGCTGGAGCAATATAACAAATTGGTCGAGAATCAGGCACTGCTGCAGACCAGCGAAGAGAAATACCGGCTGCTGGCCTATAACGATGTCTTAAGCGGTCTGCCGAACCGGCTGTCCCTTTCCGAGGAGCTGCAGAAGTTTACCAAGGAACACGCTGGAGGGCATGCAGCCTTGTTCTTTCTGGATATTGATAATTTCAAATATATTAATGATACGATGGGCCACACCTTTGGCGACGAGCTGCTGGTCAAGGTCGGTGAACGGCTGCTGGGCTTGTCGGACGGACGCAGCAAGCATTTCCGTTTCGGGGGCGACGAGTTTGTGATTCTGTTCGAGAATATCAAGGGATCGGATGAGGTCATCTCCTATGCACAAGCGCTTGTGCAGGGTTTCAAGGAGCCCTTCCAGCTGAATGCCAGCGTCGTTCACATCTCGACCAGTATTGGTATTGCCCAGTATCCGGAGAATGGGATCAATGCTGAAGAGCTTTTGAAAAATGCCGATATTGCCATGTATAAAGCGAAGGAAGCCGGCAAAGGGACGTATGTATTATACGGACGGGCGATGCAGCAGCATTTTGACGAACGGATGATCATTGAGAAGCATTTGAGAAATGCTATCTCCAATAATGAGCTTTCGATTCATTATCAGCCGCTGGTGGACACCGCCTCAGGCGGAATCTGGGGCTTCGAGGCTCTGATCCGCTGGAACAGTCCGGTGCTTGGTTTTGTATCGCCGCTTTCGTTCATCAAAATCGCTGAAGACTGCCGGTTGATTGTCCCGATCGGTGAATGGGTGCTGCGGGCGGCCTGCCGGTTCATTAAAGAGCTGCATACAGAAGGTTATGAGGGCTACCATATCTCGGTGAATATTTCGGTGATCCAGCTGATGCTGGATGATTTCACCGATATGGTGCTGGGGATTCTGAAGGAGACCGGATTGCCTCCGGAATATTTGGAGCTGGAGATTACCGAGTCGATCTTCATGGAATCCTTCGAGGCGATCAGTTCGAAGCTGGAATCGCTGAAAGAACGGGGAATCGGCATTGCCCTGGATGACTTCGGAACAGGATATTCCTCGCTTAGCTATTTGAAGCAGCTGCCGATCACTACGCTGAAGATTGATAAGTCGTTTATTGACAGCATTGATACACCGAACAATATGTCACTGGCCCGATCCATCGTAACCATCGGTCATGATATGGGGCTGAAAGTGACCGCAGAAGGGGTGGAAACCCGGGAGCAGCTGGCTTTTCTGGAGCGTACAAGCTGTGACAAGATCCAGGGCTACTTCATCAGCAGACCCATACCGGAAAAAGAGGTAGCCAGTTGGGTGGAGGGCAGGAGGGCGGGATAATGGAGCGAAGGATACCGGTCCCCGAACAGGGCGGTATCCTTTTCTGCTGTCTTTTGCTAATCGCTCCACTCTATTTCAGCAATCTCCGTGCCAGCTTGACCTTATTGCCGTATGGCGGATAGACAACCCCGAGGTCAAGCTTTGTCCCTCTTTTTACAATGCTCTTGCTGTGGGAAAAGAGATCAAAGCTATGCTTGCCGTGATATCCGCCGATGCCGGAGCCTCCCACTCCTCCAAATGGCAGATGTGTGCTGGCTACATGGGTAATCGTATCATTGATGCAGCCTCCGCCGAATGAAACTCTGGCCAGCACCTCCTGTTCAGCCTGTTTGTCTTCGGTGAACAGATAGAGGGCGAGCGGCTTGGGACGTTCATTGATGCTGCGGATGGCTTCGTCCAGCAGGGTATATTCCATAATGGGAAGTACAGGCCCGAAAATCTCGTCCTCCATGGCCGCATCCTTCCAATCCGCAGGATAGAGCAGTGTAGGTTCTATGTACAGATCCTCCGGCACAACGGTGCCGCCCATAATGACCTTCGATTGGTCCCGCTGAATCATTCCGGCAATTCTGCGCAGCTGGCGGTCATTCACAATCCGCCCGTAATCCGGATTCTGCTGAGCATCCTGGCCATAGAACTCCTGAATATAACGTTTCATTAAGGTGATCAGCTGGGATGCCACATCGCTGTGGACGAGCAGATAATCCGGGGCAATACAGGTCTGGCCCACATTGATGAGCTTACCCCAGACAATCCGTTTGGCTGCTGTCTCCAGATTGGCGCTCTTATCGACAATGACCGGACTTTTACCGCCCAGCTCCAGTGTTACCGGCACCAGATTTTTGGCTGCGGCTTCCATGACTATTTTGCCGACAGGGACACTTCCGGTGAAGAAAATATAATCGAATTTGGCATGAATCAGCAGATTGGTGGCTTCTTTCTCGCCTTGAATTACACGGATATAGGACGGTTCGAAGGTTTCCCTGATCATATCCTCTATCACGGCGGTAATGGCCGGGGTACTTTCCGAGGGCTTCAGTACGGCACAGTTGCCGGCGGCAATGGCCCCGATGAGCGGCTCGATCAGCAGCTGAAACGGATAATTGAAGGGGCCGATAATGAGCACGGTTCCGTAGGGCTCGCTGAGGATCCGGCTTTTGGCCGGAAATATATGCAGCGGGGATTTGACCTTGACCGGCTTCATCCAACGCTTCAGATGCTTCATCATATATCCAATGCTGTCCAGCGTGAAGCCGATTTCCGTCGCATAGGCTTCAAATTCGCTCTTGCGCAGATCCTGATGCAGGGCCGCGATAATTTTCGCCTCATTGCGGCGGATGGCATCTTTCAGCTTCTGCAGCTGGCGAAGCCGGAAGGCGTGCTCCTTCGTAGCCCCGCTGTGAAACCACTCACTGTGCCCGGCCAGCATCTGTTCAACGCTTTGGGCTGTTAACTCCGACATAAGTGAACCCTCCAATATATGATGTGTAGATATAGATGTGTTCGTGTATCCCCGAGAATAGCTTCCGGCAGGAATTACTTATCCTGGCCGGGAGCCGAAGGGACGGTGCGGATGTAGTCGTTCATAGCCATCATATTCAGCAGCGTAATGCTGCTGCCTTTGAAATGAATCCAGCCGATATCGCGCAGATAGCCCATTTCACGGGATAGTGACGGGCGGGCCGTATTCAAATGCTCCGCCCATTCTTTTCTGCTGAAGGGCAGCCGGATGACCTCGGAGGCTTGTTGAGCTGCTTGCTCCAGTAAAAAGCTGATCACCCGCCGCCGCAGAGGGCCGGCTGACAATATTTCGATCTTCCGGTTGACCAGCACCAGGCGCTCCGACAGATTCTCAATGAAACGTGTGAGCATGTCCGTGTCTGTGGTGAACAACCGGAGCAGCTCCTGCTTGCCGATAAACATGACGGAGCAGGGGCCTGTGGCTGTAACAGTAGCCGGAACTATATTTTCTCTGCGGAACAACACCGCTTCGCCAATGGTCTGTCCCTGATTTAGATGGGCAATGGTTACACTGCTGCCGGTAGGATGGGTTTTCTGAACCTCAATCCGTCCTTCCAGCACAATGCCGAGTTTGTCCGCAGTATCGCCTTCTGCCAAGATCAGTGAATTCTTATGAAAGCTGCTTACGGTATATGTTATTTTTTGCAGCACCGCTTCGATTTCCTTCACGGTTTTCCCGCGGAACAGCAGGCAGGATTGCAGTACGGCGGGCTCCGGTTTCATAGCATTTCCTCCAAATTTATAGCATCTGGTAACATCCGTTACCGATTGTATGGCGAAAGTCTACTACAATTAGCCTTAACTGTAAAGGCGGGGCGAACGGAGTCCTGTATTGGTAGCCTATACCTATTAAAGGAGTGAACGTGCAATGAGCAATATGTTTTGTTTTCAATGTCAGGAAGCGGCTAAGGGATCGGGCTGTACGATTCAGGGAGTCTGCGGGAAAACTAGCGATGTGGCAAATCTTCAGGATCTGCTGATCTACACGCTGAAGGGTATTTCCATCTTTGCACTCCGGGGCCGGGAGCTTGGAATGACCGACTCTACCACGGAGAAATTTATTATAGAGGGTATGTTCGCTACAATAACCAATGCTAATTTCATGCCTGAAGCTTTCATTGCCAGAATCAAAGAGGGGTTGATCCTTCGCGGCCAGTGGAGCGGTAAATTGCAGGCAGCCGGAGTAGAGGTTCCTTATGCCGGGCATGATGCAGCTCTTTGGACAGCAGGCACCGATGAGGAACTGCAGGCGAAGGCGGAGACGGTAGGAGTTCTGTTCACGGAGAATGAGGATATCCGTTCCCTGCGTGAACTGCTGACCTACGGGCTGAAGGGAATGGCGGCGTATATGGAGCATGCCGCAGTGCTGGGCTATTACGACGAAGGCGCACATGCTTTTATGGAAAAAGGTCTGGTGGCGACTCTGGATGATACACTCACGGCGGATGAACTGACTGCACTTGTGATGGAGTGCGGCAAGCTGGGTGTCGATGTGATGGCTTTGCTTGACCGGGCTAATACAACGACCTATGGCAACCCGGAAATCACCAAGGTGAATATCGGTGTAGGCCGGAATCCGGGGATTCTAATCAGCGGGCATGACTTGAAGGATATGGAAGCGCTGCTGAAGCAGACCGATGGCACCGGAGTGGATGTGTATACACACAGCGAGATGCTGCCAGCGCATTATTATCCTGCTTTTAAGAAATACAGCCATTTCGTGGGCAACTACGGCAATGCCTGGTGGAAACAGGCGGAGGAATTTGAAAGCTTCAACGGACCGATTCTCATGACGACGAACTGCATTGTGCCGCCGAAGGAGAGTTATATCGGCCGTTTGTATACTACGGGCAATACCGGTTTCCCGGGAGTGCAGCATATTTCGGCGGATGCCAATGGAGCGAAGGACTTCTCCGCTATCATTGAGCAGGCCAAAGGCTGTGCGCTTCCGGAAGAGATCGAAACCGGCGAGATTGTCGGCGGATTTGCCCACGCGGCCGTAATGAACGTAGCCGATCAGGTGGTTGAGGCCGTTCAGACCGGCGCCATCAAGCAGTTCTTCGTAATGGCCGGCTGTGACGGCCGGATGAAGAGCCGCAACTATTATACCGATTTCGCTGCCGAACTGCCGGGAGACACAGTGATTCTTACGGCAGGCTGTGCGAAGTACAAATATAATAAGCTTGCACTTGGCGACATCGGCGGGATTCCGCGTGTATTGGATGCCGGCCAATGCAATGATTCCTACTCGCTTGTCGTGATTGCCCTGAAGCTCAAGGAAGTATTCGGACTTGAGGATATTAACGATCTGCCTATCTCCTACAATATTGCCTGGTATGAGCAGAAGGCGGTAATTGTACTCTTGGCACTGCTGTATCTGGGTGTGAAGGATATTCACCTCGGACCTACACTTCCGGCCTTCCTGTCACCGAATGTAGCCAAGGTGCTAGTCGATACTTTTGGTATCAGCGGCATTACAACCGTACAAGAAGATATGGAGAAATTTATCGCAGCTGTATAACTGAATGGCCATTGTGCCATATGAAAATGGGGGGTGTCTCAAGTAGCCATTTCGTGGCTTTTGGGACACCCCCTTTCTAGAAACGGGCAGGAATTAAACCATTATATTTTGACAATTCACTTTTTGTAATATCTGTTATGGATTCAACCCGATTTAATCCTATTGTATATCGATATAACATATATTGATTTGATGGATTTTCGCTAATAAAGTCAAACCCATTATTGTCCTTTGTCCATAAAATGAATGGGGTTTCGATACAAGGAAGATGAACCTAAATAACCGTAAGAAAGTGCAAGCTTGTTGTCTTATGCAGTACATATTCCGGAACTTCTACGTCATACTCATTGCCAGCGTTTTTCACTTGCATTGACGTAATTGAATCCGAAGTTTTTTTCGCTATAAGAGTGACATCATCCGCTTTCCAAACAACTTCTTTTTGGCTTACCTCTTCTGCCTTCCCCTGCTCTGGAACATAATAACGTGACAACTCATTATTTTCATTCGTATTACTGCTGGTTGCTGCTGGCACCTCATCAAAAAGACCTCCCTTAATTTTCGACTCGTAATTGTTATGTAGTAACCTCCAGATTTTTCAATTTATTGGGATATACTATGTGGAAAATCGGTATCATAATGTACGGTCCTGCTATAACTCGGTCGGTCACCGCGCCGATTAGCAGGAATCAGCAAGCCGTCCCTGTCAAGCGGTCCAACTCTTCCACTACCGCAGCTGCCCCTCTCCTTGCTCATTTGGTGTTCCCTTTGCCAATGAAATACTGAGTAGATCTAATTTTTCTTGAATTGTTCATAGAACATAGCGAATCAAAATGAAACAAAGAGTAACTGGAAACTCTACATTTTCCACAAGTGAAACTATATATGAAGGTTCCACAATTCTCTACCTTCTAATCCTTTCATTATAGGTAAATAAATTAGATATTTTACAACCTAACACACCATAAACATCACGGGACAAATGTTCTCATGGATGTATGGTTGTGTAATAGATTCTAATTTTTACCTACTAGTAAATGAAGGGAAAGGAGAGAATACACAATGGATAATCAAAGCTATGCCTACGAACGTTACAGAAAGGAAATTTACCGGATTGCTTGGAGAGCCAAGTACAGAGCTAGGAAAATCAGAACACGAGAATTCCCTCTTTTTGATAATCATCCCTCTGACAACTTTGCCGCTCATAGCGTAGATAAAGTTTGGGTCCAAGAGATTATGAACGAACTACCTGCGCGAGGTAGGACTATACTCTATAAAATTTATCTCGAGGATATGACTGAAATTGAAGTAGCCAAAGAGCTTAAAATCAGTCAACAGGCGGTGAGCAAATGGAAACGAAAAATGATTCAGCAATTATCTCAGACTGTGAATTTATGAAGTTGCTACAGGGCGCGAAGCAAAAAAATCCTGAAGCCATGATTAAACTGATTGATTTGTATAAGGAAGATATTTTACAGTTGAGCAAATATATTCATTTGCCAAAAGAGGATGCTATATCTCTCATAACGTTAGAATTTTTGGAACTTATTCAAGCTGAGGAATTCCTTGATCTTTAAATGTTCGGTTAGACCAACTCTACGAGTATTGAAAAAATTATCACAAGTTAGTAATTCCTCTCCTTAATTTTACTTCTTTAGTGAGAAAGCAAATAAGAAATCTTGAATGAATGTGGAGCCTTTCATTCTAAGATTACTCCCTTAATTCTTCTCAAATAAAAAATGGAGGTAATTTAAATGAGTTATCATATTATTGTAAATTTGCCGAGTAATCGAGACTACAAGGGTACTCTTAAAATGTATAACGGAAGCGGTGCGCTAGTAATTCGGCCCTGTCCCATAAGTAAATATTCATACAACACAAACAAACCTTCTTCATTTTGAAACCAAAAAAGTTAACAAAGCAGCGGTTTTCCTGTTACTGGAGGATCGCTGCTTTGCGTCCACCACCGGGGTAAACGGCGTCAAAGATAGTGTCGTCCAGCCGATTCCCGGCTTCGTTAACGACACGAACGAGGGGATGAGGGGGAGTATCTTCTTCTAAATCTATTAGCAGGTAAAGCTGGTCCTTGGTATATTGAATGTATAAAGAAATCGCTTCTTTTGAAATGGTTGGTGGTACTTCCATTTTACCAAAAGGGCGATTTCTTTTTTTGCGTTTTTATAAGATTTCCTACTCCTATGGCAGGCGGTACACCGCGAACGGCTCGCCGCTGCGGAAGGTGCCGCTGGCCTGATCCAGCTTGTCCATGAGCTCAGCATCCGGCTGGAGGGCAACGCTTTGCAGATTCTGCTGCACCTGCTCCACGCGGGTGGCTCCGACAATCACCGTGGATACAGCTGGTTTGTTCATCAGCCAGGCCAGGGACAGCGCAGCCATAGAGGTGCCGGTTTCTTCGGCAATCCGGCCGACCCGGTTCCCCAGCTCAATCCGGCCGGGGGTAAGGAAGCGGCCGAAATTCGGATCGGTTTCGGCTCTGGAACCTTCCGGCGGTGAGCCTTCATCGGCATATTTGCCGGTAAGAATGCCTCCGGCAAGCGGGAAGTAGGGGATAATCCCAAGTCCTTGATCCAGGCAGAGTGGAACCAGCTCGGCCTCCGGCGTCCGGTCAGCCAGGGAGTAGCTGCACTGAATCGAGGTATACTTGACCAGATTCCGCGCCTCGCTGATGCCCAGCGCCTTCATTAACTCCCAAGCCGCATAATTGGAGGCCCCGATATAGCGGACTTTGCCCGTGGATATCATATCATCAAGGGTCCGCAGCGTTTCCTCCAGCGGTGTATAGGGATCAAAGGTATGGATCTGGTATAAGTCTACATAATCGGTCTTCAGGCGGCGCAGGCTGCCTTCCAGCTCCAGCATCAGGTGATGGCGGGAAGAGCCGCTGCCGTTAGGGCCTTCGTGTCTCGGAAGACCTGCTTTCGTAGCGAGAACTGCACTTTGACGTCTGCCCTCCAGTGCCAGTCCGATGATCCGCTCCGATTCGGTGCCGGCATAAATATTGGCGGTATCGATAAAGTTAATGCCCTGATCGAGCGCGGCATGGACGATATCAATGGAGGTCTCCTGATCGGCTCTTTTGCCAAAGGAATTGGTCCCCAGACCCAGTGCGGAGACCTGCAGCCCGCTGTTACCCAAACGGTGATATTTCAAGTGGTTCACTCCTCTTGTTCAGCATAATAGTGTATTTCTTCAAAGCACAGACAGTTCTGCCCCGGAGAACAGCTGCAGTGCGGTGTCCATAAATAAGCGGACGGCAATCGAGGTCTCCTCCAGTGTATGGACGGCGAGATGGATATCCCGGTAAGCATCGGGGGCCAGCTCCTTTATGATCACATTCGGCGGCGGAGACAGCAGGGACAGCTGCGACATGACACCAACAGCCAGTCCCTCCTTAACCATATTGAGTGCGGTCATGTAGCTGTTCACTTCGTATTTCACATTCAGCTTACTGCCTCCCCGATGGAACAAATCAACGACCGGAGGCTCATAACCTGCCCGGCAGATTAGCATCGGCTCGTCTTCCAGATCCTTGACACAGATGACATGCTTCTCACGGAGCGGATGATCGCCAGGAAGCACTGCGTACAGTTTCTCCCGGTAGAGCGGAATTGTGGCAAACTCTTCTTGCGGCGGAATAATGAAGCCGACATCAATAAAACGGGTCTCCAGCCATTCCTTGACCTCGGCAACCGAGCCTTCATAGAGAACAATCTCAATCTCGGGATATTTCTCGGTAATGGAACGGATGATTTTGGGGACAAAATAAGCAGACGCCACCGGAAAGGCCCCAATGCGGATGAGTCCCTTCTCCAGGCCCTTCTCAGCGGAGATTTCCTGCTCAACCTTGTCAAACCCATTTAGAATTTCCCGGAAAATAATCAGAACACGCTTACCGATATCAGTGAGCATCAGCCCACTGCGCCGGTCGCGCAGCAGCAGCTTCACTGCAAGCTCAGACTCTAGCGCGGAGATGGCCCGGCTGACTGCAGGTTGGGTCATGTTCAGTGCCAGCCCGGCTTTGGTGAAGCTGCCGCTCTCGGCAATTTTGACGAATAGGCGAATTTGATTGTTGTTCATATCGAATCTGGTATGCCCCTCATGAATATAATTCATTTCAATTATGACTGTGCTTATTGTATCATTTGGAATGAAAATAGAACAAGGGGTGATGAGATGCAGCAGCGGAAGAAAAACATTGCTTTGCTTATATTTCTGGTTATTGTCTGGGGGATCAATTGGCCGCTGTCCAAGATTGCTCTAGCCTACGCTCCGCCCTTGTTGTTTGCCGGAATCCGTACGGTTATTGCCGGGGTGATCCTCATTGTTGCTGCGCTTCCTAAGCGGAAGGCCCTTCATTTCAGCAAGCTATGGCCGGTCTATCTGACTTCGGCCTTTCTCAGCATCGTTTTCTATTACGGGTTCCAGACGATCGGCCTGCAGTATATGCCCTCAGGGCTGTTCTCGGCCATCGTCTTTCTGCAGCCTGTGCTGCTCGGCATCTTTGCCTGGATCTGGCTGGGAGAGCGTATGTACGGAATGAAGATGTTCGGCTTGCTGCTTGGTTTTCTCGGGGTAGCTGCGCTCAGCATTGGCGGATTTACCGGAAGCATCTCCGCCTTGGGCGTAGGGCTTGCCCTGGCCAGCGCGCTAAGCTGGGCCTTGGCGACGGTGTATACGAAACGAAATGCGGTGCGGGTAGATATGCTGTGGATGACGGCAATGCAGATCATGATCGGGGGCGTCATTTTGCTGGCTGCCGGTTCGGCTGTGGAGAGCTGGTCTGATATTACGTGGAACAGCACCTTTATCGTGAACACATTGTTCATTTCGGTGTTCGTCATTGCGCTGGGGTGGATGGTTTATTTCAAGCTGATCAATGAAGGAGAGGCCAGCAAGGTCGGTTCATTCACCTTCCTGATTCCGCTGATCTCAATCGGGTCAAGTGTAGTATTATTAAATGAGCGGATTACGCTGAATCTGGTAGTGGGTATGCTGCTGATCGTATGCAGCATTATTCTGGTGAATGTTAAGATAGGCCGGGCCGCACGGCGGCTGACAAGTTAAGACAGGGGGATAATCATGTATATTCAGACGGATGGACAAACGGCACATGATAATTATAAGCTGCTGATCGGCAGCATTGTGCCCAGGCCGATTGCCTTTGTAACCTCGGTGGATGAAGCGGGGATCGTGAATGCCGCCCCGTTCAGCTTTTTTAATATTGTAAATGATGATCCGCCTATGGTCATGTTCTCCTGTGTCCGCAAAGCAGGCGGAGAAATGAAGCATACGCCGCGCAATATAGCCGCGAATAAGGAATTTGTGGTCCATATCGTCGATGAGGACAATATCACTGCAGTCAACCATACCTCAATCAATGCACCCGGCGGAATCAGCGAACTTGAGCTGGCCGGGCTGACGGCGGTACCCGGACAAGCCGTCAAGGTCCCGCGTGTACAGGAATGTAAGATTGCGATGGAATGCCGGCTGGTGCAGCTTGTGGAGCTCGGACATTGCGATATGGTTATCGGCGAAGTGCTAGGTTTTCATGTAGAGGATGAGCTGATTCATAACGGCCGAATTGATGTCGGCAAGCTGAAGCCGGTCAGCCGTCTGGCCGGCGCATCCTATGCAGCAATTGGCCGGACTTTTGAGCTGGACAGACCTCAGTATGAATCTTGATTAGGCTGGGTATTAGCAGCTAGATCAGATATTTTGGGGCAGAGGAAAGCTACTGCGCCTGATTTCTTAACCGCAGGCTTTGGGCGGTGAAGACAAGTTCTTCATCTGTCCCGTCAATCTTGGCGGTATATTCTCCAATCGTCACTTCGCTGTTGCAGATTTTGCGGACTGTAATATTTTTGCCGGCGGTAAGCACCGATTTCTCGGAGGACTGCTTCCCTACAGTCTGTGCGCTGATGGAGCCTGCCGCCTCGATTGTGGAGTCCGTGCACACCGCTTCCTTCATTACGAAACGGACATTGCCGGAAGAGAACAGCTGGCTGTGCAGACTACCCTCCTTATGAACATGGAGATCTCCGCCGGATTTAATAATGCTATGCTGTGACGAGGCGATGTCGATCCGTGTATTCTCCTCCTGCATCCCGGATATGGCGTCATGCAAATCCTGCAACAGCCTCAGAAACGTGCTAAGAACAGCATCCGTGAAGAAATCGGTGAACTGCCCCGGGTGCAGGAATACCTCCAGCATATGTCTTAATTGCCCGGTGTCGATAGGATAATCGGGATTCATCCCGGCAATAACATCCTGGAGATCACTGATCAGGCCGGGGAGATGGTCATATTTGCTTTCCAGCAGCAGCATAACCACCAGACCGTATTTTACGGTTTGCTGGCGTGATTGGACGGTATTCGCCAACTGCTGCGACGCTTCTCTCAGACTGGTCACTTCCTCCATCAAGAGAGCGGAGTACATGCAGAGGCGGTTATGTCTGGCTCCATAGTGCCCGGAGTACAATTGGCTGCCGACAACCTTGCCCTGGACAAAAATGCTGCCTGTAGCTGTGATTGTTGCATGTGTAACGTCGCCGTATATGTATACATTCCCCAACGCTTCAAGGATGGTCTGGTTTCCGATATCATTGGTGGCGACCACATCACCCGGGAACATCATTTTGGCGGCTTCGGGGTTCATATCCCCGGGAACAAGATATGTCTGGGGGAAATCAAAAACCTTGCGGTTCAGACCGCATCCCGTTAAGCGGGGCCTTCCCTGGCGGAGGGAAGCGATCCCGCCGTCCGCCAGCAGGGTTGTACATTCTTTGGTGACCAGCTGAATGTCTTGCGGCGGCGGGGAGGGAATAATTCCGCCATACACGTCGATGCCGGGCACTCCCTCTTCCGCAGGCAGCTTACGGGCAATGACCTCTCCCTCCTGGACAAAAGGAACCCTTGGATGGTTCAGGAAATCTGCAGGATCGGCAGTCCGAATGAATTCATATTCCCTGTCCTCAGCAAATAACAGCTCCAGCCGGGCATTCTTGCCGGGAATAGGGGCTTTACCCTCTGCGATGCAGACCGGGAGATAGGTAGGGTTGTTCAGCTCTGCATAAAGAGCCGGAATGTTGAGATCGCGCATAATGGAGCTTTTCTTGAAGCCGGCGATAATCTGGTCCACCGTAAGGGTGGACAGCAGCAGGCCGCAATTCGGTTGCGCCCGGACTGTGACATCTGCTGCAGCCGGGGAGCTGGCGAGCTTCCAGGCGTACTTTTCTGCACGGTAGAGCGTGAAGTAGACCTTCAGTTTATCTTCGGATACGGTGATCTGATACTGCGGCTTCTCGCAAATCTCCCAGGTGATACGGTCTGTGGGGGTTACTTCCGTAGGATCTGTCACCGTCTTCCGGTTAATATTCAACACCACAGGGTGAACGGAGGAAATGACAGCGGGTTTGCCGCCGGGCAGAGGAGGAGTAATGAATATTTGGTTGTTCTGTACGATAATACGTCCGTTCTTATCCTCATCTCCCCCACGGAGCGGCTTAGCCTGCACAGAGGGCAGAGCCGGAAGATCGGGGTTCCCGATTGGCGTTGTGGTATGAAATACATGCCCGAATTTCTCGATGATATGCTGTGGCATTACTCTAACCTCGCTTCTTCGTATAATCAATGGCATCTGTACAGAAAAGAGCATCATGGACTATGATAGGTTGCCTTCACCTACCGGTACCCAAGTCACATCTCAATTGGCAGCCTGGCGACCATGAATGGATAGTCTCACATTCTTAGGCCCATCGCTTTGCGTCCTGCCCTTTCGGGAAGTTTGCCTTTAAAAAAATAGATCAATGATATACATTCAGCATGAGGTCATTTAATCGACTCAAATCGACAGGGAATGTTCAATACTGGAGTGGTTGCCAAAATAATTCTACAAACAAGCTTAATTCTAGTACTTTAGTATTAAATTTTCAACTTAATAATAACAATCCCTCCGGTATCCCTTTAAAAGGGAAGCGGGTTAAAGTCCAAACGATATTACAAGCAAAAACGACCCTGCCTTTTCTCAAAGGACAGAGTCGTTTTTGCGAAAAAAAGGACGCTCCCAAGCTTATAGCTTGTGGGAGAGCCCTCTTTTGACAAGGTGCACGGCGCGTGCGCTTCCGGCCCGGACGGAGACTGGTGCCGGTATAACTGTGGCTGCATAATCGGCCCGTTCAATTTCCTCCAGCACCCGGTTAAGATGGGAGAAGACGGCTCCGAGATCACGGACTGCTGTCAATGAGCATTGACCCTGCAGCTCGGAGAACCAGGCGAACTGCAGATCCCGGGCGCGGCGCAGCGCTTCGGGAAGCGAACGGGTGCATTCGGCATCGGACAAAGTCTTGGTTCCATACAGGGCGATGCAGTCTGCGGTTGCCGTTACGACCTCTGTCATCCAGTCAGCTGCGGCATAATGTGCAGGCAGGAGGGAAATCTCCTCGGCGATCTCCTTGACGTAGCGGTGAACCTTTTGCAGATGCGAGGTTGCCTGTGTCAATGACCGCAATCCGCTGCGGCATTGATAATGGGATAACGTATAGTGCAGCTCTTTCTGCTGCTTGTCGCTCTTCGCCAGCAGTTGTCCGGAACGCACCAGCCTCTCCGGAGCCTGCTTAGAACTGCTGCTCTCTGCGGCGAGTCCGGTCAAGGCATCGGCCAGCAGCAGGGTCCCTTCCAGTGCCAGGCGTTTAACCTTGACGAACCCCCCGGGGGGAACGATAATCATATTTATTATTAAGGCAATCAGCACGCCGATTAAGGTCTCCGCGACTCTCCACACGATATAAGGGTCCTGATAAAAGGTCAATGCCAGCACGGAGGTCACACCGACCTGGGAAACGGCTTGAATGTTAATCCGGCAGGCGGTGGCCACACCGATGCCGATCAGCAGCATCAGCAGAATAGACAGTGCCCCCACGTCGAAGAAATGGCCCACGAGCAGGCTGACAATTCCACCGAGCACAACGCCCATCAGACGGTAAATCCCTTTTTCCAGCGAAGCCTTGACGCTTCCTTGGGTGATAAGAATTGCGGCAAGCGGTGCAAAGTATAAATAACTGTCGCCGTGCAGGCTGTGAACCGCAAGCCAGGAGAGTGAAGCAGCAATCGTAACGCGTATCATATATAGAGATAATCCGAATTTTTCAAGGCGGTCCTGCAACCCCTCGTTCATGTTAGTCATCTTCTTTCACATCAATAAGAGAACATTTTTAGGTTTTCAGCAATTTTCATTATAGCACTCAAAAACAACAATAACGGGTACAGTTTTTACGAACTTGTTAAGTTTCTGCACTGCAGTTAACATTGTAAGCTATCGCATATATTGCATTAATCCTATATGCTATATATATTGAAGTGTGTCGAAGGAAGGGAGGAATTGTCGCTTATCAGCGCTGAGCATGCCACTTTAGATTGTTCCCTGCGAGAAGCGGGTAAAATAGGTTGTACTACATAAGGTAAGGGAGGTCGTTAGCCATAACTACCCTGGAAGGCACTATTATTTCTTTTGACCAGGTTACCAAACAATACGACGATGAAGAAGCCGTGTTAAAAGGAGTCAGCTTCGAGATCGAACGCGGCAAATTCTATACACTGCTGGGACCCTCGGGCTGCGGAAAGACGACAATCCTGCGTCTGATCGCCGGGTTTGCTGAACCAACGGAAGGTTCCATTTATTTGAACGGCAAAATCATCAACCACATTCCCGCCAACGAACGGCAGGTCAATACGGTATTTCAGGACTATGCCTTGTTTCCGCACCTGAACGTATTTGAGAATGTGGCCTTTGGACTGCGGATCAAGAAGCTTAAGAAAGAGGTCATCACGCAAAAGGTGCAGGAAGCGCTGCGCTTCGTCAACCTTGTAGGCTACGATCAGCGGGCCATTAATGAAATGTCCGGCGGACAGAGGCAGCGTGTAGCGATTGCCCGGGCCATCGTCAATGAACCGCAGGTGCTGCTGCTCGACGAGCCTCTTTCGGCACTTGATCTGAAGCTGCGCACGGAAATGCAGTACATTCTGCGGGAAATGCAGCAGCGGCTGGGCATCACCTTTATCTTCGTTACCCATGACCAGGAGGAAGCGCTGGCCATGTCCGACTGGATTTTTGTCATGAACGGCGGACGCATTGAGCAGAGCGGAACGCCTAACGATATTTATGATGAGCCGATCAACCGCTTCGTGGCTGATTTCATCGGCGAGTCGAACATTGTGCCCGGTGTGATGATTGAGGATTATATCGTTGAATTTAACGGCCACCGCTTTGAATGTGTGGATGCGGGGCTGAAGCCGAATGAAGCGGTGGAGATCGTGATCCGTCCGGAGGATCTGGAGATTGCTGCCGTTGAACAAGGCAAACTGCGCGTCCGCGTGGATTCCCAGCTGTTCCGCGGCGTACATTACGAGATCAGCTGCTACGACGGGTCCGGCCACGAATGGCTGGTTCATTCCACGCGCAAGGCGGAGGTCGGCAGCGAGATCGGGCTGTATTTCGATCCGGAAGCGATTCATGTTATGCGTTTCGGGGAAACGGAGGAAGAATTCGACAGACGTCTGGAAGCTTACGCCGAGGTGGAGAGCCATGAAGAGTAAGGGCCGCTCGTATTTCCTCATCCCTTATTACTTATGGATCGCCCTGTTCGTCATAGCGCCGGTGCTGCTGGTTGTCTACTACTCCCTGTTTGATCTGGACGGGCATCTTACACTGGACAACTACGTGAACTTCTTTACACCGGTATATATGAAAATGATGCTCAACTCCTTCTGGTACGCGATCCTGATTACGCTGTTCTCGCTGCTGGTGGCTTATCCGGCGGCGTATCTGCTGACCCGGACGAAGCATAAGCAGCTGTGGCTGCTGCTGATTATCCTGCCGACATGGATTAATCTGCTGCTGAAGACGTATGCCTTTATCGGTATCTTTGGGACCTTCGGGCCGATCAACAATGTCTTTGACCTGCTGGGCATTGGAGAGCAGCAAATCCTCTTTACGGGTTTCAGCTTTGTCTTTGTCTCGGTATATATCTTTATCCCGTTCATGATCCTGCCGATCTTCAGCGCTCTGGACGAGCTGAACCTGTCCCTTGTAGATGCGGCCCGCGATCTGGGTGCCTCCGGGTGGACGACGTTCCGGCGGGTCATTTTCCCGCTGACCATCTCCGGCGTGCGCTCCGGCTGCATGGCGGTATTTATTCCGGCGCTGTCGCTGTTTATGATTACCCGCCTTATCGCCGGCAACCGGGTCATTACGCTGGGCACCGCCATTGAGCAGCATTTTCTGGTCACTCAGGACTGGGGCATGGGCTCTACAGTTGCCGTCTTCCTGATTGTTATCATGGCGCTGTTCATGATTCTGTCGGGCAGCTCGCGGAAAGGGGTGCGGCATGAGAAGTAATAAGAATGGGATTTCAAATCTGTACCTGGTGCTGGTCTTTGCCGTGCTGTACGCACCTATCTTCTACCTGATGTACTATTCCTTCAACAGCGGCGGGACGATGCATGGCTTCGAAGGCTTCACGCTGGATTATTACCGTGAGGTTGTGCAGGATACGCGACTGATGATTATTATGATTAACACATTGGTGATCGCCTTGCTGTCTTCGGCGATTGCTACGCTGATTGCGATCATCGGGGCGCTGGCCATTCAGCGCATCCGCAGCCGGAGGGCCAAGAATACACTGCTCTCACTGAACAACGTGCTGATTGTCAGTCCCGATGTCATTATCGGTGCGTCTTTCCTGATCCTGTTCACGATTGCCGGGATCAAACTAGGCTTCGTGTCGGTCCTGCTCTCGCATGTCGCATTCAGCGTGCCGATTGCCGTGCTGATGATCCTGCCGCATCTGCAGGACATGAGCCCGACGCTGACCGATGCTGCACGTGATCTTGGGGCCAGCCGCCGCGATGTGCTGACCAAGGTGATTCTGCCGATTATTAAACCCGGGATCTTCAGCGGCTTCTTTATGGCCCTTACCTATTCACTGGATGATTTCGCGGTGACATTCTTCGTGACAGGCAACGGGTATTCGACGCTCTCGGTGGAAATCTATTCCCGGGCGCGGCAAGGTGTATCCCTGTCGATTAACGCGTTGTCCACGCTGATCTTCCTCTTCACCATCTTGCTTGTCGTCGGTTATTATTTCCTGAACCGCCGGAAGCAACGACCGGCGGTTCATATCGCAGAGCCGGCTGCTGAAGTGGGGGTGCCTAGATGAAGCAGCTGGTGAATTCTTTTCTGGCGATTCTCATCGTCGCATTTGGGCTGATGTTCCTGGCTTCCAGGCTGAATTCGGCTGAGGGCTATACAGGCGGCAATACGCTGACCATCTATAACTGGGGCGATTATATCGAACCTGAACTGCTGAAGCAGTTTGAGGAAGAGACCGGGATTACGGTCATCTACCAGACCTTTGATTCCAATGAGGCGATGCTGACCAAGGTCGAGCAGGGCGGGACAACCTTTGATGTTGTTGTGCCTTCAGACTATGCTATCGCCAAGATGCGGGAAGAGAAGCTGCTGCTTCCGCTGGATCACAGCAAGATTCCGAATCTGGCCAATATTGACCCGCAGTTCATGGATCTTTCCTTCGATCCGGGAAATCTGTATTCGGTGCCGTATTTCTGGGGAACAGTAGGCATTATCTACAATCCGGAAATGACGGAGGGGATTGATTTCAGCAGCTGGGATTCCCTGTGGGACAGCAGGCTGAACAATAGTATCTTCCTGGTTGACGGGGCCCGTGAGGTCATGGGGATGGCGCTGAACAGCCTGCATTATTCCGTCAACGACCGGAATGAGGATCACCTGCAGGAAGCGTTGGCCAAGCTGAACAAGCTGTCTCCCAATGTGAAGGCTATTGTCGGTGACGAGGTCAAAATGCTGCTGGCGAACGAAGAGGCAGCCGTCGGAATCGTATGGTCCGGCGATGCCTCGGAAATTATGGATGAGAACGACAAGCTCGATTATGTGGTGCCGGAGGAAGGCTCGAACAAATGGTTCGACAACATGGTCATTCCGCGCACGGCAGCCAATGTGGAAGGGGCGCATAAGTTCATCGACTTCATGCTCCGTCCCGATGTGGCGGCGAAGAATGCAGAGTATGTCGGTTATTCTACACCTAACGTTCCGGGGCTTGCGCTGCTGCCGGAGGATATTTCCGGAGATACCCGCTTCTATCCGCCGGCTGAAATTACCGACCGGCTGGAGGTTTACGACAACCTCGGCAAGCGGATGCTCGCCCATTACAACGAGCTGTTCCTGAAGTTCAAGATGAACAAGAAATAAGCTGGTGGTATAACCATAACATGCCAGTTAGTCATAGCCAGTAGAAAGCGCCCAAATGCGGAAACTCCGTATTTGGGCGCTTTTTTGTTGGGCGGTGAAAAGATGGGAGTCTTAAATTGAAGAGAAAATGCACTCTGATAAACTCAGAAATCAGTTTTTTGGGTTCTATATAGAGCAGATAGCTGTATCACGCATTATTTGATCCCGACTCTCATCCGGTAGCTGATGTGTACCGGCAGGGTCCGGCCCTGAAAATACTGCTCCACCGCTGCGGAGAAATCGGAAATAAGCTGCTCCAGTGCGGAAGAGCCGAGCTTCAGAACGGTTTGAATGCCGCCTTGACTGAGTGCCAGCCCGACATAACGTTCGGCATCACATTCTTCTGTATTATGAAAAACGATTTCCCGGGCAAAGGAGAAGCAGCCGCTGGCCTCTATCCGGCCAAGATGTCCTTCTTTATCCCATTTATGCGCCTGTTCGCCGGCTGGCTGGAGTAGATCAAGCAGTTCATCGGCGGCGGATATCAGCTGCTTGTAGCGGATTTCAATATCCGCCTGTAGTACGAGCGGCCAATCGCAGTCATAAGCGGCGAACACCCCGCCTTGGCGCAGGCAGCGGGAGATTTCCTGCAGCGTGCTTACCGGCTCCATCCAGTGAAACGACTGGGAGCAGGTAATGATATCAACACTGCCAGAGTCAAAGGGCAGCTGGTTGGAGTATCCTTGGACAAAGGACAGGGATTGTTGCTGTCCTTGCCGGGCAAGCTTGTCAAGCGCTTTGGCCAGCATGTCGGGGTTAGGTTCTATGCCGACTACAGAGTCGGCACTCTCTCTCCACAGAAAGGTGGACAGTCCTGTTCCGCAGCCTATGTCGGCCACGAGGGCAGGGCGACTGCCCAAGTAATTCGTCAGCAATTCGGTAACCATTTGCGGGGCTTCCGGGCGGTAACGGTCGTATTCGTCCTGAAATCCCAAGAAGCGGTCGATGTTTTGCTTGCTGTTGCCTGCAGGAATCATTGAATCCTCTCCCATCACTGATCTTTAGCTTCATTGTAAATTTAAAAGCTTCCGAAGTCATCTGTTTCAAGCTCTAACGAAGCAGCTCAGGATCAACGGCAGGCACGAGACCCTCGGCCGCGGCGCGGTTCAGCAGAGCAGAGATTGCTGCGTAGCCGTCTTCCCCGAGATTCATCGAGAATTCATTCACGTAAAGATCAATATGTGATTTGGCGACTTCCGGAGACAGCTCCTGGGCGTGGTCCAGGACATAATCTCTGCTTGCTGTAGGATGATCCCAGGCGTACTGCAGCGAACTGCGTATCCAGCCGGAGATGGCCTCGCTGTCCAGATCGCGGCGGGCGATAATTGCCCCAAGCGGTATAGGCAGTCCGGTATCGCTTTCCCACCAGTTGCCAAGATCGGTCAGCATGTGGAGACCGTAGGAAGGATAAGTGAACCGGGCTTCGTGAATCACCAGTCCGGCATCAATCTGCCCGTCACGCACAGCAGGCATAATCTCATCGAAAGGCATAACGACGATTTCGGATGGACCGCCCGGCACCTGCTGCGCAGCCCACAGCCGGAACAGCAGATAGGCGGTGGAGCGCTCGCTGGGTACAGCGATTCTGCGGCCCGACAGCTCCTTGGGATGCTTGATGGCGCCCGGCCCTTTGTGGGTCAGCACCAGCGGTCCGCAGCCCCGGCCAAGTGCGCCGCCGCAAGGCAGCAGCTTGTACCGCTCCAGCACCCAGGGAAGGGCAGCATAGGAAATTTTGAGCACCTCAGGCCCGGCGCCATCAGCAGCCAGACCGTTCGTAATATCAATATCTGCAAAGGTAACATTCAGCTTGGGTATATCCTCTACTAGCCCGTGCGCCCAGGCATGGAACACAAAGGTGTCATTGGGGCAAGGGGAAAAGGCAATATTCAGTTCGGTTGTCATTACAGCACCTCCAGTAGTATCGCAGCCGCGGCCGCGAGAGCATCCATGGCTTCATTGATTTTCCACGCCGCCCGGTCGCGCGGGCCGACCGGGTTCGAGATCGCGCGCAGCTCTAGCGCCGCGATCCCGAAGTGCCGGGCGGCCACGGCAACCCCGTGGCCTTCCATCGCCTCCGCGACGGCACCGGGATGCCGCGCGGCCAGAGCGGCGGCCGTCCCGGCGGTGCCGGTCGCCGTTGACACGGTAAGCACAGGGCCTGTGCTTACCGTAAGCCCGGCCGCTGCGAGCGCGGCCGCAACTGCCTGCACCGTGCCGGAGTGGGCCGGCACGGACACGCGGCCGAAGCCGAGCTCGGCCGCGCTGCGGAAGCCCTCCGGCGTCTCCGCCCCGAGGTCGGCGGCAATCATCTCGCTGGCGACGGCCAGCGAGCCTACGGGCGCCCGCCCGGGGAACCCGCCGCCGATCCCGGCGCTGATGACGCAGCCGTAGCTTCCGGCTGCCAGAGCGGCGGCGGTGCCCGCCGCTGCCGCAGCGGTGCCGGCACCCGCAGCAATGACGTGGAACCTGCTGCTGCCCCTCAGGCCGCGCAGGACCGCCTCCCGCTCGGCTTCGACAGCGGTTACGATCAGCACGCGCGGCAGGGCTTCCTCCACGGCTTCGCCGGTAGAGGTTGACGTATGATCTGCCTTCATTGCTCAGCCTCCTTCTCTATAGATGAACTTGAAATAGCACAAATAAACCGCTGGTTGCGGCCTGGTCTTTTATTGTTTCTGCTCACTTTTGAAAGTCTACGCCGTTTTAGGAGGCAGGTCAAATTCGCCGGGGAATTTCTAGACAGGTTAGCTGAAAACAAAAATGATTTGATTATAATGCTATATAGAATGAACTTAATCACTACCCAAAAGGGCAAAAGTAGCGAAGGGGGATTTTGGAACTGTAGGAGCGATAGCGACCGCCTTTGTCACCGGATTTCCACCGCATATAGCGGGTTAAATCAAGAAATCTGGGGACAACAGCGGCCGGAAGTCCAAACATTCTCTGCAGTCACGACCAATCCCAAAATTGAAGAATTATAAGTTCAGTCTATATAGTAAGCGTATTTTCAAGGCTTAGTGTTAAAATAAAGGGGAAAAGGAAGATTTTATACCCTAAAAATCCGGTAAATTAGCTGTGAGCAGAATAACCGGATCTCAAGTTAATCAAGAGGTGTGATGAAATGGAGCATATACTGATTGTCGAAGATGAGAAAGAAATAAACGGATTGCTTCACAGCTTTATATCCGGACATGGTTATTTAACGACCTCTACATATGATGGATTAGAAGCCTTGCAGCTTATTCAAACGGAGACCTTTGATTTAATATTGTTAGACCTGATGTTGCCGTATAAAAGCGGTGATCAGATTCTGCTTGAACTGCGCAAACATTCTGCAGTTCCGGTGATAGTGATTTCTGCCAAAGATACAACACAAACCAAGATAGATCTTTTACGTATCGGAGCAGATGATTACATCACAAAACCCTTTGATCTCGACGAGACTTTAGCCCGGATCGAAAGCAATTTGCGGCGTAATAAAATGCAGATGAATACTGCCGGTTCCAAATGTCTGATCTATAAAGATATTGAGCTGGATGATGTTAATCATCTTGTGGAGGTTGCCGGGCGCGAACTTGCACTTACTGCCAAAGAATATGGGATTTTGGCGCTGCTTATGAGGCATCCGGACAAAATATATTCAAAAGCAAACTTATTCAGGAGTATATGGAACGAAGAATATATGAGCGAGGATAATACGCTTAATGTCCATATTAGCAACATACGCAATAAGTTGAAGGTCATCAACCCTGACCAGCAATACATTGAGACTGTCTGGGGAATTGGCTATCGCTTGTATAAGACTACATAAACTAAATTTAATCATAGTCACGAACAAAGACTTTATGGATTCTTTAAGATACGCTGGTTTGATTTAAGAATTTATTTAAGGTTTTATTCTAAAATAGGCAGCAACCACAAGCTTCTGTACTTTAGCTTATTTTATATAAGGAGTGTGACAGGGATGAATGACACCATCCTTATGACCAAAAACCTCACCAAGAAATACAATCATGTTTTGGCCTTGGATAATATTAATTTAAGTATTGAACGGGGAAAAATTTATGGCTTCATGGGTCAGAACGGAGCAGGAAAAACAACGTTGATTCGCTTGATTGTAGGATTATCCTTTCCCACAAGTGGCGAGCTGTACCTTTTTGGGAAAACAGGAAAACAGGCTCTGCAAGAGCAACGTAAACGAATAGGCTGCATGGTCGAAACACCCGCGCTTTACCCGAATATGACTGCTGTACAAAATTTGGAGGTTCAGCGTATTCAGCGTGGCATACCTGATAAACAGGTAATCAAGGAAACATTGGAGCTCGTCGGTCTGAATGACAATAGTATAGGAAGGAAGGCTGTCCGTAATTTTTCTTTGGGAATGCGCCAGCGGTTGGGTATTGCAATTGCATTACTTCATGATCCTGAATTACTCATTTTAGATGAACCCATTAATGGCCTTGACCCCATGGGGATTGCTGAAATGCGAATTCTACTGAAGCGCTTAAATGAGGAACGCGGTACAACGATATTAATATCCAGTCATATTCTTAATGAGCTTTACCAAACGGTGTCGCAATACATATTGATTAATAGAGGTACCCTAATAGAAGAATTAACGCAAAATCAGCTGAATGAAAAGTGTAAACGCCATATTGCGCTGCAAACCAATAAGGTTGAGAATGCATTGCTCGCATTAGAGAGTCAGCTGGGCATAAAAGATTATCAGGTAATGCCTGATGGAACTATTAAATTGTACGATCACTTGGATGACATGGAGGCTATCTCTGCGGTGCTTATGAAGGAAGGTGTACTGATAACCGGAATGGCACTGGCTGGTGATACGCTGGAAAGTTACTTCCTCCACCGTATTGGGGGAGAAAATAATGTATTGTCTCATTAAAGCTGAAATGTACAAGCTGAAGCATGATAGAAGTTTTTTCGTCCTGCTGGGACTGTCAATAGTCCTTGGAAGCTTCCTTATGCTTGATCAAGGGGAACTAAGCGGATATGAAAGTATCTTTGCATCTTTGTATAACGCACCCATATTAATGCTGTTGACAAGTGTATTCGGGGCGCTTTATATCGGAAAAGATCTTGCCGACCATACGCTTTACCAGACCATATGTGCAGGGCATAAACGCTATCATGTGTTTTTTAGCAAAGCCATAGTATTTATAGCCGGATCAAACATCATTCTATTAATGCAACCGGTTCTGATCATTTCTATAAACACGTTTATTCACGGATGGGGACATCCTTCTTTCTGGCCGGATCTTGATTATCTAATTTCTTTATTTTTTACAACAGCTATACTAAATGCTGCGATGTGCGGAGTTTCTCTAATAGTAGCCTTTACATGTAAAGATGTCGGGAACACATTATCAATCCCGGCGTTGCTTTATTTTCTAACTATATTCCTGCTGAATGGTCCACATGCAAAAGAGATTGCAAGGTTTATTCCTTTGGGACAGTTGAGACTTTTAATAGAGCATTCTTCATCATTAAGAGCAGCGCTGCTTGTTGGGATGATTTTTCTTGCGGTTTTGTGTTTCGCTGCAAGCAAGATTTTCAATCGTTCAGAATTACATTAAAGGGGGGATACAATGAATAATCTTATGCAAATGGAAGGGTACCGTTTAAAATATAATAAATTTTTCATCGGTTGTTCGCTGCTAAGTATAATTTATGGAGTATTCGCCAGCAAAGGATATGTTGCCGATTTGACTACACGTGTAGATGCTATAGGTATCTTCACTGCAATGGTCTATGATTCCACCATTTGGCTGGTTTTGTTCTCTGCTATCGTAGCTTTGCTGATTGGACAGGATTTCACCAATCGAACGATACATTTGGAGGTTGTAGCAGGCCATTCCAGAATAAAAATCTTTATTAGTAAATGTCTCATTTATTTAGCCGTTTTCAACATTTTAATGCTGATAAGTCCCATTGTGGGAAGCATACGAATGTCTTTTCTGCTGGGATGGGGAGACTCTTGGAATAATGATGTATTGTATATCCTGCGGGTGGTTGGTTTTTCTGTATTACTTAATAGTGCGGTGTTTTCTATTTGCATTTTTTTTGCATTCATATTCCGGGACTCGGCTAGAACAGTTTCTGTCTCTATGATCGTTCTTTTTGTAAGTGCCATGTGCATCGCCTATGCTGGACCTATGGGGTGGTATGATTCGTTGCCTTGGTTGCGTTTTTTACCTATGAATCAAATTAGAACATCATTGGCCTATTCGCTTTCCACAGCACAAGTTTCAGAAATTTTACTCTCAGGGCTGGTATATCTGCTTTTTTTCATCTCACTTTCATTTCAGAGATTCAATACATGTGAATTAAAATAAAAACGGGGAAAGAGGCGCTATAATAGATGCTGTATATTATTAACCTATTAGCGATAATGCTTGTAACACTTATGTTCCGCCTCTTTTCGCTTAGAAAGCAAATACGCAATATCACTAAACAATTGATAGAATTGTCAGCCGGAAATATGGATAAGAAGCTGGACATTTCATTGATTGATAAGGATGTCACCCTGCTGGCTGCAGAAATTAATAAGAATCTGACCAAGCAGCGCGAACTTCGGATTAATATGATCAGAAGCGGAAAACACTTGAAAGAATCCATAGCGAATATCTCCCACGATCTGCGGACACCGCTAACCTCAATGATCGGCTACCTTCAGCTTTTGCAAAAAGGCCATGTAACTTTAGAGCAGCGTGAGCAAATCGTCATTACTTTACGAAAAGCAAATCATTTACAAACATTGATCAAGTCATTTTATGAATTGGCTGTACTTGATTCAGAGCATATTCAACCGGAGTTTCGAAATGTTAATTACTCTAATGTCATCATGGATACCGTTGCAGAATGTGCAACGATGTTTGAGCAGAGGGGCTTGCATCCGCAGATATCAATCCCGGAAGAAAGCGTATTTGTTTGGACTGACGAAGAGATGCTGAGGCGTATTTTACAGAATTTGCTCGACAATGCGGCGCGGTATGCCATGAGTGATATCAGGATTACCCTTCTGAATAATGGTAGAACAGAATTGATTTTGACAAATGCGATATCCCGTTCACAAGACATTAATCCGGCGCGGTTATTTGACCGCTTCTATACTTCAGATGTATCACGAAGCGCGGGAAGTACAGGATTAGGATTGTCGATAGTCAAAATACTGACAGATAGATTACGCGGAACTGTCAGTGCGGAGTTAATAGGAGATCATCTGCAGATCAAGATTGTTTTATAGAGTTGAAGGAAATAAAAACTGTTGACAAATTTCCTGCGCAGGATTATATTTATCTTAACTTAAAGATAATTAACTTAAAGATAAATGCGATATGCATTGGAGGTATACAATATGAGCGACTACAATGAGTTGATCAGCAAGACGGCTGGCGCATCGGATCAGGAGCAGGCTTCATCACTGAAATTGTTCGTGGTCTTGTCCAAAGCGTATAAGAGCCTGATGGATCTGGCAGTAAAGGATATGAAGAGCCATGGTTTAGCTTCTGCCGAGTTTATGATCCTCGAGGTGCTCTATCATAGAACGCGGATTCCGCTGCAGCAGATCGGTGAGAAGATTCTCGTTACCAGCGGGAGCATCACTTACAATATCGACAAGCTGGAGAAGAGAGGACTGCTGAAGCGTGTTCCCTGCAGCGATGACCGGCGCGTAACTTATGCGGAAATTACCGAAGCGGGCCGCGAGCTGTTTGACGATATTTTCCCCCGCCATGTTTCTTCTATTCACGGGATGATGGGCGGGTTGAATCAGGAAGAGAAGGAACAGGCAATAGAATTGCTAAAGAAGCTTGGTAAAGGCATTTAGGTTAGCGGCGTTCTCCTAAGAACGGGGCGGGAAGCTTGCTTATCAGCGTTTACCAGGCCAGCAACAAGTACAAGGTTCGACTATATTTTTTTAGCTAATATCTTAAGGTTAAGATAATTAAATTCAAGAGAATGGAGAGGGTATAAAATGGTTAGTGTAGGGTTGTTATTGATAAGATTGGTGATCGGGATTGCTTTTATCGGACATGGGGCACAGAAGCTGTTTGGCTGGTTCGGAGGATATGGTCCAAAGGGTACGGGCGGCTGGATGGAATCCATCGGCATTAAGCCGGGTGTCGCGATGGCCGTGCTGGCAGGAGTGCTGGAGCTTGTCGGAGGCTTGCTGTTCGCAGCCGGACTCCTGACTCCTGTAGCCGCAGTATTGATTGCCGCAACGATGCTCGGCGCGATTATCAAGGTTCATGCTCCGAACGGATTTTGGTCGACGGCCAACGGAATCGAGTTTCCATTAACGGTGCTCGTAGTCGCAGTAGGTGTGGCTTTGACCGGAGCAGGTTCGATTTCGCTGGATGCCCTGTTTTTTAACTAAATCGGATTATACGCCAGATGTTCATCTATTCAAACTTATCATCTAAAAAAAATCTTAGGGAGATGACTTATAATGACACTTCAAACTGCAGGGATTCACCATATTACAGCTTTTGTCGGAGATGCTCAGCGCAATGCCGATTTCTATGCCGGAATTCTCGGCCTGCGGCTTGTAAAAAAGACAATTAACTTTGATGCCCCCGAGGTTTACCACCTCTACTTCGGGAACGAGCAGGGTGCACCGGGCACCATTATTACCTTCTTTCCTTGGTCGACAGGACGCAAAGGCCGGATTGGCGGCGGGCAGGTTGGCGTAACCACTTACGCGATTCCGGTTGGTTCGATGGCTTTTTGGGAGCAGCGGCTTGCCGCATATCAGATTCCGGTTACCCATGTAACCCGGATCTCTGAGTCTTACCTGTCTTTCAGCGATTACGATGGACTGCGGATTGAGCTGGTGGAACGCGAAGCAGGTCCGCTGAGTACCTGGTCCTTTGCCGGAGTGACTGCAGAGCATGCCATTAAAGGTTTTGGCGGGGCTGTGCTCTACAGTACGAATCCCGAAAAAACGGCCGATACGCTTACCCGCACACTCGGAATGGAGCTGATCGCCAAGGGAGACGGTTATATCCGTTACGGCTCTACTGCCGATCTCGGCAATATTATAGATCTTAAAGACTCGCCGGTGCCGCAAGGAGCCGGAGGCTCGGGAACCGTTCATCATATCGCCTGGCGCGCTAAAGATGATGCCGAGCAGCTGGAATGGGGACGCCATGTTCAAAGCCACGGCTACCAGCCCACTCCGGTACAGGACCGCCAATACTTCAATGCCATCTACTTCCGTGAAGAAGGCGGAATCCTGTTCGAGATTGCTACCGATCCTCCAGGGTTCGCCAATGACGAGGCTCCGGATGCGCTGGGCCAGAAGCTGATGCTTCCGGCATGGTTTGAACCGCATCGTGCCGTGATCGAAGAGAATTTGAGCCCTTTTGAAATTCGTGAAATTGAGGTGAAGCAGGGATGATTCATGTCTATCACAAAGGAACAGACGCCAACCAACCAACACTAGTATTATTCCATGGCACAGGTGGAAACGAGCAGGATTTGCTGCCGCTGGCGGAACTGCTGGCTCCCGGCGCTTCTGTACTGGGTATCCGGGGAAATGTGCTGGAGAACGGCATGCCGCGTTACTTCCGCCGTCTGGCTGAAGGTGTCTTTGATGAAGAGGACCTGATCTTCCGCACCCATGAGCTGAAGCAGTTCCTGGATGTAGCTGCGGCGCAGTACGGTTTCGATGCAGACAATCTCGTAGCCGTCGGCTACTCCAATGGAGCGAATATCGCCGGCAGCCTGCTATTTCATTACGGAAACCTGTTCCGTTCGGCAGTGCTGCTGCATCCGATGGTGCCGCTCCGGGGGCTTGCGATCCCTTCGCTTAACGGCGTTTCGGTCTTCATCGGTGCGGGCACCAATGACCCGCTGATCCGGGCAGAAGAAACGCGGGACCTGGAGCAGCTGCTGCAGGGGGCGGGAGCTGAAGTTACCTCCCACTGGGGTAATCAGGGACACCGCCTGAGCGCGGCCGAGGCTGAAGCAGCCCGTGATTGGCTGAACCGGAACAGCAAATAATTTCAGGAAAGCTACAACTACAACCGCCTGCGGGGCCGCTGATAAGTGACGTAATGTTGCTTAGAAGCTCCTGCGGGCGGTTTTTGCTGCAATGATATTGCGCAACAAGCCTGCCTGCTAGAGCATGTCTTCAAAGTGGAAGGGCTCTGGGGAAGCAGGGATTTAGTATAGAAATAGGGTCCCTAAAAGCCCTCAGCGGGTTCGTTTACTCGTACCGGACTCAGGAGACGCTAAGGAGAGTAAAACCCCTGTTTATTTTCTTTTGCGGACCCAGTGGACCTTATCTGCTCTGCATTCTATCTAAAAACGGCCATCAGGGAGAAATAACTGCACTGGAGTCCGTTTCCCTACTGTAACAGGCTAAAAGCCCAAAATAAGTGCAACTCGGTCCGTTTATGCTGAGAGCTAGGAATACACTTTCCGGACACGGGCGCACACTCGTGCGTCCCTTTATGTTCTGTCTAAATTCATCTAATCCTCCGGCAGCGTTCTGGTTTTTGCTTGCAGATAGCAAAGGGTGTAGCAAATTCCTCCGGTTTTTGGTACTATGGACTCTAATCGTAATTATTACTATTTAATATTATGAATGTAAGGAGTCTACCCAACGTGAACAGCAGCAAAAAGAATAGCAACCCCGCCCGGCTGCCCCGGGCCAAGGGATTGGATATGGCAACCGTATATACACCAAAGGAATGCGGCCGCAAGGTGCGACGCATCATTCTGAACGGGGTGAACCGGACCATTGTGGATGAATTTATTACGATCCAGGGCATGAAAGAAAGATTTGAGGCGGAGGATGTGCCTATGCCGAGCAAAATGGTGATGTTCGGTCCTCCCGGCACCGGCAAAACGCTGACCGCATTTTATATCGCGCACCGCCTGGAGCTTCCGCTTGTTCTGGTTCGCCTGGATACCATTATTCACAGCCATCTTGGTGAGACCGGGAGTAATGTGCGGAAGGTATTTGACTATGCCAATGCTGCACCTTGTGTGCTTTTTCTGGACGAATTCGATGTGCTGGGCCGAATGCGTGATTCCGGCGATGAGGTGAAGGAGATGGCACGGGTGGTCAACACGCTGCTGCAATGCCTGGATGAGTTTCATGGCGAAAGTATTTTTGTTGCCGCTACCAACCTGGAGGAAGAGCTGGACCCCGCGGTGTGGCGGCGGTTTGATACGAAAATGACGTATTCGCTGCCGACGGAGGAAGACCGGCTTCAGTATATTGGGCTGTTTGTCGGTTCTGAACCGGAGGCGCAGGAGCTGTCCCGCCGGATGGCTGAACTGCTGGCGGGCTGCAGCCTTGCCGATATCGAGCAAATTGTATTGAAAGCCAAACGCAAAGCGATCATCGAGGATGCCCCGCTGGATTACAGACACATAACCGGAGCCTATGCCGAATACAACCCGCACCGGAAAGCCGTTGCTTCTGAGGTACATAGATAATGCAGGACTGCCTATCATTATGATTATGGAATAAATAGGAAAAAACATTGAACAACATATCCCGCATCAGGTAGTATGAGGAATACAAAAAAACTTGCCTGAGGGCTGCTGCGGAAAGGTTGACGATAATTTACCATGATCAAAATACAAAACGATAAGAATTCGCTGGCCGCAGAAGGCCCATCGCGGAAACAGCGACTTCAGCTTGCTATCATTCTGGGGGCTATTGCCACCATTGGTCCGCTGTCCATCGATATGTATTTGCCTGCGCTTCCCGCGCTTGGCGAACATTTCGGCACTAGCGCAGCGCTGGTGCAGCTCAGTCTGACCTTCTTTTTGCTGGGGCTGGCCTTGGGGCAGCTTGTGGCAGGGCCTCTGAGTGATGTCCACGGGCGCCGCCGTCCGCTGCTCATCGGCATGCTGATTTATGCGGTATCCTCGCTGCTCTGCGCCTTCAGCCCCTCGATCGGGCTGTTGGTCGGGCTGCGCTTTATCCAGGGCCTGGCTGGCTCGGTAGGGGTGGTCATCTCCCGGGCGGCGGTCCGCGATCTGTACAGCGGCTCCGAACTCACGAAGTTTTTCTCGCTGCTGATGATCGTCAATGGTCTGGGGCCCATATTCGCTCCCGTTATCGGCGGGCAACTGCTGAGAATAACGACCTGGCAGGGCGTATTCATTGTATTATTTGCAGCCGGGCTGCTCTTTTGCGCCACCATTCTGCTGCGGCTGCCGGAGACGCTGCCGAAGGAGCGGCGCGTAAAAAGCGGGCTGCTAGGCACGCTGCGCACCTTCCGTGATCTGCTCCGCAACAGGAAGTTTATAGGTTATGCGCTCTCTCAAGGGTTTGTTACAGCGGCGATGTTCGCTTATATTTCCGGCTCTTCGTTTGTGCTGCAAAATATTTTTGGAGTGTCTCCGCAAATGTACAGTCTGATCTTTGCCGTTAACGGGCTGGGGATTATTATGTCCGGCCAGATTGCCGGAAGATTGTCCGGACGGCTGGGCGAAGCGAGGCTACTGGCCAGCGGCCTCCTGCTCTGCACACTGGGAGGTGTTTTGCTGCTGGTCACTATTCTGGCGGGCGGCGGTCTCCTTCCCATCCTGATTTGCCTGTTCGCTGTGGTTTCCAGTGTGGGAATGGTGGGCACTACCAGCTTCTCGCTGGCGATGCAGGATCAGGGAGAAACCGCAGGCAGCGCTTCAGCACTGCTGGGCCTGCTGCCGCTGCTGCTTGGCGGCTGTGTTGCTCCGCTGGTTGGCCTTGGGGGTGACGAAACGGCGCTGCCGATGGCAATCGTGATCGCGGGTGCCGGGGTTTGTTCTATCCTGTCCTATCTGCTGCTCTGCAAGAGAGGGGAGAAGAAATGAGCCGTAAGGATTTCTCCATTCTTTTGCTGTTGGCCTTTTCCTGGGGCGCTTCCTTTCTGTTTATGAGAATTGCCTCTCCCGAATTGGGACCTGTTGTTACGACAGAGCTGCGCGTTACGCTGGCAGCTGCAACCTTGCTGCTCTTTGCAGCGGTCACCAAGCGGAAGCTGGGGATCTGGCAGCATTGGAAGCAGTTCCTTGTGCTGGGCTCCATTAATGCCGCGCTGCCCTTCACACTGATCTGCATGGCTGAGCTGCATCTTAGCGCTTCGCTGGCAGCCATCCTTAATGCCACCACACCGATGTTCGCTGCACTTGCGGCTTGGGGAACGCAGCAGGAGAAGCCGGGACTGTCCAAGTCTATAGGACTCGTGATCGGCTTGCTCGGCGTAGCTGTGCTGGTCGGATGGAGTCCGGTGCCGCTCTCCGGCAAGGTTCTGTTGTCCGTGTTTTTCTCTCTCGGAGCTGCACTTGCCTACGGCTTCGGGGGATTATACGCTGCGCGCGTGGGCCGTGGCCTTGCGCCATTGGCGCTTGCTGCAGGCCAGCAGCTCGGGGCGGCTGTAGTGCTGCTGCCGCTGGCGGTAATTTTTGCCCCCCGGGAGCTGCCGTCTTCGGCAGCGGTTTTTTCCGTACTCGGGTTGTCATTCATTTGCACTTCCGTGGCATATCTCTTGTATTTTCACCTGATCCAGAGTGTCGGCGCGGTCAAGACCGTCAGCGTTACCTTTCTGGTCCCCGTGTTCGGGCTGATATGGGGGGTAATCTTCCTGAATGAACCGGTCTATGCCAATACGCTTGCCGGTCTGGCGATTATTCTGCTTAGCGTAACGCTGGTCAACCGCAAAACCCGGCCAAAAACGGCTCAGGCAGTGGAACAGAGTGGTCAGGGCAAGGTCTAATCCAATTCATAGCTTCGAATACTTTCAGCAAACTTTCAGCGCATTTTAACGTTCCTTTCGGGTGGAAGGATTATAGTGTAGAGGTGAAAGGAGGAACGTGAATGAATATTTCATCCGCATCATCTACATCTTCCGCTTCCTATACTGCTTCCAGTGCTACCGATACAAGTGCGCTGGAGAAGCAAAAAGCGAAGCTGCAAGCCGACCTGGAGAAGATCGGGGCCAGCAAGGACGACGAGAAGACAAAGGAAACCAAGACCAAGCAAATTGAGCAGCAGATCAAGCAGATCGATGCGCAAATTGCCCAGAAATCCAAGAACAGCTCCGCTTCCGCAAACAACAGCAGCACACCGCCTGAGAAACCTGCAAACAGCAATACGCTTGCTGCGGCAAGCGCGCAGGAGATCGCTGCTGCCACTACGGACAGCGAAGGAAGATTTGACATCCGCGTATAAGTACGCAGCCGAAGCCAAGTAAACAGCATACCCAAAAAGAGGACATCCTTTGCCGTGAGGGAGTCCTCTTTTTGGGTGCAGAAATAGCCGTTACCGGCGTATTGAAAATCCCCTCTAAGGTGGGCTCTGCGTCTATACAGCATGGTCTCAAAATGCTAATATTAGTATGTGAAAAAAATAGCTAACTAAACCTTTGCTCTTTTTAAGATCTTACTAAGATCGCACAATAAGCAATCATAAGTATCCATCATCACTTGGATGGCTCCTGTTTCCGCAGGCGCCATCTTTTTTAAAATAATGAAGGGGAGGGACATTAGATGGGAATTCCGGTTATGGATATTATCGAGAAGCGTAAATCTGTACGGACTTATGAAGCCACACCGATCGGGGAGGCCGTCCATGCTTCCATAATGGATTATCTGAGCCAGGAGGATAATCTGCACGGGCCGTTTGGCGGAAAGCCGGGAATTGAGTGGGTCTGGGCCAAAAGCGGGACAGAGGACGGAAAGAACGTGAAGCTGGGGGCTTACGGTATCATCCAGAATCCGCAGGCGTATCTGGTCGGCAAGGTCAGGAACGATAAACTGGCGCTGCTGGAATTCGGGTATGTGTTTCATAGGCTGATTCTCTATGCCACCAGCCTGGGACTTGGCACCTGCTGGCTTGGCGGAACGTTCAACCGCAAGACCTTTGCCCGCGAAATCGAGCTTGCCCAGGGCGAGATTATTCCTTGCATCACGCCGCTGGGGTATGCACGGGAGAAGCAGCGGCTGCTGGATGCCACGATGCGCTATGTCGTCAAAGCTGATCAGAAGAAGCCTTGGCGGGATCTGTTCTACGACACCGAATTTGGCAACATGCTCGCTCCCGAGTCAGCCGGGAAGCTTGCGCCCCCGCTGGAAATGGTCCGGCTCGGCCCTTCCGCTTCAAATAAACAGCCTTGGAGAGTGGTAGTCTCTCCGGACCGGAAGCAGGCCCATTTCTACCTGCAGCATACGCCGAATTACAGCGGCAACAAGCTGGGCTTTGAGATGCAGCGGATTGATATCGGGATTGCCGCCTGCAATTTCGGGCTTGCCTGCCGTGAACTGGACATTGCGGGGGAATGGACTGTTAATGATCCGCAGCTTGATCTTGACGGACCGCTTACAGAATATATGCTGAGCTATAAACTCAGTTGAACCGGGACGTCAACGTATATAGCAAAGAGGTGAACTAACGGCTGCCGGTACGGCGCGTAGTTCACCTCTTTTATTGAATCAATGCTTTATGCCGGATCGGGTTCTTTGTCGCCGTTATCGGGCAGAGCCCAGACAGAGACACTTCCGCCGTTTACCGGGAAAACCGCCCAGCCATCCTCACCGATGGTTATATTTTCCTCACGGTTATGGGTGAAATCCTTCCAAACTTCGCCTGCGCGTTCCTCGCCGAGGAACATCCGCTTCTCCCCCTGATCTCCATTGGAGATGACCACGGCACAGCCGGAGCCTTCGATTTCTTCCACACCGCGCCGCACCCAGCCAATCGTATTGGGGTGGTCGAAATAATCATCCTGCTCTCCGTATGCCTTATGGTACCGGGTGTAGAGCAGCGGATCAATGGCGGCTTTCTTGCCTTCCACCGGAGTCGGTCCGCCGATGCCATAATAATCACCGTAGAAGACAACCGGGTATCCGTCACGCCGCAGCAGGATCAGGGCATAGGCGCTTTGCTTGAACCAGTCGCCGATCCAGGATTCCAGCGCTTCATGGGGCTGCGAATCATGATTGTCAACGAAAGTTACGGCATTGCCGGGGTGGGTCTGGACGAGCGTATCGTTAAAGATTTGGGTCAGATCAAAGTCCCTGCCCTCCAGTGCAGCCGAATACAGCTTGTAGTGAAGCGATACATCGAACAGGTCGATTTGATAATCCACCGTGTTGAGGAATTCCCGGCAGGCTTCGAGATTCGAGTTCCAGAATTCGCCGACAATGTAGAAGTCTTCACCGCGCTTTTTACCCATTTCGGCAGCGAATTCTTTGATGAATTCATGATTGATATGCTTGATGGCGTCCAGCCGGTATCCGCTGCACTGCAGCGTGTCGACCAGCCATTTGCCCCATTCTAGCATCTCATGCTTAACTTCCTCATGGCTGTAGTCGATGTTAGCGAACATCAGATAATCATAGTTGCCGAACTCGTCATCCACATTCGGGTTCCAGCTCTTGTTGTCGGCGGCAAGCTTGAATACGCCGGTCCGGCCTTCCTTGGCATCGAAATCGGTGCCGTTAAAATGAGTGTGGTTCCATTTAAAGGCGGAGTACTGGTCTCCACGTCCGGGAAAGGTGAATTTCGTCCAGCCTTCAATCTCGAACGGTTTCGAAATCTCCTTGTTGCGGTCGTTCGGATCAACCTCGATCACCTGGAACACTTCGGTCTCGTCGGCGCCCGCTTTATGATTCATCACCAGATCCACATAAACGGCGATGCCGTTCTTTTGGCATTCGGCAATCGCCTCCACCAGTTCCAGCTTGGTGCCGTATTTGGTCCGGATGGTCCCTTTTTGGTCGAATTCGCCCAGATCGTATAGATCATAGACACCATAGCCTGTATCCTCGCCAGAGACAGCCTTGGTTACCGGCGGTACCCAGACAGAATCAATATAGGCGGCCTTCAGCTCGGTGGCAGCATCAGTCAGCCGTTTCCAGTGGTTCCCGTCCGCGGCGACATGCCATTCGAAAAACTGCATCATCGTATGGTTTCTCTTCATTCCCGTTTGGCCTCCTTTAAATTATGATATGAATGGATAAGTGCGATTGGTGTCGTGCTTCAGTAAGGAGCAGAAGAGAGGATATGTACACATCTGGTGCTCATGAAAATAAGTCCAGCTGGCGCGGGGCCAGTCCTCCGTCGATTCCGAGCAGCGCTTGCAGCTCTTTGGCGTTATCGGTGGCGTCACCACCGGAGTTATTGTTGAAGACCACGTACAGCTCCCGGCAGGACTGCTCCAGCGCAAGCAGCCGGTCCCGCCACTCGGTCAGCTCCTCTGTGCTGTAGCGGTACAAGTAGCGCAGGCTCCGCCAATTCGGATGGCTGCTCTGGCTCCAGCCCTGGGCGTTGCGGCCATGCAGCCGCACGTAAGTGATATCCGGCGATGTGGCCACCGGCACAATCGGAACAGAGCCTGATCCGGCCTGAGGTTCATCGGCCACCGTATGAATCCAGCCCTCCTGCTCCAGAAACTGCAGGGTTTTGGCCTGCATTTCCGGACTGTACCAGGAATCATTGCGGAATTCGATGGCGGAAGGCACATCCAGCATCCGCTGCTTGGCCTCGCGCAGAAACTGCACGTTTTCTTTGGTGCAGTCGAACCACGGCGGAAACTGGAAGAGGGCCATCGCAAGCTTCCCGGCTGCCCGGACTGGCTCAATAGAGGTATGGAAGGCCTGATACATTTCCTCCGGAGTGTCGTAATAATTCTTTTTCTCGCGTAAATGTCCGGTCATTCCCTGATAGGCTTTAACGATAAACCGGAAGGCATCCGGCGTCTGGCTCACCCATTTGGCGTAATTTCTGACTGGCTGCACGGCATAAAAGGAGCTGTCAATCTCCACAATCGGAAAATACGCGCTATAGGTAGGGAGCCGGTCAGCGGGCTTGATTTTGCCGTAAAGCTCTTCATGGTCACCGAAGCCGGTTAGCCCGATCTTAATCATGGAATCTCCTCCTTGTCAGTATATCCGCACCTGACCCGAACAGATCAGCTAACTCTTATTAAACTTAAAACCCTCTATAGCAAACAAGGGCTGTTGATTAATGTCCGTAATTGAGGCAACATGAAGATTAAAGATGGCCTGAAACGAACGAGGCCGGAAATACCGCTATGGGTGCTGTTATCACCAAAAGAACGTCCGGATATACTTTGTTGTCCGGCCTATTTTCAGTCTGATGTATATTGCAAGGGGGAGCACGAGATGGAGCACAAGTTCGAACAGCTTAGCCGTCACATTCTGATTATGCATCCGGAGCATGACACGGATCGTCCGGTATTGGCAGCAATTATAGGGGAGCGGCGTACACTTCTGATGGATGCCGGCAATTCGCCGGCCCATGCAGCGCTGTTCCGGGAAGAACTGGCTAGACGCGGCTGCAGGCAGCCAGACATGCTGGTTCTGACCCATTGGCACTGGGATCACACCTTCGGACTCTCATCCTGGAAGTCCCCAGCTATTGCCCATGAAGAGACGGCGAAAGTGCTGGAGAGCCTGACCGGGCTGAACTGGGGAGAAGAAGGCTTGGAGAAGCTTGTAAAGAGTGGCACGATCAGTGAAGAAAGTGCGGAACATATCCGCCTGGAGTACGGCGAGGCAAGAGAGGTAACTGTCGTCAAGCCGGATATTGTGTTTACCGGCAGCCTCACGGTCGATTTGGGCGGAGTTTTCTGTGAAGTGGTCCATGTGGGCGGTGACCATTCGCCGGACTCCTGCGTGCTTTACATTAAGGAAGACAAGGTGCTTTTTCTGGGCGATGCTCTAGGCCCTTCTGTGTATGGCGGACCGCGCCAATACAGCAGCACCGGGTTCTTAAGATTGCTGGACATTGCCTACCGCTATGACGCGGACTGGTATGTGGAGTCGCATGGGCTGCCAATGACCAGGCAGGAGTTCCGGGAGGATCTGGCTCCCTGGGAACGGCTGGCCCGGATCGTCGATGTGTTCGGACACAACCGGGAACGGGTGGTGCTGGAGCTGAAGACCTATCTGCAGCTTGAAGAGCTGCCTGGGGATTTGCTGCAGGGTGTGGAATATTTCATGGCAGGCGCGAAGCGGCGTTAACTGCAATATTCATAATTTCTACTGATTATATTCAGACCCTGCCAGGCACTGGCGGGGTCATTGTGTTGCAGAATGATGAGATAACAGCCCTGTTCTCTAATCGGCTTCGTGCCGGAGAACAGGGCTGTTCGTTTAAACAGGTGAAAAGGGGGTGATCGATCCTCCGCTAGACAAATGTACGGTATTGCGTCCGTTGCGTTTGGAGCTGTAGAGCGCATGATCCGCTTCCGAGAGCAGCTCTTCAAGCGAAATAGGTTCTCTGAACGCCTCCGCCACCCCGAAGCTTGCCGTTACATGGATCGGACCGGACGAGGTGTAGACTTCGCTGTGCTCAATGCTGTCACGGATAGCTTCGGAGAGCAGAGCCGCCTGCTTCAAGGAAGTGTCAGGCAGACAAATGACGAATTCTTCGCCTCCGTAACGTCCGAAAATATCCCCTTCGCGCACATGCTTGCTGCATACGCCGACTATATGCTGGAGCGCCATATCGCCATATTGATGTCCGTAGCGGTCGTTGATGCTCTTGAAAAAGTCGATATCGAGCAGAATGATGCACAAGGGGCGCTTGCTGCCAACTGCTTCCTCCAGCAGAGACCGGCTCCGCTCCATGAAGTGCGTACGGTTATAGATGCCGGTCAGGCTGTCGACAGTGGCAAGCTGCAGCAGCTTGGCCTGAAGCAGTGTCCGCTCTGTCACATCAATCAGCATAATCATCCGCCCGGCCAGATGACCGTCATGCTTCTGCACCGGAGAGGATCTGACCTGGTAATAGCTGGTCTCCCCATTGATATTCCAGGCCAGCTCGCGTTCCTCGCTGAGCAGAGGGTCGGAATTCATTACATAATCTACAGCGTCTTTGCCCGCAGGCAGGAACAGCTGGGCGAGCGGTCTGCCGATGGCCGATGAATCCAGGCCTTCAAGCATTTCCGTGGCAGCACGGTTATAGTCGACGAGCGTATCTTTGCGGTCCGTGACCAGCACTCCGTCACGCATGCTCTCGAACAAATTCTCCCGGGCGATGGGGGCCGCGGTAAGCATGCCCCTGGAAAGAATTGCCCAAATATAGAGGGTCGAAGTCACGCTCATAATCACCGGCACAGGGTCCATTCCATAAGGGGTCATGTTCATTAAATAGAGGAAGGCTCCCAAAGCCGGGAGGAACTGTCCGATGAAGATCGTCAGCATCTGCCGGCGGTAGGCCCGCTTCATCCGGTTCCACTGCCAGAGAATGAGACACATTCCCGCAAGCATGCAGCCGAAGGTCAAACTGCCCTGCACAATATACCAAGGTCCCATCACGATGTCGATCAGCGGGGTGGGGGCACCCTCCCGGAAATGCATCGACTGATAGAACAGATGGTGATAATCGTTGGTCCATACGAGCACGGTAGAGATTAAGGGGATGGAGTACAGCGCGGTCAGCAGCCCTTTCTTAACCAGCCGGTCCAGGCCGACGAAATGCATGATCATAATCAGGCTGGAAGGAGCGATATAGGGCATTCCCAGATACTCCACCTTGACCCAAAAGCCAATCTCCTGCATGGTGCTGCCCGACAATTCCAGCGCGAAGCCAAAGGTATAGATCGCGGTAGTGATGGAGCTGAGGATGAAGGCATTGATTCCGGAGAAATCCGTTCTTCTGTAATAGGCGAACAGCGCGAGAAGTGCGCTCAGCACACCGGAGATGGAGACAATGATAATATAATTCGAGATCATAGATTCCATCGGCCGGGCCTCCAGGTAGTGCGGGCTGCCGAGGTTGGCCATGGGAGCAGGGACAACGGGGCATATAGCCATGAGGCGTTATTATAAGCATTAAACATCACGTATTGTCTCCTGTTTCAGCAAGAATATAGATAAATAGTACCACATATCTTCATGGATAACATTCGGGATTGAACGCAGTGAAGCGTGAATACCGCTACCTTCTTTTATCGGCATATTTCTTCATTGTTAACAATGAAAGTGTCCCTCCTAGACAAAGTGACGGAATTTCACAGATCCAATTTTACTATTTGTCTAGTGAGTGTACCGGGAGCAAAGTGTACCATGTTAGTTAATACTACATTTCGAAAAGAAAGTCAGCATTTCATGAGAAATTGCGTTATGTTAATTAACATTAAACGATCAGACTCAGGGATGAAGGGGGAGCTGGAAATGTCATTAGTAGCGACAAGAATTCCTGAAATACAGCTGGAAAACGTTGAAATGCGTTATGTGGCGGAGACTGCCGACGTACTTGCACTGCATCAGGTGAGCCTTGATATTGCCAAAGGAGAATTCGTCTCCCTGCTGGGTCCATCGGGGTGCGGCAAAACCACACTGCTGAGATTGATGGCAGATCTTATTACACCAACCGGCGGAAACATTACGGTGGCTGGCAAGAGCGCCAAGGAAGCCAGACTGGCCCAAAAGTACGGCATAGTTTTCCAGAGTCCGGTACTTTATGACTGGCGCAAGGTGAAACACAACATTACCCTGCCGCTGGAGCTGATGGGCGTCAAGAAGTCGATCCGTGAGGACAAGGCGCTGGAGCTGCTGGATCTCGTCGGGCTGCAAGGCTTCGCGGACAAATATCCCTGGCAGCTCAGCGGCGGCATGCAGCAGCGGGTTGCAATTGCCAGAGCGCTGTCGATGGAACCGGAGATACTGCTCATGGATGAACCGTTCTCCGCGCTGGATGAGTTTACCCGCGAGCGCCTGAATGAAGAGCTGCTGGCTGTCTGGAGCAAGGTGCAGAGCACCATCGTTTTTGTCACCCACAGCATTCCTGAATCCATTTTTCTGTCTGACCGCGTATTCGTGCTTTCTCCGCATCCGGGAAGGCTGTCGGCCATTGTTGATATTCCGCTGCCGCGTCCGCGTACGGCGGAAATGAGAAACAGCCCGCAGTTTTTTGAACTGATCGCCACGATCCGCGACAGCTTTGAAGGGGTGTAACGATGAAGGGGAACAGTGCGTTTATGCGCAGCCGCGTGCTGCCGCTGTCCGTCTGGCTCCTTGGGCTGCTGATGGTGTGGGAGGCTGGCTCCTGGATGCTGCTCCATGTGGCACAAACGCCGCTGGCCCAGTCGAAGCTGCCTTATGTTCATGAAGTGGCGGCTACCTTATGGAAGTACAGCGGCACACTGGTTAAGGAGGGGGGAGCTACCTTTGGTAATGCGGGAGTCGGGTTTCTAATCGGTGCCTCTGCCGGAGTGGTTCTCGCTGTGCTGATGAGTCTGTCGAAGACGATCGAGCAGCTTGCCTTTCCGTATGCCATTACCTCGCAGATGATCCCGATTCTGGGGCTTGCGCCCATTATTTACGGTATTGTACGTGATGAGCAGGTGTCCCGGATCATTATTTCCGGATACATTACCTTTTTCCCGGTTGCGCTCAACATGCTGCGCGGTCTGCGCAGCGTCGATCTGCCGGCGCTGGAGCTGATGCATTCTTATGCCGCCAAACCTTGGGCGGTGTACTGGAAGCTGCGCTTTCCGGCTGCACTGCCGGCACTGTTCAGCGGCCTCAAGGTCGCAGCCCCGCTTGCCGTGACCGGTGCGATTCTGGTAGAGCTTATGGGGGCGCAGCACGGCATTGGTGTGATCATGCTGCGCAATCTCTATTATGGTCCTTCCCATACGTATATGTTCTGGTCCACGGTAATTGTCGGCGCTCTGCTCGGAGTAGCGAGCTACGGGCTGATGAGTCTCGCCGAACGCCTGGTTGCGCCATGGCAGCCTGAATTCCGCCCGAAGGGGGGCCGCCGCTAATGGAGGGAAATGCTGTGCGTGAAGCAACGTTGATAGCTTCTGCAGGGAATGAGGGATCTGCACCATCTCGTATAACAACGAAGGATGGCGTATTTACCGGACGGAGCAAGCGGAAGTTTGGCCGCCGCTCTATGAGATGGCTGAACGCTGGAGTGATTCTGCCTCTGCTGGCCGGTGTGCTTTTTCTGGTTCTCTGGGAAGCACAAATTTTCCACAAGCTGTTCGATCTGAAAAAATACCAGCTGCCGCTGCCATCGGCCATAGCGGAGGCAATAAGGGATAATTTCAGCCTGCTCTTGTCCTATACCGGCTATACGCTGACTGAAGCTGTGGTAGGAATGCAGATCGGTTCGGCCTGCGGCTTCCTGATCGCCCTGGTCGCAACGGCCTGGCCCCGCTGGGGCGGTGGCAGCCTGACACTGGTCGCTGCACTGAATGCTGTGCCGATTGTTGCGCTGGCACCGATTATGAATCTGTGGTTCGGCGACGGGATCGGCTCGCGTGCCGCAATCGTTACGGCAACGACCATGGCGGCGATGGCTATCAATGCCTATAAAGGGATGGCATCAGTCGATCCGCTGGCGCTGGATTTAATGCATTCCTACGCAGCCGGCAAGCCGGCGGTATTCCGCTATCTGCGGATTCAGAACAGTCTGCCGTATGTGTTCACGGCGCTGAAGATCAACGCTACCGCAAGTATGATCGGAGCGATTGTCGGAGAGTTTTTCTTCTCCTCCAGAGGGCTTGGCTACCTGCTATCCAACTCGATCAAGGTGGCCAAGATGCCGCTGGGCTGGTCCTGCATCGTACTTGCAGCTATAGCCGGAGTCATCTTCTATCTGGTAGTGGAGCGGCTGGAGAAGGTATTCATCAAGTGGCATTCCTCCCAGCGTGCGTCATCTTAAATCTGTTACACCAAACTACAAACTCAAATGGGTAGGGGGAGCTGCGTGATGAAAAGGAATAAAGGCAAATTTCACGGTGGGCTGTTGATGGCGGTAATGATCATGGCAATCTCTTTGCTGGCAGGTTGTGGAGGTAATAACAATAATAATGCTCCGGCGGCTGAAGCGACGGCAGGCACGGGAGCTTCGGCTTCACCGGAAACGGCGGCGGCCACAGAACCGGCTGCGGAGCCGGTGACGGTCAAGCTCCAGCTGAAATGGGTGCCGCAGGCCCAATTTGCCGGATACTTCCTGGCCCGGGACAAGGGGTACTATGCTGAAGAAGGTCTTAATGTGGAGATCCTGCCCGGCGGCCCGGATATAGTGCCTGAACAACAGGTCGCGGGCGGCTCAGCCGATATCGGCGTGGATTGGGTGGCGAGTCTGCTGACCAGCCAGGAACAGGAAATGCCGCTGGTGCAGATTGCGCAAATCTACCAAAAGAGCGGACTCGTGCTGGTATCCAAGAAGGAGGCGGGAATCAGCAGTGCAGCGGATCTGAAAGGCAAAAAAGTCGGCAACTGGATGGGTGGCAACGAGTTTGAAATCCTTGCACTTTTTGATAAATACAAGCTGGATTCCAATAAGGACCTAAACTTCACGAAGCAGGGCTTCACGATGGACCAATTCCTTGGCGGCGAAATCGACGCGGCTTCGGCGATGACGTATAACGAATATCAGGTTGTGCTGGAATCGGGCATCAAGACCGAAGAGCTGAATGTGATTGATATGAATGATGAAGGCGTGGCGATGCTCGAAGACAATCTGTTCGCCAATAAAGAATGGCTTGCAGACAATAAGGAGACAGCGGCCAAATTCGTCCGCGCTTCCTTGAAGGGCTGGAAAGATGCTATCGCCGATCCTGAGGCGGCTGTAGATAGTGTAATGAAGCTCGCTGAAGAAGGCAGTACTTCAAGAGAGCATCAGCTCACGATGATGACGGAGGTTGCCAAGCTGATCCAGCCGGAGGGCTTTGACGTTTCCAAGCTGGGGTATACCGATGCAGCTGCATTCCAGCAGACGGCAGACATCGCGCTCAAATTCGGTGTAATCAAAGAGGCGGCCAACGTGGAGGAAGCCTATACGAACGAGATTGTTGAAATGGCAGCAAAATAAGCGGTTTTCCTCATATTGATGATAGATGGCCGCCCGTTTTGGCGGTCATCTATTATCATCGGCATCCAGAAACAGTGAAAGAGGTGCGGGCTATGTCTCTGCTGGCGAAGCAGACTGAAAAGGTCAGAAATTATATAAACGGGGTTTGGGTGGCGTCATCATCCGGGCGGGAGGAGGAAGTTTTCAACCCGGCAACCGGAGAAGTGATTGCTTATGTGCCGATTTCCAGCCGCGAAGAGCTGGATACTGCGGTGCAAGCTGCGGCAGAGGCATTTCATTCATGGAAAAGGGTTGCCGTTCCGCGGAGGGCCCGCTATTTCTTCCAGTACCAGCAGCTGCTGGTGCAGCACTGGAATGAGCTGGCTGAGCTGATTACGCTGGAGAACGGCAAAAGCCTGGAGGAAGCGCTGGGCGAAGTGCAGCGCGGTATTGAATGTGTGGAGTTTGCCTCCTGCATCCCCACACTGATGATGGGCAGCCAGCTGCCGGATATTGCCACCGGAATTGAATCGGGCATGTACCGCTACCCCCTGGGGGTGATCGGCGGGATCGCGCCCTTTAACTTCCCGATGATGGTGCCCTGCTGGATGTTTCCGCTGGCAGTGGCCTGCGGCAATACCTTTGTGCTGAAGCCTTCCGAACGGACGCCGCTGCTGATGAACCGGCTGGCTGAGCTGTTTGCGGAAGCGGGGTTTCCGCCGGGTGTGCTGAATGTGGTGCATGGAGCACATGATGTGGTGGGTGGATTAATTGAACACGACGAGGTGAAGGCGATTTCCTTTGTCGGCTCACAGCCGGTAGCGGAATATGTGTATAAGCAAGGGACTGCACATGGCAAACGGGTGCAGGCACTGGCCGGGGCCAAAAACCATTCGATTGTGCTTCAAGATGCCGATCTGGGCAATGCGGTGAAGAATATTATCGCTGCTGCCTTCGGGTCGGCGGGCGAGCGTTGCATGGCCTGCTCGGTGGTCGTCGTGCAGGAGACGATTGCCGACGAACTGGTGCGCCGTCTCCTTGAGGCGGCCGACGGGCTGAAGATCGGCGACGGCAGGGAAGCCGGAGTATTTCTCGGACCGGTCATCCGCCAGTCGAACAAGGACCGCACGCTGGCTTATATTGAGGCAGGTGTACAGGAGAAGGCGGAGCTGGTGCGGGACGGCCGGAAAGATGCAGCGGCGGGAGGCAAGGGCTACTTTCTCGGGCCGACCATCTTCGACCGTGTAGAGCCGGGAATGACGATCTGGCGCGATGAGATTTTTGCTCCGCTGCTGTCTGTGATGCGTGTCAAGGATCTGGCGGAGGCGATAAACGTAACGAATCAGTCCCCGTTTGCCAATGGAGCCTGCATTTATACGGACAGCGCCAAGGCGGTCCGGGAATTCCGGGAAGAGATTGATGCGGGAATGCTTGGTGTGAATCTCGGTGTGCCTGCGCCGATGGCCTTTTTCCCTTTCTCGGGTTATAAGAAATCGTTCTATGGAGACCTGCACGCCAACGGCCGTGACGGTGTGGAATTCTACACCCGCAAGAAAATGATCACTGCGCGTTATTGACCAGAATGGAATGTTGAGAGGAGAGATTGCGGTGCAGAGCCTGGAGAACGAAAGCGAGCTGGCCGTCAAGAAAGATCAGCAGTATCTATGGCATAACATTACACCTTACAGCGAGAGCCATCCGCCGATGATCGCGGCGACGGCAAGCGGATCATGGGTTACCGATATTGACGGGAATAAATTTCTGGACGGGATGTCCGGGCTGTGGTGCGTCAATGTCGGATATGGGCGCAAGGAGCTGGCTGATGCGGCCTATCAGCAGCTGCTCACCCTGCCTTATTTTCCGCTCACGCAGAGCCATAGGCCGGCTATCGCGCTTGCCGAGAAGTTGAATGAATGGCTGGGCGACGACTATGTCATTTTCTTCTCCAACAGCGGATCGGAAGCGAACGAAGCGGCCTTCAAAATGGCCCGCCAATACCAGCAGCAAATCGGCCAGCATTACCGGCATAAATTCATTGCCCGCTACCGCGGTTATCATGGCAGCTCGCTCGGCGCCCTGTCAGCGACCGGCCAGGCGCAGCGCAAATATAAATATGAGCCACTGACCGGCGGATTCCTCCATGTGGCACCGCCCGACAGCTACCGCCGTCCTGACGGCATGACCGTGGAGGCGTTCAACCTCCAGTGTGCGCAGGCCATTGAGGATACGATTGTCTGGGAGGGGGCAGAGACGGTTGCGGCAGTAATTATGGAGCCGGTGATTACCGGAGGCGGAGTCATTGTGCCGCATCAGGTGTATATGGACCGGGTGCAGGAAATCTGCCGCAAGCATGGAGTACTGCTGATTATTGATGAGGTCATCTGCGGCTTCGGGCGTTCCGGCCGCAACTTCGGCCATCACAATTTCGGCATCAAACCTGATATAGTGACGATGGCCAAAGGGCTGACCAGCGCCTATCTTCCGCTGTCGGCAACGGCGGTGCGCAAGGATATTTATGAGGTCTTCAAGGACAACAGTGATGATTACGGATATTTCCGCCATGTGAATACGTTCGGCGGCAACCCTGCGGCTTGTGCGCTTGCGCTGCGCAACCTGGAGATTCTGGAGCAGGAGCATTTGGTGGAGCGTGCTGAAATCCTCGGACAAAGGCTGGCGGGTGCATTTTTCGGGTTACGGGATCACAAGCTGGTAGGAGATGTCCGCAGCTTTGGGCTGGTCATCGGCATTGAGCTGGTGGCAGATAAAACCACCAAGCAGCCTGCCGATCTGGCTGTCGTCAAAGGCATTATTGCCGAATGCAAATCCAAAGGGCTGATCATCGGCAAAAACGGAGATACGGTGGCAGGATTCAATAATGTGCTTACCTTCGCACCGCCGTTATCCTCCACCGATGAGGATGTGCAGTTTATAATCGACACGTTCAAAGCTGTGCTGAACGGGAGCTGGGCAGAGTGAATTTCTCCGGGTACAGGAACTGGTAGGCACGGAGGGCGACCTGAATGGAGATGCGGTTCTCCGGCAGCATGAAGTCTTCGCCCAGCAGTTCGGTGATTTTGTCCAGCCGGTAGTAGAGCGATTGTCTGACGATGAACAAATTGCGGGCGGCGATTTGCTTTGAGCCGTCATGGTCGAGATAGACACGCAGCGTCAGCAGGAGCTCGCTCCCTTTAGACTGGTCGTGATCGATCAGCGGGCCGAGATAGCTGCGGATGAAATTCTCCAGCGTCTTGCCGTCATTCAGGTTCAGCAGCAGCTGGAATACGCCGAGCTCTTCGTAGAACAACACAGACTTCTGGTAACAAGTATAGAGAGACAACGCTTGTACGGCTTCCTGATAACCGGCATAGGCATGTTTCAGGCCCCTTTGGGACTTGCTGACTCCAATAACGAGCTGCAGGTCCTTCAATTTCTCGTCGGAGCGGATATGTAGCAGGGAATCAAGCGCCTGCTGCAGCCGCAGCTTGCCGGGCAGCTTGGACTGGATATCGAGCGCGATGACAGTGAGCCGGTTGTTCTTGAGTGTGATCAGCGGGCGCAGCGAGTATTTCTCGAAAATGGAGCGGAGAATGAGCGACAGATGGAAGGTGATGGATTCCCAATCATTCTCCGAGCTGTTCCATTTAACATCGCGGGGATTCTCGATCTCAATCAGGCATACGCGGTACGGCAGCTCATTCACGACATTGAAGTCGGGTCCTGCCAGTCCCTTGAGCCGGTTGTCATCCTGGGTGCGGCCGCTGATCAGCTCATCCACCCACAGGTTCTCGGAGAACAGCTTGCGTTCCTCCATATACCGTGTGCGCAGCAGCTCCTGGGCAATCGACAGGGAGGCGGAATCCAGCAGCAGGCAGTCGAACTCCTGGGGTTTGTGGCTGCTGACCATCAGGATATAAGCCCAGGTCTGGTCGAGCGCGCCCACCGGCTTCAGCGCGATCAGCTTATGGCCGAATTCGCGGATGTAAGGTGCGGCATCGGGTTGTACGCCCTCCATCTCCTCGCTGAAGGCTTCGAAGAACTGAAGCAATGGGGCCTGATCCTCGGGCGGCAGCGCCGGGAAGAACAGGGGTTTGCCCTGCAGCTGCATATATACAATTTGCGTGCGGGTGCTTTTACATAATAGCTGCAGAACCTTAAGGGTCCCTTGGGAAGTCAGCGTCAGGCGGTGGAATTCACGGGAGATGCTCTCCAGCTCCTGCAGCATGCGGTGATGGCGGTTGATGATGAGGGAATGCAGATCAAGCGTGATATCCACGAAACGTACCGTACGGGTGAAAATAATCAGCGGGAAATCGTGGCTGTTCGCCAGGTCGATCATCTCCTGGGGGATTTTGCAGAAATACTCTCCCAGCTCGATGCACAAACAGGCGGCATTCTTATCGATCAAATTGTGCATAAACGATAAGGAGGAAGGCAAATCAACACTTACACCCATCCCCGTAGTCAATATCATCTCTTCCCCGTGGATCAGCCTTTCAAAACTGGCGCTTTCCAGTACATGCACCCAGCGAATCGCCCGGTTCAGGCCGTTTTTTCCGCCGATAAGCTCCGCTTCCGCAAACAGCGGTCTTTTCAGCGCATCGCGGACCGTAAATACAAGTTCCCAATCCATAAGCTTCCCCCTCGCTATGTCGTCAGGCAGGTAAAAAATACACTTTTGAAATTAGACAATGTGTCTAATGTAACGAAAAATCAAAATGACTATAGTTTGAATATAATATGTGAGGAAATATAACTCGTTCAGAAAGAAAATAGAATGGATTCTTTGATTTATTGTCCATTTTACTACATTAAGCCTGATAAGTAAGTAAAATATTAAGGCGATCATTGAAATAATGTTATATTATATAACACAAAAATGATTTCGATGATGAAAATGTTTATTTTTTATCCGGCAATGCCTGGGAACACCACTCGTCCAGAAGGAGGGAGATCTGATGGAGCATTCTTCTCCGTTAACCACGTTTACGCCTGATATGTTCATGCGCAACTTCGCCGAGGCTGAGCCGGGTTTAACCCGCAAAGGTGCAATCGAAGAATCCAACCGTTGTCTGTATTGTTATGACGCCCCCTGTATTAAAGCCTGCCCGACCAGCATTAATATTCCTTCCTTTATTAAGCGGATCGCCACCGATAATTTAAAAGGCTCGGCGCAGACGATCATGGACTCCAATCCTGTAGGCGCCAGTTGCGCCCGTGTCTGTCCAACCGAGGAGTTGTGCGAAGGCGCATGCGTTCTGAATGATGCTTCGGCACCGATCCAGATCGGACTGCTGCAGCGTTATGCCACGGACTGGGCTATAAACAGCGGTGTTCAGTTATTCAAAGCTGGTGCTCCTAATGACAAAAAGGTCGCTGTCATCGGGAGCGGTCCTGCCGGGCTGTCTGCGGCTAGAGAGCTGGCGCGTGAAGGCTTCCAGGTGGTGATCTATGAGGCGAAGCCGCTCGCCGGCGGGCTGGATACGCATGGTATTGTCTCTTTCCGGCTGCCGCAGTCTATATCGCTGTGGGAAGTGGAGCAGGTGGAGGAGCTGGGCGTGGAGATCCGCACCGGAACAAAGGTTGGCGTTGACGTCTCCGTGGAGGAGCTGAAGGCGGAGTATGATGCCGTTGTGCTGGCTGCAGGGATGGGGTATGTTCCTCCGCTTGGGATTGAAGGCGAGAAGCTGTCCGGGGTATACGATGCGATAGAGCTGGTGGAAACCACCAAGACAGGCATTCCGACACTGGAGCTGATGGGCCAGCGCGTCGCTGTCATCGGCGCAGGCAATACGGCCATTGATGCGGCAACCTGCTCGGTGCGGCTGGGGGCAGCGAATGTGAAGATGGTCTACCGCCGTACACGCTCGGAGATGACGGCCTACGATTTCGAATATGAATTTGCCAAGCAGGAAGGTGTGGAATTCAACTGGCTGACTTTGCCGAAGCGCATTGTCGGGGACGAGCTCGGCAATGTTACGGCACTGGAGTGCGTGCAGATGAAGCTGACCGGGGAGACCGGCAAAGACGGCCGCCTTGCGCCGATGCCTGTTGATGGCTCTGAATTCCTGATACCGGTGGATGCGGTTGTGGTGGCGATCGGACAGAAGCGGCGGTTGGACCTGATTGAAGCGCTCGGTCTTGAGCACAACTATGGGGTTGTCAAAATTGATGAGAAGACCGGACGGACGTCCGATCCGCAGATTTATGCCGCCGGTGATATTGTGTTTGGTTCCGGCAAAGGCGAAGCGATGGTCGTATCCGCCGCCCAGCAGGGCAAAGATGCTGCTTATGCCATTGTGAAGCAATTGTCGGGCCTGCAGGACAGCGTGGTGGGTTCTGCTGTCTAAACGGGGAGTGCCAAGCAATACAAGACCGGCGGCTTCAACCGGACTTTATATGACAGGGAGGGAATATAATGGCAGATTTGAGTATTGATCTTGCAGGTATCAAGTCACCTAATCCATTCTGGCTGGCGTCCGCGCCGCCCACCAATACAGGCTATCAAGTGCAGCGGGCGTTCGAGGCCGGCTGGGGAGGGGCGGTGTGGAAGACACTCGGTGATCCGATTATTAACACCTCCTCCCGGTTTGCGGCCGTGCATTTCAACGGTCAGCGTGTAGCTGGCTTCAACAATATCGAGCTGATTACGGACCGCCCGCTTGAGGTGAACCTGAAGGAGATCTATGAAACGAAGAAAAAATTTCCGGGTCATGCGATTATTGCCTCCCTGATGGTCGAACCGAGGCAGGACAAATGGCATGAAATCGTCAAACGGGTAGAGGCTGTCGGCGTAGACGGCCTGGAGCTTAACTTTGGCTGCCCGCATGGGATGGCGGAACGCGGCATGGGCGCAGCCTCCGGCCAGCAGCCCGACCTCGTACAGGCGCAGACGACCTGGGTTAAAGAAGTCGCGACCACGCCGGTCATTGTGAAACTGACCCCGAATATAACGGATATTACAGTCGTTGCCCGCCATGCCGTCAAAGGCGGCGCCGATGCGATAAGCCTGATTAATACAATCAACAGCCTGGCTGGCGTGGACATTCACAGCTGGAACACGATTCCGAATGTCGGCGGCCAAGGCGCGCATGGCGGTTATTGCGGCCCGGCGGTGAAGCCGATTGCGCTCAGCATGGTGGCCGAATGCGCCCGCGACCGGGGGGTTGGCGTGCCGATCTCCGGAATTGGAGGCATTTCCACCTGGCAGGATGTAGTTGAGTTCATGCTAATGGGCTCTACGGGCATTCAGGTGTGCACGGCAGTCATGCATCACGGCTTCCGGATTGTCGAGGAGATGATCGACGGCCTGAACAATTATCTGGATGATAAAGGGCTGGCTTCGGTCACTGAGCTGATCGGTAAATCGGTGTCTAAGTACTCCAATTGGGGTGATCTGGACCTCAACTATAAAGTCGTTGCAAGGATTAACGAGGAGAACTGCATCAACTGCAACAAATGCCATATTGCCTGTGAGGATGCTTCGCATCAATGTATCGACATGTTAACGGATGCCGCAGGAAAGGCGATTCTGCAAGTGCGTGAAGAAGACTGTGTGGGCTGCAATTTGTGCTCCATTGTCTGCCCGGCAGACGGAGCCATTGATATGGTTGCCCTGGACAGCGGCGCGGCGCCTCTAACCTGGAATCAGCGTCAGAAGGTCATCAGCGGCTTGAACGGCTCGTATTCAGAAGCGGAGGTGGTCTAGCATGAAGAAGATAATCAAAAATGGCATTATCGTTACCGCAGCGGATACTTATACGGGAGATGTGCTGTTTGAGGACGGCATTATTACCGGAATAGGGCTGAATCTGGAAGCGCCGGGTGCGGAGATTATTGACGCTTCCGGCTGTTATGTCTTTCCGGGAGGGATAGATCCCCATACACATCTGGATATGCCTTTCGGGGGAACCGTGACGGCTGATGACTTCGAGACCGGCACGATTGCCGCCGCCTATGGCGGAACGACAACGGTCATCGACTTCTGCCTGACGACCAAAGGCCAGCCGCTTCAGCAGGCTGTCGATGCCTGGCATAACAAATCACAGGATAAAGCGGTGATTGATTACAGCTTTCACCTGATGGTTTCGGAGCTGAATGACAAGGTGCTGGGCGAGCTGCCGCAAATTATTGAAGACGAAGGCATCACTTCGCTGAAGGTGTTCATGGCCTACAAGAACACTTTTCAGGCCGATGACGGCGTACTGTACAAGACTCTGCAGGCGGCCAAGCGGGAAGGTGCACTCGTTATGGTCCATGCCGAGAACGGCGATGTGATCGAATATCTGGTGGAGCAGGCTCTGGCCGCAGGCAACACCGATCCGATCTACCATGCGCTGACCCGCCCTCCGGAGCTGGAGGGCGAAGCCACGGGCCGGGCTGCTTACCTGACGGAGCTGACCGATTCGCAGCTCTATGTCGTGCATGTCACCTGCGCCGAAGCGGCCTGGAAGATTGCCGAAGCCCGCAAGAAAGGGCTTCGTGTCTACGGTGAAACCTGCCCGCAATATCTGGTGCTGGATCAAACCGCGCTTGCGAAGCCTGATTTTGAAGGCGCCAAATATGTCTGGTCTCCGCCGCTGCGTGAGCAGTGGAACCAGGAGGTGCTGTGGGATGCGCTGTGGAGCGGCACGCTGCAAACGATCGGTTCCGATCAGTGCTCCTTTGACTTTAAGGGGCAGAAGGATCTGGGTCTGGGCGACTTCTCCAAGATCCCGAACGGCGGGCCGACGATTGAAGACCGGTTCAGCCTGCTTTACTCCGAAGGGGTGCAGAAGGGACGGATTTCGCTTAATAAATTCGTGGATATCATCTCAACCTCCAGCGCCAAGCTGTTTGGCCTATTTCCACAAAAGGGCACCATAGCTGTGGGCAGCGACGCCGACATCGTGATTTTCGACCCGTCGGTGGAAAGAACACTTTCTGCTGAAACCCATCATATGAATGTTGATTACAATGCGTTTGAAGGCTTTGAGGTTAAAGGCGAACCGGTATCCGTACTCAGCCGGGGTGAATTCGTGATCCGCGACAAGCAGTTTGTCGGCCAGGCGGGTTCTGGCAAATACCTGCACCGCAAACGCTTTGCAGCGGAAGCGCCGCGTCCGGCCAAGGCGGAAATCAGCGGAGGAGTGGTCTGAGATGTCTGCATTTGATGAGTTTGACCAAGAGCGGCAGGAGATTGACGATTTGCTGCTGCAAGGCTACTCCATCGTCAGTATTGAAGAGGATTTGGACGGTGCCAGAGTAAAATTTATTCACAGCAGCCCGGGCAGGGTGCCGGTGGAGCTGCAGCTGCTGACGGCGGATGCGCGCAAGCATGTGACGACGGTGGTTATATCGGGTCAGAGACCGGCCACCCCCATGGAAACGCATACGTAAGGCGCGACAATTCTAAGATACAGGGTCCGCGTGTCAAAAAAAACGGGGATAAATATGGTGCAGCCATAGTTGCGGTATTTTAAATCTGCACATCCCGCACCTGTCTGAAAAAGACTGCCGGTAGGCCAAGAAACATTGGCTCCTATCCGGCAGTCTTTTTTGTGCAGTCAGGCAGATTTATGTAGAGAACTTGCCCTGCTAAAGGGCGCTGCAGAGGGAATTGGCGCCAAGAAGACTATGCCTGCAGCGATAGCTTGTCCAAATACTCGAACCGCAGAATCGACATGATGTGCAGCGACTCGAAAGAATCTCCAGTCTTTACACAGTCCCTAAGGGTGCCTTCCAGTGTGAACCCCGCACCTTCATAGACATGACGGGCTCTGGAGTTATGTTCTTTAACGTCCAGCCACAGCCGGTGGGTTTCGGTTCGGGCGAAGATCCAATCCGTCAGCATCGAGAGGGTTGTTTTCCCATAGCCTCGTTCCTTGGTTTGTATGACAAGCCGCTTAATGCAGACACTAAGATTAGGGTCCTGCAGCCCCGTTATAATCACATAGCCTGCTTGTTTCCCCGATTTATCCTCAATGATGAGATGCAGAATGTCCCCGTCCTGTAGTGCTGCATCATGCTGTTCCCTGCTCCATTGTCCGATAAAGCGGCGGTTAGTTTCGGCTTGCTCGGCAGCCAGGACAAAATCCAAATCATGAAGCGCTGTTTTCCGTATATCCAGAAGCCCTGATGTTATTAACATGAATCTCTCCCCCTTACATTGTTAATCATAGCAACATAGTACAAGAAGAACAGGATGCTGCCAACAGAAAAGGCCATCCTATGTCAATGTATTGTATAATTGAGGCTCGGTGCCACAAATGTAACAGATCTAAATTTAGCAAGGATGAGGAGTGCGGGAGGGTATGTACTTTCTGGATACGGTATCATGGCTGACAGAGGAACGTCTGCGGCTGTTGCTGGAGCAGTACCGCTCGCTCGGGCCGCTGCCCGGGATCGGGCTGACTTTTATGAAATCTTTTGTACCGCCGCTGCCTACGATTGCGATTGTGGGATTAAACGGTGCGGTTTATGGCTTATGGCTCGGATTCCTGTATTCCTGGATCGGGCTGGTTGCCGGTTGTGTGACCACGTTTATGATTATCCGCAAAATTGCATCCCACCGCTATCTGCGGAAGTGGGCGCAGCGGCCAAAAGTAGCGAGAAGCATGACATGGGTCCGCCAGAGCGGGTTCAGTTATGTCTTTCTGCTCAGTATATTTCCGGTAGGGCCTTTTGTGGTCATCAATATGGCAGCCGGGCTTGCCGGCATGCGCCTGCGGTCTTATCTGCTTGCTTTGTGTGCTGGCAAAGCCATCATGGTGTTTGCAGTTTCCTATATCGGAAATGACTTGGATCGGTTTATCCGCAATCCGTGGGAGATCATCTATGTGCTGCTGTTCATCGGTATTTCCCTATGGTGCGTCAAGGCCATAGAGGCCCGGTTTGCCCGGGCGGCGCGGGGACAGGAGAAGCCGCTTGCCGCGGGGAATTCTTCACACCACGAATAGTCCGCTGATGTCAGCATCGGTCTCATGGTTTCCGCTGAGATGAACCCAGCTGTTTGTAGAGGCGTTATAGCGGTAATCCTGTCTCCATTCCTCTATATGGCGGACAATGCTCTGCACTGCAGAGATGATCGTTTGGACTTCACGGTCTGTCATGATGGGGTGCAGCGAAAGGCGGATCCAACCCGGCTTCAAAGACTGGTCTCCGGCCTGAATCGCCTGAATGAAATGCTGGGAGAGCTTGGCGTCAAGTCCAAGCAGATAATGTCCGTAGGGGCCGGCGCAGGAGCAGCCTCCGCGGGCCTGAATGCCAAAACGGTCATTCAGCAGCTTGACGGCCAGATTATAATGGATGTCCTTCAAGATAAAGGATACGATGCCGTGGCGTTTGGTATGCTCACCCGCCAGGATGTAACATCCGGGGATTCCGGCAAGCCCGGTCAGAAGCTGGCGGCACAGTTCCTGTTCCCTCCGCATCATGAACTGTCCGTTGCCATTCATCTTCTCCTTCAGTTTCAGGCAGAGCGCTGTGCGAAAGGCCTGCAGGAACCCCGGTGTTCCACCGTCCTCGCGGACCTCCACTTCATCTATGTAGCGGCGTCCGCCCCAGGGATTGACCCAGACCACCGTGCCGCCGCCGGGCTCATCCGGGAGCTGGCCCCTGCAAAGCGCGGCATCGAATACCAGCACCCCGCTTGAACCGGGGCCTCCAAGGAATTTATGGGGAGAGAAGAAGATGGCATCGAGCTTCTCCAGCGGGGAGGCAGGATGCATGTCGATCTCTTCATAAGCCGCGCTGGCGGCAAAATCGACAAAACAGAGGCCTCCGTGCCGGTGCATCACCGCAGCGAGCTTGTGGTACGGGGTCTGTATGCCGGTTACGTTGGAGCAGGCGGTAAAGGAGCCGATCTTGAAGCGGCGGTTCCGGTAGCGGATCAGCAGCTCCTCCAGTTCCCGGAGGTCCATGCTTCCATCCGCCCCGGCCGGTACGGTGACCACGTCGCCGATGCCCTCCTGCCAAGGCAGCAGGTTGGAATGATGCTCCATGTGGCTGATGAAGATAACCGGGCGTTCCTCTGGAAGACAGAGGTAATGATCCCGCATCCATTCCGGCAGCTTTAGGCCCATCAGCCGCAGCAGCTTGTTCACTGCTCCGGTTGTGCCGTTGCCGCAGAAGAGCAGGGCGTCTCCCGGCCCGGCATGAACATGCCGCTTAATGATGTTCTGCGCCTCGGCATAGGCCAGTGTTATAGTTAAACCGGTTGTATTGGACTCGGTATGCGGATTGCTGACATAGGGGCCGAACGTCTCCTGCATTTTGCGCTCAATCGGCTCATACAAGCGCCCGCTGGCGGTCCAGTCGGCATACAGCAGCGGCTGCCGTCCATAAGGTGTGGAGATAGAATGCCGGTTGCCGATGGTATGCTCGCGAAACGTTGCGAAATGCTCTTGCAGTGAAGCGGGCTCCTCCGCAGAAGAAGCGTGGTTGATGCTCAGCACAGACAATCCCTCCAGCCCGGTGATTTCTCGCAAGATACGGATCACGCCCTCTCACAAAGGACGCACGGCCGTTTCTTCTTGCTAATTAAGAGTGGGGTTATATTCCCAGGCTCAGTATATGCCCGGTGGAGGCAATGGGTTAAAGCCTATTGTCTGCATTCATTGAGGGGCTCCTCTAAATAAAGAGCTGCATATCGCTTTCCAGCGCATCCTTCAGATAGGTGGCCGCATCAATGATCTCCACCTCGGGCAGAAACTCCTCCGGCTTGAAGCCCATGATCTCTACGGACAGCTTGCAGGCGTAGAATTTAATGTTTTTTTTGCGGGCGCCCTTGAGAAAATGAATCAGCTTCGGCGCACCCTGATCCTCCATCATTTCCTCCAGCATCATCCGTCCAAGGCCGCTGAAGTTCATCCGCGAAAGCGGGAGGTGCTGTGGTCCCTTCGGTGTAATGACATCCATCAGCTTTTCATAAATTGTCTTATCCTCAAGTGTCATCTTCTCCGGGTCGCGGACCAGGAAAAGGCCCCAAAAGGCGAAAAACATTGTGACCTCAACCTCAATATCCCTTGCGGTATTGGCCAGAATCAACCCGGCCATCGCTTTGTCATATTCCCCGCTGAACATCAGCAGATTCATCTTTTTGCCCATCGCTGCATTCCTCCGTCACATCATAGAATGACCTTAGTATGGTTGCTGCGAGGAGAAGTATGCCTGCTGTCACAGGATGTTCCAAATGCCGCTAAGCGTGTGGGGGATTGACTCGAATGGATCTATTCTGTGACTGTCCTGCGAGGGGATGTGCTATGCCTGGTTGGATTTGTCGGCATATATTTGCAGCAAAACGGCAGGCCCGTTAATCCGGGTCTGCCGTAAGATGAATCACTTGGTTTATTCAACTGTTATTCCATCCTGCCTGTTATCACTGCAGCAAGAGTTACGCCAGACGATACAGCACTGTGCCATGCGGGGCAATCTCGCAAGCGAGCTGGTCTTGCACGGGGCCAACCTCCGCCCCGCTCCAAAGCTCCCTGGCAGTGACTGGTCTCTCAAGGCCCAGCTCCGCGAGAGTTACGCTGACCTTCTGGGTGTTTTCACCGGTATTAAACATCGCGGCATAGCGGCACCCGGAGTCTCCTTCCGCCGTCCAGACCACGCGGTCTCCTGCCCGGCTGATGAGGCCTGCACCGTTGCTGTTGCGGTGCATCTCCAGTACATCGGGGTTGGTCAGCAAGGAAAGGGTCCAAGCGTCGTTATCGCGAAGTTCGCCGCCGAAGAACAGGGGCGAGCGGAAGATGCTCCACAAGGTCATCATGGTGACCTGCTCATCAGGCGTGAAGCGAGTCCAGCGGTCAGCGCCGCCGCCGTCTACGGAGCGGATGCCGATATGGCCCAGCGGCAGCATGTCGCAATCCGGCCAGCTGCCGGCTTCGGCTTTGCCTGCCCACGCCTCACAGCGGTCAAACATATCCAGGAGCAGGTCCCAATGATCCCAGAAGTCATCGGTGATCCGCCACATATTGGCGTGTTGGCCGAGGAAATCTCCATAAGAAACCGGTGCCGGTCCCGGGGAGAGGCTTAGAACCATCGGGCGTCCGCAGTGCCGGATCGCATTCTGGATCAGCTCAATCTCGGGCTGGTGTGTATCGTACAGTCTGGACGCAGCAATATCATCCACCTTCACAAAGTCTACGCCCCATTCGGCATACAGCTCAAATAGGGAATTGTAGTACGCCTGGGCGCCTTCCTTGGCAGCATCAACCCCATACATATCGGTGTTCCAGGGGCAGATGGAGTTGGGGTGGGCGATGTCCCGGGCGGTCGCCGCTGAACCTTTGACCGGGGTGGCGGCATGCGCCGCCTGTCTTGGGATTCCGCGCATCAGATGAATGCCGAATTTAAGGCCCAGACTGTGTACATAATCAGACAAAGGGAGAAACCCCTTGCCGCCTTCTGCCGAGGGGAAACGGTTCACTGCCGGCATCAGCCGGGAATATTCGTCCATTTCCAGCGGAACAAAAGGACGGTACTGCGAAGAAATTGCCCCCGGCTCATACCACTGAATATCCACAACGACATATTCCCAGCCGAAGGACTTCAGGTTCGCCGCCATATATTCAGCATTTCCGCGGATTTCCTGTTCCGTAACTGCAGCTCCATAGCAATCCCAGCTGTTCCAGCCCATAGGCGGTGTCTTCGCATACTGTAAGTGGCTCATTATGATGATCTCGCTCCTTAAACCCCCGGATGAGGGTTGTAGAATAAATTTGCTCTAATAGATCCATCATAAAACACTTTCAAAACCTATTTCTACAATAAAATAGTTGTCTGGATAGCACAAAATTGCGCATAACGGGAATTTAGCTGAAGAACAAACGGTTATACTGAAGGCTGCCGTTTCCGGTGCGGAAATTGCCAGGTGTTTGTCCCGTCAGCTTGTGAAACACTTTGATGAAATAGCTTCCGGTGGAATATCCGACCTGAACCGCGATGGCCTCAATACTGTGGTCTGTTGTCCGCAGCAGGTCCACCGCCCGCTCGATGCGGATGCGGTTCAGGTATTCATTGGGTGTTACACCGACATATTTGCTGAATGTCCGCAGCAGATGAAATTTGGAAAGTCCGAGCTTCTCCGCAAGCTCTTCCTGGCCAATCATGGAGTTGTAATGGCCTTCGATAAAATTAACGGCATCCCTAACCGCCGCCGGCCATTCCGTTTCATGGCGTGGCCCGCTGGAGGACAGTCTGCCGAGCTCCATCATGAATTGATACAGCAGCGAGGAGGCAATGTAAGGATCGGTGATTTTTCCGCTATGGGCTTCCCGGGTAATATCCCGCAGCATGCGGATGGGCAGGCTTCCCGCGTCGATGACCGGAGCCGGACCGAGCTTGGCCTTGATCTCCTCCCAGAGGGGCTGTACCAGCTGCGGTCTGAAGAGCAGGAAATAAAACTCCCACGGCTGGGAACCGCCGGGATAATAATAGCTGTGGCTGCTGGGGATTTCCGCCAGAAATGCCCGTCCGGAGCTGATTTTGAAGCTCTCGTGTTCCGTGCTGAATCCCCCTGCGCCATCAACTGTATATTGGAAGAGTAACAGGGGCCCGTCACGGCGCTCCATTCCATTCCAGTGGTAAGAAGCATCACTCACAATCTCATGCCCGACTGCAAAGAGGTTGCAGAGCGGCAACTGCTCCGGCTCGCTAAAGCGGAAGCCATACACCCCTAAGGCCTTTTCATTTTTCACAGAATCCCACCTCCGGTAGTGCTTACTTATTATATATAGTACAGAAAAAGCTCCCCAAAGGGAGCCTGAGACATACGGTACAGTATCTTCCCGGGCAACGTCAGGAAGCAAGCTTGAAGATCTCATCCGCAGGAAGCGGAGGGAAATAAAGAAATCCCTGGATATAAGGGCAGTCATGCTTAATCAGGAACTGGGCCTGTTCAGGCGTCTCTACGCCTTCCGCAATCAGGTCATAACCAAGCTGGGAGGCGACATAAACAATTGACTTAATAATCGTCTCATCAATGGAGCTGACACCTATGCCGGTGATGAAGGTGCGGTCAATCTTGATCTTGTTGACAGGGAAATGCTTCAAATAGTTCAGTGAAGAATATTTGGTGCCAAAGTCGTCAATCGAAACGACAATCCCATGGTCGCGCATCTGCTGCAGCAGCGGATAATGCTCCTCCAGCAGGGCGGTGCTTTCCGTGATCTCGAATTCCAGCATATTTGTCTCCAGCCCATATTGCTCAAGCACGCCAAGCAGGTTATCTATCAGATTCCGGTTATAGAACCAGCTGTTGGAGATGTTGATGGATGTCCGCAGCAGCGGCATGCCCATCGTTCTCCATTCGCAGAGCTGGCGGCATACTTCCTGCAGCACCCAGTCGGTGAGCTGAATCATTAGCCCGGCGTCTTCCACAGCAGTGATGAAGGCTCCGGGCCCGATCAGCCCCTTCTCCGGATGATTCCAGCGGATCAAGGCCTCCATACCAACCAATTGGCCGGTCACGGCATTGATCTGCGGCTGATAATGGAGCACAAATTCTTCACGTTCCAGCGCGGAATGCAGGTACTTGGAGATCATCGTCTTCTGCTCAAGCTTCTCGCGCAGCTCCCAGTCGAACACAAAATAATTGCTGTCTTCCTGCGATTTCGCCTGATACATGGACATGTCGGCGAATTTCAGCAAATCCTCCTTGTGGAGGGAATGTTCCGGATAAAGAGAGATCCCTATGCTGGTCGATAGACTTAAATATGCCCCGGCAATCAGCAGTGTTTCCGAGATCAGCAGGCTGATATGCCCGGCAATTTCCGGGATCTGCTCCCGCGGCAAATTGGAGAAGATCATCACGAATTCATCGCCGCCGGTGCGCGCGAACAGCTTAAAGGGCAGACCGCTGTCCTTCAGCCGGCTGGCCAGTGTCTTGATGACCTGATCGCCCGTGGAGTGGCCGAGGGTATCATTGATCTCCTTAAACCGGTTCAGATCAAAAAAGAACAGCGTATAGGTCTGCGTAGGCTCGGCGCATTGCAGCAGCCGCCCGAATTCATCCATGAAGTAACGCCGGTTCGGAATTTCCGTCAAACTGTCGTAATGGGCAAGTTTTTCATACAGCCGTTTGGATATTCGTAGATCCCGGGTGCGGATACTGACCACACGCTCCAGTTCACGGTTGAACCGGGCCTGATGCCAGAAGATATACAGAATAAAGGCCATAACGAGCAGAAAGGAAATGTCGATCCACAGAACGCTGCGGAAGATCTCCCATTTCTTGTGCGAAGAAAAAGGGATTCCCATCAGCCAATGCTGATTTTTAATTTCAATGGGGACCGTGACCTGCTCTTCGTTCCCATGAGCTTGATTGCCAAACAAAAAGGTATGATCTTCATCAGTTACGTACATGGGGGAGTCTTTAAGCAGCAGCTGGTTCTCAATATCATCGATCTTCAGTGTGACGGAAACGATGCCGGAGAATGAGTTGCCGTTATAAATAGCTTGCCTGATCACCATGCCGGGGGCGCCCTGGGCAAGTATCCGGGGACCGTCCACCGTAATGCCCCGGGAAGTGATCGTTTCTTGAATCAAACCGGGCGAGGACAAGTTGGGATCGAGCAGGAGACTTTTATTAAGAATCGCTGTATTGCCTGAGAGAGGATAGAGATAACGGATGAGGCCGTCCGGAGCGATCATAATATTCATAATATTGCTTGAATTGTTATAAGCCTTCATTAAATATTGATTAATAAGCGCTGGTTCAGCATCAAAGCCGACCGTTTGAATAAAAGAACTAACACCTTTGACAATCGAAACCTTCTCTTCAATGTTCGATGATAACATGACTGCCTTTGAGGACAAGTCGGCTTTTTCAGCCCGGTATTCCCGGTTCACTGATAAGGAGTAATAATAGAACAGAGAGAGCTGCAGCGCGACTAAGAAGCCGAGGATGATCGTTAAAGGCTTTTTATTAAAGAAAGCCATGGAATGCCTCCGATACCCGAAATTCAACATTATATTTATAATTCATTAGAAGCTGTTCCAGCACCGCAGAAAAATGTCGAGATATGTCGTGGGTGTTTCTTTAGCATGTCATTTTTATCGCCTTTGTGCAAGGGAAAACCTAACAAGAACCCTATAAAATCCAAAACGGATAAATACGTTCCGCCTAAAGGCAGCCTGTATTTATCCGTTGCTCTAGAAATGAGTACATTATGAACTTTGTGCAAGTGAAGAGACGGGATTATTTCTTGAAAATACCCAGCGGTGCGCCGATTGGCAGGAACGTCCGGCCGAAATGAGCGTTGAGCACGGATGCGCCGCAGCCGTACAGTGATACGATACCAATGGCCAGTTCCGATACGGCAGCCAGCTTGTGGAAGAATTCCGCAGCCACTCCGAACGCATCAAAGGTCAAGCCGAGAAACAGGAAATCGATCAGTATAAAAATAACAAGCAGCACTCTATTGGCTTCCACAGCGCCGAGGGTCATGAACAGCGTGAAGACCAAATAACCCGCAAAAACAAAGCCGAGCTGCTTGGGATCAACGCCTTCCGCCAGAACCGTACCGAATACACCCAGCTTGATCAGCCAGCTTGCGGCCATACCGAACCAGAAGAACGCATAAGCGCCAAAAGCGGTCATCCCGAAGGTGTTGTTGTGCTTGGCATCTTGGATAGAAGCGAACAGCTGGGCGAAGGCTCCGAGGAATATAGCCCATGGAATACAGTAGCTGAGACCTGTTGTAATTTCGAGCTTTTGTGAAGAAGCGACCAAGGTGACGATAGCCAATCCGAACAAGCCGATGGCGCTGGGGTCGGCAGTGACGATTTTGACGGATTGTGTTTGCGGTTGCGCTGACATAGCAATTAAAGCCTCCAATTTTCATAAGTGTTCGCATAGGATCACAGCACCCGGAAATGGGTGCTGTGATCAGCTTGCCTATCATATCATATCGTTTTGAGCTTGCCTACAAAAAAAGAGTGCTCATTTACTGTGGTAAAGGAGATTATTTTGCGTTAAAAAGTCAGGGATCTCCTGGAATTTTACCGGCCTGCTTATATAGTAGCCCTGCAGCTCATCGCTGCCCAGGTGGCGCAGGATGTCGAACTGCTCTTTCAGCTCGATCCCTTCGGAGACTACCTGCAGTCCGAGGGTGTGGCTAAGCTCGATAATGGCCTTGATCAGCACGTCACCCTGCGGGCCCAGTGTCATCTCGGAAACAAAAGAACGGTCGATTTTGATTACATCAACGGGAAAACGCCGCAGGTAACTGAGGGAAGAGAAACCTGTGCCAAAGTCGTCCAGGGAAATGCGGAACCCATGTCCCCTAAGCTGTTGCAGCGAATGGAAAATGCTGTCGCCCGACACCAGCACGCTCTCCGTAATCTCCAGCTCCAGGCTTGAGCTGGGCAGCCCGTATTCATGAAGTAGCTCCAGCAGCAGCTCAGACAGTCCCGGCTGCATCAGCTGCATGGCGGAAATGTTGACCGCCACGGTCAGCTCCAGCCCATTCTGCCGGAAAGTACGCAGATCGGAGCAGACTTGCCGCAGCACCCAGCTCCCGATGTTTACAATAGAGCCGCTGGTTTCGGCGAGCGGGATAAACTCACCGGGAGAGATAAGGCCGTATGCAGGACTTGTCCAGCGCAGCAGCGCCTCCAGCTTCGAAACCTTCAGGTTGCCGGAGCTGAGGATCGGCTGATAATGGACTTCAAATTCATGATTAACGGCTGCGGACAGCAGCAGCTGGGAGAGTACTTTTTTGCGGCGGATACTTTCTTCAAGATCCTCAGAGTATTGAAAAATATTGTTGCGGCCTGTTTCTTTGACATGGAACATGGCCAGATCAGCCTGTTTGACCAGAAAGTCGGCGTCTTCACCGTTCTGCGGATAGATGCTGACGCCGATGCTGGCCGTATTATAGAGGAGATGTCCCTGTATGCGGTGGGGCAGCGATAGCGTCTCCCGTATGCGCAGCAGCTGCTCGGAAATGCTGTCTGAATCGGGGATGTCGGCGAGCAGGATCGTGAACTCATCGCCGCCCAGACGGGACACCACATCATAACGTCCGATAACTTGGGAAATCCGCAAAGCGATCTCTTTCAGCATGGCATCACCGAAGTCGTGGCCGAGTGTATCGTTTACGGTCTTGAAGTGATCCAGATCAATAAATACCAGCCCGATCTGTCTGCCGGTTCCCTTAATTGAAGCAATCGCTTCATTAAGCTTCGCGAAGAACAGCGAACGGTTGGGCAGCTGAGTCAGAGGGTCAAGCATCGCTTGCAGCTGCAGCTCTTCCTGCGCCTGTTCCAAGGAATCAATCATCCGGTTGAACTCATGCTCCACATCGCTGAATTCGTCTTTGCCGGAAGAGCCGATCCGGATGGATAAATCCTTGCTGTTGCCGATAGCCCGGATATTCCGGGTCAGCAAGGACATTCTTCCGAGGATAGAGCGATTGACGAAGAGGAGACTGGCCACACACATCAGCATAGTGACGGCAAAGAAACACCGCTGGAAGCTGGTGATCGACTGCAGGCCGCTTAAGTAAATCTGCCGCGGATGCTTGAGGGTGAGAACCACACCGGGGTTGCCGAACAGGTCATATATAGTTGTGTGAATGGACATCACGTTGTTCGAGGCAGGGCTCATCCAGATATTGCTGCTTTTGCTCTCCGCGAGTATGCCGGGGTTCACTGGAGTGATCTGGATGGTGGACGGTGTCTCGTTCCAGATTTGTGTGATCTGCTCCTGCAGCAGCATTCTGCCGGCTACAGCAGTTCCAATAACCGGTTTTGTTTTGTCGCTGTTCACAATAGGGGTGAAGGTGATCAGCATAGGCCCTTTATCCAGTAATACAATGCCGCTTGTGCTGTCCTCTGCGCCCGAAAATTCCGGCAGCCGTTGATGAATATCCCTGAATAAGGCGAGAATCTCCGTTGTTAGCGGAGTTATACTGCGGGAGTCCGGGTTGTAAGTGCCACCGTACAAGGGGGTGCCCGAAGGGTTCAGCAGGGCCATCATATCAAAATGGTTAATCTCATAAGTTGTCCGGCTATAGTTACTGCTTAGGTAGGCATCACTAATAGAATCTGCGGGGTCCGTGGATTCCGCAAACCGGTAGGTTTCATCCCAAACCGAATATTTGAGCAACTGGGTCTTCATACTCTGCAGCTCATTCTGATAAGAAGAGACGGCATTCTCCAGCTTGTACCGAAGTGCGGCTTCATCCAGCTTCTCGAAGCGGCCCAGCAGTATCAGGTGCAGGAGCAGATAAGTCAGCCCTAAGCCGAATAGGGCAACAACACAGATGAAGATCACTAATTTTTTGCGCAGCTTCATGTTGTTCCCCTTAGTATCTTTAGACTTGATAGGAAATAAGTACCATTAAAACCAGTGTACCATGATTAGGGAATATTTTGCAGCGCTTTTCTACCCTAGCTGTCGAAATTTGATGTATAATATATAAGCAATAATAATTATCACATTATAATAGAAGGGGACCAGCTTGGTTATGAACAAATGGATATTTTTTAAGAAAGCTACACGGTTTGGAACCATCCCAGTTATGCTCATACCGGTTGTCTTGGGAACTGTCGGGGCATATGTATGGGGAGGAGAGTTCCATCCGTTTTTGTTTGTTATAACGATCATCGGTGCAATATCTGCGCATCTGTTCTCCAACATGGTGAATGATTTATGGGACTTTCGCAACGGGACCGATATGGAGGCAAAAAATACACCGGGGATGATTTCCACAAACTCCGGTTTTTTGTCCGGAGGTCTGCTCTCGGAGACCGTTTTCGCAGTATTGACCTGGAGCTTGCTTGCAGTCGCCGTGCTTTGCGGCGCGGTGCTCAGTATTTATAGCGGCTGGGAGATTCTCTGGTTTGTAGCGGCAGGGGCACTTATCGCCTATTTCTATGTCGCTCCACCGCTGCGTTTTGGGTACCGGGGCAAGGGCTATAGTGAATTCGCCATTTTCGTTGCGTTTGGCATTATGCCTGTACTCGGCTCTTATTTCGTGCAGACCGGCGAATTCAGCCTGAAGCCGGTACTGCTTTCGGTTCCGGTTGGGCTTCTGACGACGCTGCTGCTGTTCAACCATCATTTTCTGCACTGGAAAGCGGACGAGCAGGCAGGCAAGCGTACGCTTGTTGTCGTCTGGGGAGAGCGCAAGTCGCTGATCTTCTCACGTGTGCTGCTTTATATTTCCTACGTTTCTCTGATCATCTGCGTGGGCTTTGGCGTGCTTCCGGTTTATGCGCTGCTCGCACTGCTCACTGCGATTGCCCCTGTGCATGTATACCGTGGCCTGCAGCCGCAAAATGCCTCACCAGCCTATCTGCCGCTGATGGGCGCCTCGCAGCAGGCCTCCGTGCGCTGCGGTGCAATTATGGCGGTAGCACTGCTGATTCAAGGCTTAATGTAAAAATTGCTGAAGATTAGATGATAGAAAGAGAGTGAACCCCATGGACAAGAATAAAACAAGCAGTGAAGATACACAGGCTGCACAGAATAACCCGGTCGTACTCGGAGACTTTCATACTATATTGTCGGAGGGCAAGGTCTGGAAGACCGGAGGGTTCACCTTGCCGGACGGCTCTTTCTGGGCATACCGTGAGCCGGAGGCTGTTGTGATTGTACGCAATGGCTACCTGTATGTGCGGGCCCAGCTGTCCCGCCAGAACAACCAGGTGCAGATTCTCGACAATGCCAAGCATATGTATTATTCGGCTCAGCCGGTCGAGGTGCCGGAGAGCGGAGAGATCAGCTTCGAGCTGCAGATTCGCGCCCGCACGCAGGGTACGGCACCCGGAGATCTGTATGACGGTTATGTTTCGCTGAATCTGCTTGATTTCACGACGGGGGCAGCGCTTGATTTCTTTGCCGGAAACGACAAATATGCCAGCGTCTACGGAGTTCTGCCTTTCCCGGGCGTGCAGGTTCCTGAAACCGGCGGCACAAAATACTTCTGCATTTTTAAGGAAGATACGGACTTCAAACCGCGTGAATTCAACACGTATAAGATTACCTATAACCGCGGGAACGATGAGGCTGTGTTCTATGTCAACGGCAAAGAGGTGCGGCGCGAGCAGCATGTGCCAATCAAATTCAACAGCTTCACTGTAGCGCTGGGCATTATGACCGAGAAAGACCTCACGCCCGAAGGCAGTGTGTCCGCCCATGGCCAGACAGTCATCGCCGAGTGGTCTCCGCTGACCATAACAACATCCGCACAATAACCGTGCTTATTTGACAGATGAGGGTGGATCGCCTTGAATGTAAAAAGTTTTCTGAGATTTGTAGAGCTGCCGACCAAGGTGGCTAGTGTTATCCCGTTTCTGCTTGGGTCATTGTATGCCCTGTACCGGTTTGAGGATTTTTATCTTCTGCGTTTTGCGCTCATGTTCGTGTCCCTGCTGAGCTTCGATATGGCGACAACGGCAATTAACAACTATTACGATTTCAAAAAAGCGGCCAAAACCCACGGCTACGGCTATGAGACCCATAATGCCATTGTTCATTACAAGCTCAAAGAAAGTACTGTGGTGGCGACGATTATCATCCTGCTGGTGCTGGCGGTCGGGGGCGGGATTGCGCTTGTCTCCCAGACCGGTCTGATCATATTTCTGCTCGGCGGATTATCCTTCCTGATCGGGATCTTGTATTCATTCGGGCCGATACCGATCTCGCGGATGCCGCTGGGTGAGCTGTTCTCCGGCCTGTTTATGGGCTTTGTCATCATCTTCATTTCGGCTTACATCCATTCCGAGCAGAGTGTTGTTACCCTGCTGTTCCGGGAAGGCTGGATTGATCTGCATATCAACTTTGTGGAGGTCCTGTATCTATTCTGGTTTTCGGTGCCGGCGATTCTGGGAATTGCCGGAATCATGCTGGCGAACAACATCTGCGACATTGAGGATGATATGGAGAACCGCAGGTATACACTGCCCGTCTACATCGGCCGCGGCAATGCGCTGCTGCTATTTAAGCTTCTCTACTATGTCTCCTTTCTGGATTTGATCGTGCTGCTGCTGCTTGGCGTCCATCCTGTTCTGGTTGTGCTGCTGCTGCTGACACTGATCCCGCTGCGCCGCAATATTGCCCTGTTTTATGAGAAGCAGGAGAAGGCGACGACCTTTATCCTGGCGGTCAAAAATTTCGTGCTGATGAGCATGGCTCGCGTTATTGTGCTTGGACTGGCCGTTGTGCTGGATATTTGGATCACCTCATAACATCATCCTACCTCTGTAAATAGAGATAAACCTTATTCTATGATATGGTGTCTATAGGTATAAATAGACAATCTAATACAAGGAAGGTGTACATCTATGGTGCAGAAACTTCGTTGGGGAATTATGGGATGTGCCCAGATTGCCACAAATTCCGTCATGCCGGCAATTCAGGAATCGGAATCCGGCATCATCGCAGCAGTAGCGAGCCGTGGACTGGAGAAAAGCAGTGCCGTGGCTGCCGAGTTTGGAATAGAGAAGGCCTACGGTAGTTATGAGGAGCTGCTTGCGGACCAGGAGATTGATGCGGTCTATATTCCGCTTCCGAATCATCTTCACCGGGAATGGGTCATCCGCGCTGCGGAAGCTGGCAAGCATGTGCTCTGTGAGAAGCCTATTGCGCTTAACAGTGCTGAGGCGGCAGAGATGGTAGATGCATGCCGGAAGGCCGGTGTTCATCTGGCTGAGGCCTACATGTACCGGCATCATCCGCGGATTGCCGAGCTGCAGGACATTATAGCCCGGGGAGAAATCGGTGAACTGCGTTCGATCCGCGGAACATTTACATATAATGATGCCGGGGATACGACAAATATCCGGTTTAAATCGGCTTGGGGCGGGGGCTCTTTGTACGATGTCGGTTGTTACCCGCTCAGCGCGGCGCGTATGCTGTTCGCTGCGGAGCCGGAAGCGGTAACGGTACAAGCGATTTTCTCCCCGGAGCATGATAATGTGGATATGATGGCTTCGGGTCTGGTTGAGTTTCCAGGCGGAGTAAGCCTGATCTTCGACTGCGGGATGTGGGCCTACAACCGCCAGCTGCTGGAAGTGCTCGGCACGGAAGGCCGGATTGAAATTCCGATGCCGTTCAATGCGAGATTTGAAGATGCGGAATTCATCCTGCATACGGGCGGCGAAGCGAAGGTGATCGAAGCCACCGGCGCAAATCCTTATGTCTGGCAGGCCGATAATTTTGCGGCAGCCGTTTCAGGGGCTAAGCCCAGAGTAGCTGCAGATGATCCGGTGCTGAATATGCGGCTGATTGAGACCTGCCTCGATTCTGCCCGCCGGCGGGAACGGATTCTGCTGTAAGATTTGTTGCACACACAAACGGCTGCGCTGTCCTGGTTCAAGGACGGCGCAGCCGTTTTTTTGGAAAGATAAGAATTTATATGTTTTGGGGTAAGCGAAGCTTACCCCTTATTTAG
>NZ_JBOFBG010000025.1:0-104408 GCF_051594305.1 Paenibacillus sp. IHBB 3054 | reverse complement strand
GTATGCCCTGTATATCCCTCAAAAGGGCTGTCTGCACAAATATAGCGGGCATTTTTCCCGGTGCAATCATCATTTGCCGCTTTCCTCATAGATGCCAGTATCTTCGTTGAGGCTGCCTTCCCTGGAGATCAGATGTACTCTCCCTCACCCTCTCCTTCTTCTGCTGCTTCTTCCTCTTCCTCTTCCTCTTCTTCTACTTCTACTTCTACTTCTACTTATTCTTCTACTTGTTCTTCTTCCTCTTCCTCCTCTCCCTCTTCTTCGCCCGCAGCATGCACTCCCTATCCTCAAAAGGCCGCTGCCGGACCGGCCTCGCCAAGCAGCAGCGGAAGCATCTCCATCAGGCTGCCAAATTCCTGCTGCAGCAAGGGCAGAACACCGCTGCTGCGGATATTGCCGCCGGTCACGCCGAACGCCGCAAATCCGGCCAGACGGATTGAGATGACACCCGCCGCCGAGTCCTCAATGCCGACCACCCGGCGACGCTTCTCCGTACCCAGGCCCAGGCCGATCCTTGCCGCCTCGGCATACAGCCAGGGATGCGGCTTCGGCGACAATTCACCCAGCGTGCCCGCCTGGCCGGGATGAAATGTCTGCCCGGCCGTAATGACCGCGTCGTACATGCCGAACGGATCACCTAGATCCAGCGTCCGGAAGGCTGACAGAATTTCCGGCCAAGCCTTCTCGTACAGTCCCGAGGTTACAAGTCCAATCTTTACGCCCTTAGATTTCAGGGTCTGGAGGAACTCTCCCAGACCTGGCGCAGGAACAAACGCCCCCGGCTTTCCCCGGCCCTGCATAATCTCATTCATTTCATAATGGGTAATGTCAAAGTAAAGCTGCCGGGCCTCCTCTACACTGCGCTGCGGACAATATTTGGCTATGCAGTACTGCAGATGCTCCGACACGGAATGCCCGGAGACATGCGGCTCATCTTCGGGGCGCAGCGCGAAGCGGGGATTTCCCAGCAGCCGGGCTACCGCCTGCTCAATAATCCACATCCAGAAGCCTTCGCTGTGGACACTGGTTCCGTCCAGATCCATCAGCACCGCTTCTGCCGGACCCTCGAAAGCTGCATCGTGAAAAGGATACAGTGCTGGGGAACCCATCGAAGATTTTACATAACAAAGTGTTTTGTCTTCGTATACGATAAACTCAGTCTTACGGTCCTTCGGTGTCAGAATAGCGGCAACGCCGCCAACTCCCCTGCGGAATAACCCATCTCCTCCGCTCTCCTGCTCAAAGAAGCCGGCGGCCAGCTGTGACATTCCAAGACCAAATCCGGGCAATTTCTTCTCCGTCATCTCGCCCACGCCCCCATAGAAATCTTATAGCTGGCGATCTTTTTGGCCGGTATCGTCACTTCCAAAAGATTGGCAGCCAGCTGCAACTCCGGCTCATCCAGAAGCGTTTCGTCCATCCGGCAGCACTGCACATGCTCCGGGGCGATGCCGAAGGTGATGTCCGCCTTCTGTTCCGTATCCGAACCGTTGAAGAACCGGAGAATAGTTCCGCTGCCATCCTCCGCCTGCTTCACACAGCTGACATGAAGGGCAGGGTTATTCAGCGTAAAGAAGCTGGCCTCTGCCGGAAGCGCGCCCTGCCCACGGCCGGAGGTTGCGATCCGCACAGGAGTGTACAGCTGCGCCGCCTGTGCAAGCAGATCCGCCGCCTGCCAATCTCCTTCATGAATGTGAATGGCATATTCAAAGCTTTGCAGGCCAGGGCACTGAATGCCCTGATCGGGCAGCTCCGTCAGCTTCTCTTCGCTCACTGCCAGCTTGATCCGGCAGGCCCGGATTAAGGTTAGCGCCAAGGTGCTATGCTCATCCTCAAAGGCTTCATACTCGTAGATCCCTTTGGGCAGAACCGCGAGTCCATCTCTTCCATCCGTCATGTCGACAAAGGTGCGCAGCGGATGTGTACCTTCGGCCCGTTCCGCCCAATCCGTGGAATCCGGCAGCGGGATGGGCCGTGACAACACATCATAATGGCTGTCGGCCCAAGTGACCCCGGTACGCAGCCCTGTAGGGAAATTGGCGCGCAGCCAGTGATCCTTGGCACTATTATCTACCGTCAGCTTCACAAGTACATGCTTGGCGCCTTTTTCCAGCGTATAGGCTACCTTCACCGGAAGCTTTGCCATTACCCCGCTGCGCGACTCTCCGTCCCCGTAATCTGCCGGAGCCGCAAATTCATACTCCGCTTCGATCGTACTGCTCAGGGTACCGCTTACCGTTACCGCTACCTGGCTCGGCACACCAAGGCTGCTGTATTTGCGGTCATGCAGAGGAGACACATGCTTCCAGGCGTTTCCGTTCTCTCCCTGATCGCTCAAATAGTTGAGGCTGTTGTAGCTTCTGCCGGTCGTTTTATTGTGCAGACCCAGCGTCCCGTCAGGATTCACCTTCACTTTCAGAAATTCATTCTCCATTGTGTCGGGTCCTGTAATCAGTGTGCCGCTGCTGCGCAGCTCGCGCGCCTCCGGCACAATCCGGTACGTCCGGTAGCCGAGTCCGGGCAGGCGGGTTAAGCGGGCCAATAACCGGATGCGGCGGCTCTCCAGGATCGTGGGCACATCCCAGATACTGTCCACGAACACGCTGGAATTGGCACTGGCTATGGCCTGGCGTTCTACCAGCGGATCCAGCGCCGAGCTTAGGCTGACGGAAAGGGCCCCGTCGACTCTCGGTACCTCTAAATCGAGCAGCACGACTGCATTCCGTTCCATCGGCAATGGATTATAGACTACCAGCTGCATCTCATCCTGCTCCATTCCTTCGGGTGACAGCTGTGAGGCGATGTACGCCATCGCATCCTCCGTTACGATATCCCCGATGTCACCGGCTTTCCGGTATCTGTACTCCATATCGGCGCAGACGTTGTCCGGCGCACAGCCGCCGTTGGCATCATGGGTGTGGTTGGACAGTAAATACCGCCATCCCCGCTCCATGTATCCAGCCGGATAGGCAGACCCCAGCGCCGAGGCCAAAGAGGCGAGCGGCTCTGCATAATACACCAGCGCATTGCTGGCCGAGAAGTCCATTTGCTTCAGGTAGGTTCTCGCACTGATCGTTCCCGGGAACAGGAATGTCCACATGCCTTCCTTAAGGTAAGACCGGCGCTCCCCCGTGAGGACGGGAAGCTGCTCCCGGTCCAGATGTTTTTGTGCCTCCTTCCAGAAGCCCTCCAGATCTGTCTGCTCGATGTTATATTTATCCCCCAGCAGTTCCTGGGCATCGGCAATAATCTGCGATTCCAGAGGATGGGCTACCGAAATATCGTGCCCATGCATCGCCAGGAACACTTCGGTCGTGAAGTGGCGGCCTTCACGCTCAATCATGTCCTCAACCGCCTGCTTCAACTTCTCCTTGTTGTATTGGACAACCGGAGATTTAATCTCGTAAGCCTGATCTTCTCCGGACAAGGCATCCGACAGCCGGAAAGGCAGGTCATTCTCCTTGCCCCACTGATAGGTCTTGTCAAAAACCATACCGCGGGTCACTGCGCGGTGAACCTGGTAATACCAGTTATAACGAGCATACAGGCCAAAACGGCTGGCAAGCACCTGCGTTCCGTCAGGCGCGCTCCAGATCCATTCTGCATCGGCCTCGTGATGGGAGATGCCGCGGTAGAACATCATTTTATCAAGTCCGAAGTCCTGGAGAATCTGCGGCAGCTGCCCGGTCTGCCCCCAGGAGGACGGGGTGTAGGCGACCGTTCCTGTCTTACCGCCGAATTTCTCCACCACGCTCCGGCCCAGGATCAGATTACGGACCAGCGCCTCATGCGAGATGCTGAACTCCTCGGCCAGCGTATAGTACGGGCCGGCGATCAGCCGCCCTTCCTGCATCAGCTGTTCAATCTGTCCCTTGCGCTCCGGCCGCATTTCCACATAATCCTCCAGCAGGATGGAATGGCCGTCCAGCGTAAAGGACGCATAGCCCGGATCAGCAGCGAGAATGTCCAGTGTCGTATCCAGCATGGTCAGCAGATTCCGGCGGGTCCGCTCAAACGACCGCCGGAACTCCCGGTCCCAGTGTGTATTAGAGACAACCTTGATTTGTTTGATATGGGAGGTGTCTGGTTTCATGAGCTTCCTATCTCCTTTGTCATTCCAGTCTCGGGAAACTTCATTCTGCGGGACCCGGGCGCAGGGTCAGAGAGAAAGCTTCAGGCTCCTCTGTGCTCCCGCTGATCCGCAGCCTGCCGCTGCTGGTCATCTCCACCAGCGGCCTTGGAATGTCCCCGCCCTCCTGAATATCCAGAGAGAATACAAACGCCGCTTGCCGCAGATGGGTGAAATTAATGCTTTTACGCAGGCCGGAGTACAGCACCATATCCACCAGGATGGCATCCTCGTCTGTGTGAATCTCCCAGCCCCAGCTCCGCTTGGCTCCTGAATGTCCCGTGAATGCCGCGAACCATGTGGTTAGGCGCAAGACGGTCTCTCCTATCCTGATCACAGCCCCGTCTTCCACAGTTTCGGTGGAGATGCCGTTCAGGCTACCCCCGATCTCCAGTCTCAGCCGGAAATCTCCGGCCTCAATCTCACCGTCGATGCGGTCCAGATTGGGGTGGGTATCTCCGCCATTGGTCAGAAAATCCACACCAAACAGGAGATGCCCCTGATCCTGTCTGGCTTTGAAACGGGCGGAACAATAATCATAGCCGTCATGCAGACAGCGGAGCTGAATATAGGAGGGTGAACCGTTATTATCCACATAAGCCACCAGCGGTCTTCTCTGATTCCATAGGTCACTATCTGTAAAGGAACCGATGCTAACCTGCGGGGTCATAAAGGTGACTGCCCATTTGCCGCTGCCATCGCCCGCATTCCCTTCGTAGATCTGCCGCACTTCTTTTGTCCCCCTAACCGTAAATGCATCCAGATAAGCGGCCGGGCAATAGAATCCGCTCTTGTACCACTCCTCTTCATAAGGCAGCTCCTCCCAAGGAAAAAACATAACCTCCCCTTGGGTTGCGACCTGCAGAAAAGCCTTGCTCTGATCATTCAGAAGCGTCTGATAGGAGCGCGAATGCGGCCCGGACCACTGGGCGGTCGCAGGATGATAATACCCGGCGACCGTCTGCCAGGTCAGCTCGATCAGCTCATCGCTGAGCCTTTTTACCGTGCTGTCTGTAGTCTCGGAACGCAGCTTGGACAGCTCCAGAATAGCGATATAGGTATAGACCGGGCTGTTGTACTCCTGAAAGGCCCCGCGCTGCTGTGTATACGCATACAATTTTTCCAGGCGCTTCAGGCCGTACTCGGCATAATCCTCACGGCCCAATTGCTCCCCGGCAATTCTCGTAACGAAGGCTCCAATAATGGCAATATTGGTGTAATCCGGACCGACATTCCGCTTCATAATCGCCTCGCAGGCATAATCAATGGAGCGTATGACGTCTTCACGCAGAGCCTCCGGAAAGCGCCAGCCATGGCGCGACAACGCCTGAATCAGCCGGCTGCCGCAGAAATCGGCCCAGTTCCAGTCCGGAGGCGACATTTGCGCAAGCGGCTCTTCATAGAACCATGACCAGATTCCGAAGGTAGCATGGCTTCGGTCCGTATCCTGCAGGGAAATCACCTGCCTGATAATATCAAAGGCCCGCTGCTCCATCTCAGCCAGTTCGGTATCCAGCAGCCCGAGTGCATACGAAAGCGAATCTCTGGTGGAATGGATAAACTCCGCCTGCTTCAGAGTTGTATGATAACCCGGGCTGCTGAACGGCGAGCGCAGCATGCAAATTTCCGGATCATAACGGGACTCCAGCATGCGCATTTTACGGATCAGCATTTGCTGCTGGTCTATCACTGGATTGGTATTGCCGGTCATCTTGTTCATCTATCTCCCTGCCTTTCTCTGGTAAGACGGTTTGGCTGATCCTACTGGGTCAAGGCCGGATCACCGATCCAGATCCAAATTCAGATCCAAATTCAGTGCCTGTGCCAGCAATTGCATGACCAGCCCCTGCCCGTACAGCGACGGATACAGCGAAATTTCGTTATACGCCTCCTCCGACGGCATGACGGGGGTGCCTCCCGACACACCCTGGACTTCACCGTTATCCTGGATAAGCGGGAGGATGCCTTCAAGGGTGACCCGGGCGATGCCGAGATAAGAAGGTTCGAGCATACCGTGCCTGACTCCCTGAATGAAGCCGCAGGCGATGCCCGCACTTCCCGATGTTTCCTGGTAATAGTCCGGCCTGTCGAGCACCGTATGCCAGAGTCCGCCTGTGCCCTGGCAGGACCTCAGCGCTGAAGCAAGCTCCGAATAGCGGCTGTACAGCTCTTCGGGGACCGGTACAAGCCCCTTGATCCCGGCCACAATTTGCGGAATGGCAAGGGTAATCCAGGCGTTGGCCCGCGCCCAGCGGACAGCCGACATATGGCTGCCCTCCAGGCAGTTCCAGCCGTGGAACAGCAGGCCCGTCTTCGGGTCCTGCAGCAGCCGCAGATGAAGCAGAGTCTGCTGCAGCGCAGCCTCGGCCATGCCGCGGTCTCCGGTCAGGTTGGCGAGCCGCGCCAGAAACAGCACAGCCATGTATACCGTATCTGCCCATACCTGCTCAGGGAACAGGGCCGCTTCAGTGACGGTATGCTCCAGCGCGCCTTCCCGGGTCCTCGGTGCATCTTCCAGCATCCAGGCGGCGGTTTCCTGCGCTTTGTGCAGAAACCATTTATCCCCTGTCCGCCGGAACAATTCAGGGAACACGGCATAAGGAGCCATGGAATTAATGACTTTCACACCTTCTGCCTTCTGCTTATTCCGCTCAACCCACTGCAGCAGGTAATTCATAACCTTGTCCTGTCCGCCAGCCGTTCCATAATCCAGTATGGAAATCAGCCCGACCCCGGGGACCCAGTCCCAGTGATCCATGTCCATTCCCCAATTCCCTTGATGCCGGGGGGAAATCATACATTCGAACAGCAGGTCCAGCTTTTCCTCCAATAACTGCTTAGTATCGGGCATGCTGAAGCCCCCTTGGAATGGTGTTCATTCCCTCAGGATCTGCCTGCACCGGTGATACCCCTTGAAACGGAATCTCCCCGAACAGCGCCTTAACCGTCAATGCCACCGTATCTTCATGCAGTGAATACGCATTTACCAGCGTGTCGAGAAAAGGCATATCCCGGAGCAGGTACGGTGTGGCAAAAGAGATCCCGATCGGGTGGACCGTCTCCGCATGCTGCATCGCCCAGATCGCCTTGGCGGCTTCCCCCACCGGACGGGCCGTGTTCATCATGCCATGGAGCGGCATAAAATAAGGCGTAAACGCAGCATCCCAGTGAATCCCGGATTGTTCCCACTTCTGCAGCGTATTCAGCGGTTCGAATTCATCCAGAATATCCACCTGCAGCCCTCTGGCCTTCAAGTGCCCGACAAACAGCTCCATGCGGTCATATTTGCGTCCCTCTGTCACTTTGTTCAGCATAATGACGAGAACTCTGCGGGTCGTCTGCGGATTCAGGGGCAGGAGATTTCTCCGGTTGCGGACCAGCGTAATACACCGCCCGGCAAGTGTCGTGCTTAGTTTTCTGGCCTCCCGGTCCAGCTCAGGATGCAATTTGTCATTCAGCAGCGGAGCAGCGGAGTGATCCCGGCCCTCGGCATCCAGATGCTGCATACCCAGCTCTGCCTTCATCTCCAGAACCCGCCGGACACTCGCGTCCAGCCGTTCCATCGTTACCTTGCCGCTGGCGACTGCCCGTTCCATGAATTCAAAATAGTTCACACCCGGCCACAGCAGCACATCGGTCCCGCAGTTGAAACAATCTACAATCCGCGTCTCATAATCGCCCCAGGCCAGAAATCCGCCCATATCCAGCGCATCCGACAGGACAACTCCCTCAAACCCCATGCGGTTCCGCAGAAGCTCCGTTGTAATGCGTGCCGAGACCGTAGCGGGAACAGGCTTATTCCCCTGCGCATTCGCCTCCAGCCAGGGAAGGGCGATATGTCCTGTCATATACGACATCACGCCCTGATCAATCATCTGCTGGGACACCCGGCCATAAGTGGCGAACCACTCCTCTTCGGACAAACCGTTGATGGTGGTAATGATATGCTGATCCCTGTAATCCACCCCGTCTCCCGGAAAATGTTTGGCACAAGCGGCAATACCGTAATCCTGCATTCCCCGCATCACGGCGCTGGACAGGCGCAGTGCCCGCTCCGCATCATCACCCAAACAGCGGGTCGTAATCACCGGATTCATCCAGTTCAGCAAAAGATCCGTACCCGGCGCCAGCGCCCAGGTAAACCCGGCCGCACGTCCTTCGATTGCTGTATACTTGCCGTACTCGTAGGCCAGCGCTTCATCATCTGCTGCGGCAAGCGCAAGCAGCGGAGGAAAAGCGGTTAAGCTTTTGACTGCAGAGCCAGCCCCGAACTCCAGGTCGCCCGAGAACAGCAGCGGAGTTTTGCTGACCTTCTGAAGCAGCTCCACCCACTCGCGGTATTCCTCCGCTTTTCCGGCAGCCTTCTGAATCACCTCTCCGCCGATAAAGAAGCTGCCCACCGGATATTTCTCCAAATACGCCCTTATAGTCCCTTCGTCCATCCCTTGGAATGGCAGCCTGCCCGCATGATCCTGCATCGTCTGCCCGATCTTTTCACGCAAGCTCATGGATCGTAAGGTGCGCTCTACCCAGTCCTGCTCTTCCTTAGCTAATGCCTTTCGCATGGTCACGATTCCTCCCGGTAGTTTCTAACCCCAGTGTAACGAAACCCGGCGCCACTCTAAATAAAGGCAACTACAAAATAAGTTCAAAATTCTATAAACATCTAGAATCTTCTACAATTAGCAAACTGAAAAACCCCGCAGCTTCGTGATCCAAAGCTGCGGGGGGGAGGCTGGCCGATCCTTCGATCAATTCAGGCTGATTTGAAGGGTCTTGTTTAACTTGTTATTCTCCTTGTTCATCTCCTCATATCGCCAGATATCGTTGACAAAAAAGCTGATAGTGAAGTCTCCGATGGTCGGCACTGTCCACCTTGGCGTTCCCTGGGCACTACTGTTGGCCGTAAGGGTAATCTCCTCGCCCGGCTGGATGACCGTGTTATTCGTGTCCGACCAGGATACGACCCCGCCATTGACGGAGAAGGCACCGCCTGTAATCTGCCCCAGCCCGGTGGAAGTGTTCAGCGGGGTAGGACGCACGCCGATATTTTTAACCTTGGCCCAGAAGATTAAGGAATCACCCAACTCGGGGGTCACATGACTGGAAGGTGTGCCGTCGCTGTTTACGATATTCCAGCCGACCTCCGTGACGGTTAGATCCGCCATCGGAGCCGGGAGTGTAGACTCATAGCCCTCGAACTCGAAGCCGTGGACCATTATCGTTCCGGTGTTATGGACGACCTCGATCCGGTGCAGCCCATAATCCAGACCCGTCAGCTCATAGACGATCTTGTTGTCGCCCTCCAGCCCGGCCTGGGGAATGACAACGGTCTCCTTATATTGCCCATCAACATACACATCCGCGCTGCCCATATTGCTCTTAATATCCGATCTCCAGCGGACACCGATTCCGTTAAAGTTAAACACCGCCGACGAATCCGGCGAGTAGGTTACATGGGATACCCCGTTCGGCGCCGTTTCAAACCCGGTATAGTCAATATAGGCATGGTCATGCTCTACCGTGTACCAGGCGGACACCGGAACATAAAGGCCTTCCTCCAGCTTGAAATAATCGAGATTGGCACCGTTGCCTGCGGAAGTGAAGCTGATCGTGTTATAGCCCGGCTGAAGCGTAACACCGAACTGTCTGGCAGTAATGTTGCTGTTCCAGCTGCCCGTTGAAGGTAAGCTAACCGTGGACAGCCTTTGCCCGTTCACGACGATATTTTTCTTCGAGTCCTGATTGGAAGCGTATGCAATAGTCAAGGTATAGCTTCCGCCCAATTCCGAATACAGCCCCTGGATGGAAATGCCGCCGCCATGGGTCTGCTCCACAACCTTTCCTCCGGATGCTCTGCTGTTATTGCCGATTCGCAGAGGCAGGGCAAATGAGGCAGCTTCCGCTTCAAACTTGGTGGGATCTCCCGGGACATGCGGCGTGATCGGCATGGCCGGTGTAGTTGCCGATACGGCTGGGCTTAATGCCGAAATATTGCCGAAGTCATCCACGGCTTGAACCCTGTAGCTGTACTCCGTTTCCGGGGCCACACTATAGTCGCTGAAAAAGGTTATCCGGCCTGGAACCGTCATTACCGGAGTAACCCCGCCATCACGGTACACGTTGTAGCGGACCACCGCGTCATTGTCGGTCGAGCCATTCCAGGTCACCTTGATCTGCTCATGGCTGACCGCCACCGCTGCAGGACTGCCGGGTACAGTCGGTGCTTCTGTCTCCAGCTTATCCAGAATATACTGAACCGTTTCGCCGGCTCCCAGGGTAACCGTAAGCGTAATATCCGGCGTTGCCGTTAGCTGCACGGTCGAATGAGCAGCAGCGTAGGAATTGCCCGCTCCGAACACTTCTCCGGCATATAGCCCGCTGCTGGGCATCTTTACCCGAACCTTCATCGTCATCGGCTTTTTCTCGAAATTGACGAAGTTCAGCAGGATTTTATCCGATTCCGCCCCGATAGCCGTGGTACCCAGTGCCGATGTATCCACCGCGCGGAAGTATACCTTTTTCATGTTCAAGTTCGAGGTGCATCCGCATGTATTCAGCACTTCGTAGCTCAGCGGACGGCCATGGGTAGCGTACGCGGCAGCCAGCCTGCGGAATGTCTTCAGCCGGGTCTCTCCCGCCTCACTGCTGTTGGCCGGTACCGCAACAGTATCTTCATAACGGTGCGTATTCCAATTGATGCCGGAAGCAAACAACCCAAACTCAGTGCCGTCGTTAAAGAACGCCGCATGCTGCATAATATGGTCCACATATCCAATGTTTCCGCGCATCTCCCGGTCAAAAGCAGCGGCGAACCTGTAGGCATAGGTCCCATACTTCGTGTTGTCGGAATGGTTGTCATTGGTGCCCGTTTCGCTCATCGCCATCTTTTTGCCGAAGCCGTCATCCGCGTCGCCATAGACCCGCAGATTCTCATACAGGCTGCCGCCCGGCAGCGGCTGCACTCCCGTTCCGCCATAGCTGTGCCCATTCGTCACATCGGACAGCTCCTCGATCTCCCTGCGCTGCTCCGCGTCCCGCTCCCAGCCGTCAGGGGTGCCGTTATAAGGCCAATACGCCCAACCCGGGGCAACAATCTTGAGATAGGGCTGGCTGTTCGTTGCCCGTTCTTCATCCATCAGCTCATGCGTGGCTACTACGGCTTTCTGGGCCCAGCCGAACAGCCCCGGTTCATTTCCGGTTTCGGCATACTGGTACAAATCACCGAACTTGCTGACAAAGTTAGCGTAGTAACTCCGGAGTGCTGCCGGGACTGTGCCGCCGCTTAGCTCGCTGTTATTCCTCCAGTTGCCTCCGATGATGTTGACCATCGGCTCGAGGTTCAGATCACGTAGCGTTGCCAGGTAGTTTCGCCCCTGCGGATCCCAGCCTGCGCTCGTATCGGACCAGAAAGAGGCCCGCATCCAGTTGCCGCTGTAGGCAATGCCCAGCCACTTGGCCATAGGCCCCAAATGGCGGATCGCATTCTCGTCGTATTTGAAGGTTTCCGCGGCAATTGTACTTCCCAGATGGACATACCGTCCATGGATCGGCTCGACAGCCGGTGCATTCAGCGACTCCAGCTTGAAGTAATCCCACTCGAACCATAAATATTTGTCTCCGTTATAACCGGGAGCCTGCGGATCCGCGTACAACCCGCGATCCACGGTTAGCCGGACTGCATTTCGCCCGGTCTTCAGCTGTTCCTTGGGAATGTATAGCCTGTAGGTTTGTTTCCAGGTATTCTCCAGCGTCTTCTCACCGTCATTCAGGCCGGTGATCTGAATAAGCCCGCTCATCAGACCGTTTGTAAATACAGCAAGCTGGGGAATAGCTGTGCTTGCATCGATAACTTTGAGGCTAAACTGGACTCCATATTCAGGAACCCGGCTCAAATGGAAGGAAAGATTCATGAATCCGTTGGCGTCGGTCTTCATACCCTTGGGGATGTTGTCCCAGTGGCCCGGAGGTACTGGAACTTGGAGAGTCTTGCTGTAGACATTGTTAGAGACGGTAAATTCAGCAGAACTATTATCCGAATTGCCCACCTGCCATAACAAGGTCACCGGAGGTTCATAGGTTGATGCAGTAACCGTGCTATTGTGTACGGAATCCGTGGCCGCTGCTTCTTGTGAATCGGCCTGATGTTCGATCCTTGGACTTGTAACAATTGCATCTTCAGCAGCGGCCGATGCCTCACCCATGGATCCATCCGGTATCCAAAAGGTCATCAGCATCAACGCCAGAATAAGCAGTAAAGCAATGTTTTTTTGAATTCGCACAATAAACACCCTCTTCTAATAAGGTAGATTCGGGGCACCCCAAGTGCTGGCTAGGCGAATATGAATACCCGAAGTCCGGGCAAGCAACCATTATGGCCAGGCTGCTTGCCGGATATCGGGTCTGCTACTGCTGCGGCTCCTTATTTGGTGGCCAAAAATGCATCCATTTGCGATTGAATCTCGTTAATCACTGCTTCCAGTCCTGCAGCCTTCAGCTTGCTGTTCATTTCCTTGAGGATAGGTTCCGGATCCTGCTCCCCGGAGTACAAGGTATTCTTATACTGCTTCGTAATATTGATCAGTGCCCCAATCTGCGATTGCACCTTCGTCGAATCAAATACAAATCCGATAACCGGCGAAACTTTGGAGTTCTTGTTCCAGTCCGTGTAGAGCTGTACGCGTTTCGGGTCTTCATTCTTGTTCAAATAGTTAAGCAGCACGTTCCCGATCATCCAAGAGGATACGGAGTTGTAGCCGCTGTCCGGAATGAAATCGACAGTATTCTCGCCCACCTTATTGTAGTGTTTGCCTTCAATACCGAAGGTAAGCAAGTTGTAGAGGACAGGATCTGTATGAATCAGGTTTATAAACATCATAGCGCGTTCCGGATTCTTTGATGTTCTGGAAATGGCGAGCATCGAGCCCTGCAAGCTTTTGGTGCTTACTTGAACCGGAAGCAGCGTTTTGATGATCATCGGTCTCTCCGCGAGCCGGGTCCAGTCGTTGGTGGATGTAGGATTCATATTGCCGTACACGAACCAGGCTTTGCCGCTTTTCACCGCATCCTTAAGCTCAGTCTTGTCAGTGGCCCCGTTCTTGTTGATGTATCCGGCCTGGTACCACTTGCGGATCAGCTTAAGTCTTTCCACGATTTCGGGAGTGTCGTATTCGTTGAACACCTTCATGGTTTTATAATCGAGCAGCGTTGGAATTTCATTGCTTCCGTCCAGATCTTCACTTTCCGGATACACTGTGAACCAGTTCAGGCTGTCTGTATGGTTCATGAACAGCGGCGACATGGTCGGCTCCTTCTCTTTAATGGTCTTCAGCATCGGCTCGATATCCTCCAGCTTGGTGATGCTGTTCACATCGAAGCCGTACTTGTCGACAATCGCTTTGTCAAAGGCGAACCCTACGGATTGGCCCAGCTCTTTTTCCGTTGGAACCGCATACAAATGTCCGTTTACAGTAGCCGCTTGCAGATAAGCGGGGTTGATTTGTGCCTTGGTTTCTTTGGCGTAGGTATCCAGCAGCTCTTCCAGCGGCAGATACGCGCCTTTGGCAGCATTGGTCATGAAGTTCCAGGTAAAGACCATGTCGAACACTTCACCGGATTGGATCATCAGATTCACTTTATCCGCCGGTTTATCCCAGCTCAGCTGGTTAATCTTGATCGTGGCATTAATTTTATCCTTCAAATAAGCATTGATGGCCTGCTCAACAGACGCTACATCCTTATCCGGACCGCCCGGGAGATACAGGGACAGCTCCACCTGCTCCAGCTCATTTGTTGTTTCGGTTGCTTCTGTTGCTTTGGCAGTTTCAGTGGCGGCTGGGGCTGCTGTGCTTTCCGCGGTTTTCTCGGGGGCGGCGGTTTTATTGTTATTATTATTCCCCGAGCACCCGCTGAGTGTCATTCCAATCATAAGTACAAGCGAAAGCAGTAGACCCGTGCCTCTTTTACCTGTCATTACTCTTTTCCTCCCTTTGACTTGAAAATATATGCTAAATCGGTGGATTCCGAGGTTAGCCTTTAATGGACCCGAGCGTTAAGCCCTTGATGAAATAGCGCTGGAAAAACGGATACGCCAGCACAATCGGACCGATTCCGATCAGCGCCATCGCCATGCGGATGGTTTCTCCCGGCAATTTGGCCAGTTCTGTGGCCGAGCCTTGAATCAAGGCGCTGTTGCGGCTCAGATAATCCGCCTGCGAGATCATTTTATACATCAGGTATTGCAGGGAATAGAGCTTGGTGTCGGTAATAAAAATCATGCTGTTAAACCAGTCATTCCAGTAATGCAGGGTGTTGAACAATCCAATGGTGGCAAAGACCGGCAGGGATAGCGGGAACACAATCCGAAAGAAGGTTCTTAGTTCCCCGGCACCGTCAATTTTGGAGGCTTCAATCAGCGCAGGCGGCACAGACATCTGGAAGTAGGTTTTCATAATCAGCACGTTAAAAGGAGACAGCAGCATCGGGATGATCAAGGACCATATGGAGTTTTTCAGATCCAGTACCTGGGTGTACACCATGTACCACGGCACCAGCCCCCCGCCAAACAGCATCGTGAAGAAGATCAGAAAGGCGAAGAAGCCGCGATATTTGAAATCCGTCCGTGAGATCGGGTACGCATAGAGTGAAGAGATAAATACGCTGAGCAGTGTACCGACTACCGTCACAAAGATGGATACGCCGTAGGCTTTTGCAATGATGGTGTAATCCTTAAAGATATAGGCATAAGCCTCCAGACTAAGCTTCTCCGGGAAAAATTGATAACCGTTGAGCACAATATAATCATAGTCGGTAATCGAGATCATAAAGACCAGCACAATCGGCAAGAGACAGGCTATCGTCAGGATGATAAAAATAATATGGAGTATCATATTCGTTACTTTGGATATTTCGTTATTGGTCACAGCTTCTCCCTCCTCTCACAAATTTAGAAAACGGCCTGGTCTTTGTCGACCTTGCGCACGATCCAGTTCGAGCCCAGGACCAGGAAGAAGCCGACCACCGATTGGTATAAGCCTGCCGCTGCGGACATGCCCAGATTGCCCATATTGATAAGCGCGTTGTATACATAGGTATCAATGACCAGCGTTGTCGGATACAGCGCCCCGGAGTTTAGCGTGGTCTGGTAGAACAGCCCGAAGTCAGAGCGGAAGATGCCGCCGATCGCCAGGATGGTCGTGATGATAATGACCGGCCGGATGAGCGGAATTGTGATATGAAGAATCTGCTTCCACTTGCTGGCGCCATCGATCAGAGCCGCCTCATAGTATTCGGAATCAATGCCGATGATGGCCGCAAGATAAATGACACAGCCGTAGCCCACACCCTTCCAGAGGTTAATCAATGGCAGAATAAACGGCCAGTATTTCGGCTCCGAATACCAGTTGATTTCATTCAATCCAAACAGGGACAAGACACCTTTATTAATGAAACCGTATTCAACATTCAGAAAGGCGAACACCAGATAACTTACAACGACCATAGATAAAAAATAAGGAAAAAACATTATACTCTGATAAAATTTCGCGGCCAGCTTATTTCTCAGCTCGTTCAGGGCAATCGCAATCGAAACCGCAATGACCAGATTGAGAATAATAAACACGAAATTGTACAGCACCGTGTTTCGGGTAATAATCCATGCGTCCGAGGTCGCGAACAGAAATTTGAAATTATCCATCCCCACCCACGGGCTTCTCAGGATCCCATCAACATAGTTGATATTTTTGAATGCAATGATGATTCCGAACATCGGCAAATAATTGTTGATGAGCAGAAAAATCAAACCGGGCAGCAGCATCAGCAGCAGCACCTTATGTTTCAGCAAATGCTTAAATATGGACCCTTTTTTGGCTCCCGGCCGGACCGGTGAGCTTTGTCCAGTGTTGATCGCGCTCCTCTTCTCATGAGTAATCATCACTTCCGCCTCCTGATTCCTTAAGCAGTCTCTCTCTTCCATGACTTAAGTTTATCCGGAGAGCGGCGGCTTCTAAATAAGGTGATCTATAATAAAAGTTCGAAATCCTACAGTCTTTTGTGTAGAAAAAGAGAGGGCTTGAAAAAAACACGCGTGCAAAAAAAAGCAGCCCACAATCCTGCTGTGGGCCACTCTTTTGTGAATACTGCAAAATAGATATTCTTAAGTGAGTCTGTGAACAGACCACACAATACCTGAAGATGTGCTGCCCAGATCCAAAGGAACTGTCAACCCATCGGATTCATAGAACAGGCCGATCACATCGCCTGCCGTCAACTCGAATTCTCCTGCCAAGGTTACTGTACCGTTACCTAATATCGTGCGGAGCGACAACACAAGTGCAATGTTTACATTCAGCAGCGGAAATAACCCGCTTACCAAATCTGTTGCTACAGGTGTGGTTCTCCGTACCACAAAGGCCGGATCGACTCCTGCGCCCAAAGCTACCGAAATCGCGGCAGTTGTAGAATAATTGACAGTCGCTTCAATGGAATATCTGCCTGTTGCCGGTACGGTGTAGTTCCCTGTAGTTTCATTGAACGTTGGACTATCATAATATGGCGACGCCACAGTCCAGCCTGTGAGCTGGGTACTTGTCGTAACTGAAAGTGCTGACAGAAACGCCGAGAAGCCTTCAGTTGCAACACCCGCTCCCGTTGCTCCTGTTACACCTGTGGCTCCGGTCTCCCCTGTGACCCCAGTTGCTCCTGTCGCTCCGGTTACTCCAGTGGCTCCCGTTACCCCAGTTGCTCCAGTTGCTCCAGTTGCTCCCGTTACCCCTGTCGCTCCAGACTCACCTGTGACTCCAGTTGCTCCTGTTACTCCGGTTGCTCCAGTTGCTCCCGTTGATCCTGTGACTCCGGTCGCCCCCGTTACTCCAGTAGCTCCAGCCTCACCCGTTGCTCCTGTGACTCCGGTTGCTCCCGTTGCTCCGGTTGCTCCAGCCTCACCAGTTGCTCCTGTAACTCCGGTAGCTCCCGTTACTCCAGTAGCTCCAGCCTCACCCGTTGCTCCTGTGACTCCGGTTGCTCCCGTTACCCCAGCAGCTCCAGCCTCACCAGTTGCTCCTGTAACTCCGGTAGCTCCCGTTACTCCGGTAGCTCCCGTTACTCCAGTAGCTCCAGCTTCACCAGTTGCTCCTGTGACTCCAGTTGCTCCCGTTACCCCAGCAGCTCCAGCTTCACCAGTTGCTCCTGTGACTCCGGTTGCTCCCGTTACCCCAGCAGCTCCAGCCTCACCAGTTGCTCCTGTTACTCCGGTTGCTCCCGTTACTCCGGTAGCTCCAGCTTCACCCGTTGCTCCTGTTACTCCGGTTGCTCCCGTTACTCCAGTAGCTCCAGCTTCACCAGTTGCTCCTGTAACTCCAGTAGCTCCCGTTACCCCAGTAGCTCCAGCCTCACCAGTTGCTCCTGTAACTCCAGTAGCTCCCGTTACCCCAGTAGCTCCAGCCTCACCAGTTGCTCCTGTTACTCCAGTAGCTCCCGTTACCCCAGTAGCTCCAGCCTCACCAGTTGCTCCTGTAACTCCGGTAGCTCCCGTTACCCCAGCAGCTCCAGCCTCACCAGTTGCTCCTGTAACTCCGGTAGCTCCCGTTACCCCAGCAGCTCCAGCCTCTCCCGTTGCTCCTGTAACTCCGGTAGCTCCCGTTACCCCAGTAGCTCCAGCCTCACCAGTTGCTCCTGTTACTCCGGTAGCTCCAGCTTCACCCGTTGCTCCTGTTACTCCGGTAGCTCCCGTTACTCCAGTAGCTCCAGCTTCACCCGTTGCTCCTGTTACTCCGGTTGCTCCCGTTACTCCAGTAGCTCCAGCTTCACCAGTTGCTCCTGTAACTCCAGTAGCTCCCGTTACCCCAGTAGCTCCAGCCTCACCAGTTGCTCCTGTAACTCCAGTAGCTCCCGTTACCCCAGTAGCTCCAGCCTCACCAGTTGCTCCTGTTACTCCAGTAGCTCCCGTTACCCCAGTAGCTCCAGCCTCACCAGTTGCTCCTGTAACTCCGGTAGCTCCCGTTACCCCAGCAGCTCCAGCCTCTCCCGTTGCTCCTGTAACTCCGGCAGCTCCCGTTACCCCAGTAGCTCCAGCCTCACCAGTTGCTCCTGTTACTCCGGTTGCTCCCGTTGCTCCAGTCGCCCCGGTCTCACCAGCACCTGTGGCACCAGTTACCCCTGTCGGTCCTGTTACGCCAGTAGCTCCAGCCTCACCCGTTGCACCAGTCGCTCCAGTCTCACCCGCGCCCGTGGCTCCCGTTGCGCCGGTAGCTCCGGTTGCTCCTGGTAGTCCTGTCGCTCCCGTTGCTCCAGTCGCCCCGGTCTCACCAGCACCTGTGGCACCAGTTACCCCTGTCGGTCCTGTTACGCCAGTAGCTCCAGCCTCACCCGTTGCACCAGTCGCTCCAGTCTCACCCGCACCCGTTGCTCCCGTTAGACCGGTAGCTCCAGTTGCTCCTGGTAGTCCTGTCGCACCCGTTGCTCCAGCCGCCCCAGTCTCGCCAGCACCCGTTGCTCCCGTTAGACCGGTAGCTCCGGTTGCTCCTGGTAGTCCTGTCGCACCCGTTGCTCCAGTCGCCCCGGTATCGCCAGCGCCCGTTGCTCCTGTTGCACCAGGGGCACCAGTAGCTCCTGTCGCACCGGCAGGTCCGGTCGCTCCGGTTATACCTGCAAATCCTCCTGACAGCTCAGCGAATACCAGCCGGTGCGCGGTTACTAATTGGCCGGCACTGTTTTTCCCCCACAACGAAACCTGGATCGGATCATCCGCCGGGTTTTCACTTGGGGTAATGAAAATGAATTCAAAAGCATCCAAATCAGCATAGTAGCTAGTAGTTATCACTTGGTTTGCAGCAACGTTGATAGATTCGCTAACATACAGATTCCGCACTCCGCCAAGCATGTAATAACCTTGAACAGACACTGTGGAAGCCTGGACATCGCTGCGGTTATCAATTCTGACGGTAAGCCGCTGAGTCGGTCTCACACCGCCAACCAAGTTATTTTCTATCGGTCCTGTTGACAATAAAACCATTACTCTACCACTCCTTTTAAAATAAGTTTCCCACCCTGACTACCTGCTGCTGTTTCCCCCTTCTCCCAGACATGCGCCGGTCTCGCAGCCCAATAATTTTATGGCTTGGACTATTCAATCCAGCGCATACTGAGTGATTTATATACTAATATTCCGGCTCTCTCCTGACGGTGTAGACGTAAGCTGCACTCTTCATAAACAGGGCTTGGCATTCCGCCGAAACAGGTGTCCGTCCAAAGCCGCCCACAAGGACTTCCGGCGCTGCCGGTTGAAACCACAAAGAGACTGTTCCGCAGCCCCATTCGGCTTCAGCACAGTCTCTTATCGCAATACAGCACATTTTCAGTTCACATACATCCCGGCCTGCTGCGTCCTCCCGTCAGCAGCTTACTCTATCCATCCTAATCCTCACTTAACAGATTCTCCAGACTGTTACCCTTCAGCGGATCTTTAGGGTTGAACTGGGGATAAATATACTCCTCATGCTTAAAAGAATACCCGGTAGCCGCGATATCCAGCATCCGGTTCAGCCGCTGCGTCTCGCTGCGCAGCGCCTCTTTCAGATCCTTCTCCCCGGAGAGGATCTGCAGGTACAACTGCATCCGCGGACGGTCGCCCGAGTCGCGCGGCTCGATCGAAACCGTATTGGGATCATATTGGTCCATGATTTGCGGGGAGAGCGGATATATTGAATCTTCTGCGGTAGGATAAAATTCCGAGAAATGCCCCAGCCCCGGAGCCATGTTGGGGAGCTCCAGAATGCCGTCAACCACCGGCAGCGCCAGTGCCTGCTTGAACAAAATCGTCAAAAACTCCTTCGATTGCAAAAATCCCCAGACCTTCACCGCCGCCTCACGGTTAGAAGCGGCACTGTTCACAACGAGCGGAGAATGTGGAATCATCATCAAAGCTCCGGCCCCCTTTTGGGCTGCTGATGTTACCGGCGGCAAAGCCACTGCCCAGTCATCTTTTGGCATATATTCCTGCAATTTCACATAATCTTTGCTCGTTACATACATCATCCCGATATTGCCATCGGCGAACTGCCGCAAGGCGCTGTTGCGCTTCAGCAGGGTTTCTCCCGGATACAGGCTGCCCTGTGCCTTCATATCCAGCAGCATCTGCAGCCATGGGGCATAACCGCTCAGATCATAGCGGCCGGTGCGGTAATTATAAAGATAAGTCCCGCTGTAGGTACTCGACATCTCAAGTCCCGTCTGCAGACTATACTGGCTGTCTCCCGCCGGGAGGCCAAATCCGTATTTATTTACACCGACCCCGGCCTGGCTGATCTTCCCGGCGAACCGCTCCATATCCGCAAACGTAACGGGTGGCTGCTCCGGATCAAGACCGGCATTGCGGAACAGCTGCTTATTGTAAATCAACCGTACCGTCTCAATACTGGAGGGCATAAAATAAATACCGCCCTTATACAGCGAACTGTCCGCAAAGTCTCTCGCCCAAACCGGGAACCTGTCTAAATCGCCGGGATTCAGAAAAGAAGATAATTCGGCCAGATACCCCTTCTCCACATACGTTGCCAGCCAGCCATTATCGACGCTGAACACATCCGGCCCTTGACCTGATGTCATCAGCATGTTCAGTGTATCCCCATAGACATCCGTTGAAAGATTCATGATTATAATCTCAATATGGTCCGGATTACTCTTATTGTATTGATGGATCGCATTCTTCACTTCCAGGTTCTCCGTCCAGTCATATAGTGCAATTCTGATCTGGGTAACCGGGACTGCCTCAGGCGCAGGCTCGGAAGCGAAATCAACCAGCAGCGGACGGTCATAAGCGATGGCATAGGCCACAAGCCCGCAAAGGACCAAGGCAATTCCAAGGAAGAGGATTCGTTTCACCGTGCACCTCCTGCGTTGACATCAAGACTTATCGCGTTTTACAATGGATACCAACTATTGGGTTAAACTCGTTCAGTATTTAATATATTCCAATAATATCCGTTAAATGGCAAGCGAAGAATATTCACAGGGCCAGAGGAGGATTCAAATGAAAAAACTATTTGATACTCTTTCCAAAACCCTCTTCCTGTACAATTTCAGCATCCGCAGCCGGCTCATCCTCTACTTTCTCTTCCTTGTCCTTCTCCCGACCACGATCATCTCCATTACCGTTTACAATAAATCGACGGATATCATCACCCGTAATGTCAATACATCAATTGAGAACAATCTTAATCTTGTACAGGATAATCTGGCACAGCGCTTCGAGAGCGCCAACAATTCCATGGTCTCCCTTTACCTCAATACCGAATTCGCAGATTTGATCTCTTCCAACCGGCCTACCGACAGCACCGGCATTATCAATGAGTTGGCTGCCCTGAACAAAATGCTGGAGAACTTCCCTGCAAACGGGACCCCGGGAAGCAGCTTTGTCCCTATGCTGTATATGCTGAACCGCCCGGAATATACCCAATACAACTTCTCCAGACGGGTCTTTAATATCGACCAGATCTCACTGAAGCCATGGTATCTCGGCATACCGGCCAGATCCGATTTCACCGTCGTCGGTCTAAGCTCGCTGGACTCCCGGTTTACGCTTAAATTCGCCAAGCGTCTGTTTGGCATACGGCATGCCCAGCTGCCTTATGTCGGGCTGCTCACCATCGATATTCCCGTGACGGAATTCGGTACGCTGCTGGAGCACTATAAGCCAACGACGGGCAGCAGGATTTATATTGCAGACCAGACTGGAACCATTGCCATCAGCCCCGAGGAGACCCTGATCGGGCAGAACATCAGCACACAGGATTATTACGGCAAAATGGCTGCCGAACCCGCAGACCCCGGCATCTTTCATTCCTTCCATCATGTGATACAGGGCGAAAATATGCTCGTGAGCTACAAAAAAATAAAAGCCACCGGCTGGACCATTCTTTCCATCTCGCCCATAAGCGAACTGAATGGAGAATTAGCCTCGTTCCGGCGGGTGATGTATGTCGTTATCGGCATATGCATGCTGGTATCCCTCATGATGGCCCTGCTGCTGTCGGAGAACATCTCTGCTCCTATACGCAAATTCATCCAGTCGATGTCACATGCCGAAAGCGGGAATTTCAACATCATTATCCGCTACCGGCGCAAGGACGAATTTTCCTATCTGTTCAACCGTTATAACAAGCTGCTGCAGCAGATCAAAGCACTGATCGACAAGCTCTATGTCACTGAGCTGCGCAAGAAAGAAGCCGAACTAAAAACATTGCAGGCCCAGATCAATCCCCATTTTCTCTATAACACCCTGGATTCGATCAACTGGCTGGCCATCAATCATGATGTCCCCGAGATCAGCCATATGGTGACCTCCTTATCCGACTTCTTCAGGTACAGCCTCAGCAAGGGGAGGAACATCATCCCGCTGCGGGATGAACTGAAGCAGGTGGAGAGCTATCTGGAAATCCAGCAATTCCGCTTTCAGGATAAGCTCGCCTATGAGCTGGAGGAAGCCGACCCCCGGCTGCTGGAGGAATGCCTCGTAGTGAAGCTGAGTATCCAGCCGCTCGTGGAAAATGCGATTATTCACGGGATCCAGCAGCGGCGGGGGAAAGGTACAATCCGCATAAGGGTGACCTCTTCTTATGATGTCCTTTGCATATCGGTTTTTGACGACGGGGTAGGGGCAGACCCGGAGAGGCTGAACCAGCTGCTTACCGATCAGCAAGGTAACCAGTCTTATGGCATCCGCAATGTGCATATGAGAATCCAGCAGTTTTTTGGCGAGTCCTACGGCATCCGTTATTATGCCAACACCGAAGATCAGGCAGGCCTACTGGCTATGATCCGGTTTCCGGTCGTTACTACTTGGGATGAGGTGATTGAAGATGTTGACGATGATCATAGCGGATGATGAGCCGTTTATCCGCCGTAGTCTGATCCACGGGTTCAAGTGGCAGGAGGAGTTCGGCCTTGAGGTCATCGGTGAGGCGGCAGACGGCGAGGAGGCCTATGAATTATGTATAAAGCATACACCGGATATTCTGTTCACCGATATTATGATGCCCTTTCTGAACGGCCTTCAGGTCGCCGAGAAGCTGAAGGCCGCCGGTTGTCCAACCAAAATCATCATCATCAGCGGCGCGCAGGATTTCTCCTATGCCCAAAGTGCGATGAAGGTTAATGCCGAAGGCTATATTCTAAAGCCGGTTAAACTGGGTGAAGTCAAAGACATCTTTCATAAAGTCATTGCCCGGATTCACCACGAAAGAGATAACCAGCTGAATTTGAATCAGTTGAAGAAGCAGCTGCACGACAATATGCCGCTGATCCGCGAGAAATTCCTGCAGAACCTGATCGCCGGACTATACCGCAATGAAGGGGAGATTTGGGAGAAGATCGACTATTTCGCCCTTCCTTTTAAACGAAATGACCCACTGACGGTAGGCGTATTTCAGCTTGACGATTACGGGGCGGCAGTAGACAAATTCACGGAGGAGTATAAGCAGCTGCTCTATTTCTCCATCCAGAATATTATGAGCGAGTGTCTGAACAGCCACCCCTGCGGAATCGGCTTTGTAGCCAGCGAAAATGAGTTTATTATGATCTTTTGTCCGGGGGAGGAGCCTGCATCAGACTCCATCTCAAGCCTTTGCGAGCAGATTATCGCCAGTATCAAAGAGTATCTGCGTCTTGACGCCTCGATTGGCATCGGCAGAACCTGTATGCTCGCCGGACAAATCGAGAACTCCTATAAGGATGCGCTGGCCGCGCTGGCTTACAAATTTTATACCGGCCATGCTTCCATTCTCCATATCAAGGATATTCAGCCGGATACGGAAACGCTGCAGAGCACTTTTTTTTATAAATTCCATGCCCAGCTGATGAATGAGCTCAAGGCAGGCCATACGGACAAAGTAATGGAGCTGCTGGAAGCCCTGTTCACCATGCTTGAAGGGCCCAAGCTGCAAATCGGTTATGTACAGAGCATCTGTGCGGAGATCATCTTCACTTCTGCAAGAGCCCTGTATGAAATTGATGAGGAAATCGAACGGGTGCTGAATGACCGGATTACCATCATGGATACACTCTATATCCAGAAAAATATTTCCGGACTCAAAAGCTACATACTCTCTCTTTTTCATGATTTAAGCGCGTATGTGGCAGGCAAAAACACCTCAAAGAACAGCAGAGCCATCAACAAAATCAGGAGTATCGTGCAGGAAGGGTATGCCCAGGAGCTGTCCATCTCCAGGATTGCAGAGGAGGTCTTTCTGACCCCCAACTATATCAGCCTGATCTTCAAAAAAGAAACTGGTGAAACGATCACGGACTATATCACCAAAATCCGCATGGGCAAAGCCAAAGAGCTGCTGCAGACTACAGATCTGAAAGTGATGGAAATTTCCGAAAGGGTGGGCTATGAGAACCCCCATTATTTCAGCACCGTGTTCAAGAAAACCGTGGGCGTCCACCCGCTCAAATACCGGTCCGACCAGGAAGAGACGCCGTAAGCCTGCTATTTATAAATATAGGATTTCACACCTATCCTGGAGAAAATGGTGTTTCTGGCACCCTTGTTCTCCGGCGTAGGGACAGCCGCCCTCATCGCTAATCCACTAATATAGGCAAAGTTGGGATGCAGCGCCTCGTCGGTAAAATAAGCAGAAATCCGGCTTCCCGGCACTCTGTGCCGGTTGAGTGCGGCAATCATTTGCGCCGAGCTTTTGATGCCCAGCCCATGCCCATAGTAGCGGTCATCCCCAAGCATGATCGCATTCTCCCCCTGCCATTCCGGCTTATCCGGGTTATGGTCGGGATTCTTGAAATAGACCACATCTCCTGGCAGCATATCAGACTTCTCGAAGGTAGTAATCATCTGCAGATTGCTGTCATAATTCCAGTCCCACAGGAAGATGTCTCCGAAATGCCGGTCAAAGGCGGCGTCCCCGATCGCCCCGATCGTCGCTTTATAAAGAATCATCACCATAGCCATCGCGCATTCGAATGCATAGAGAGATCCGTTCTCAAAAATATCATTGATTGCCGCCGAGGGTGCGACACCTTCCTTCAACTGAAATCCGCCGTTGTCCGTACGGGTCCAATACCTTGGATTGCAGCGGGAGTTCTTAAAGTTGGAAAAGTCAGTTCCGCCGGCATTCATGGATTCCGCCGCCGCGATAATTCCCGCCCGCATGCTCCGTTCAAACGACGGATCTCCGGGTCCATATCCAATCCCCATTCTGCACTGCCCCTTTCATCTTAAGTTCACAAAATATAGGTTATTGTACGTGTCGGGACTTCGGTTGGTGCGGGGGAGCTGAAATTTATCGAGATAAACTTCAGGCACTTTATTCGGAGCTGCCGGCTTCCTCCAGAAACCAGCGGTTCACCCGTGCGGTCTCTTCGGTCAGGATGTCCAAATAGATGGAGGTCCGGTAGTCGGTCTCTTTGAGGCTTTTGCCCGTAATCTCGGCGATCCGGTTCAGCCGGTACATTAATGTGTTGGTATGGATATGCAGAAATGCGGCGGACGCCTTCAGATTGCCGTTCAACGACAAGTAGACGGCGATCGTTTTCAGTAAATCGCTTTTGTGTTCACGGTCATGCTCCTTCAGCGGATACAGCAGTGCGCTTCGGCGGGTCATGCTGCGTTTCTGCTCCATAATGGCCGGAATATACGCCCAGAAGCCGACTTCCTCATACAGCAGCAGCTCGCGGGCATGATAGGGCAGCAGCTTTTTAAGCTCCAGAATGGACAGGGCCTCCCGGTAGGCGACAGCTGCCGAGGTATATTCCCGGTATCCCGGGCTGCAGCCTGCCGCTAGCGTACAGCTTTCACTTTTGCCCATATCGCGGATCAGCTTGTGCACGAATGAAGCCAGCCTCTCTGTCCCTTCTACCGGAAAAAGAAACGAAAACAAAATAATCAGCCGGTTCTGCTCCGCCGTCAAAAACAGCAGGCGCTGCCCGGCATAGGTGTCCATCATCTGGCGAAACCTCAGCAGAAAACGCTCGTCGATCACCCGGTTGCTCTCCAGCACACCGATATAGTAGCTTTCCGGTAACAGGATCGACCCGCTCTCCGCTTCCTGACGGATGCGCGGCTCATTTTCATAGTGCGAGGTCAGCAGCTTCCAGAAGAAATCTTCATGTGTCTTGTCCTGCTTTATCTTCCACCCGCGCTGCTTCAGCAGATAACGCCCGGCGATGCCGGCGGCCTTCTCCACAATGCTCTCCGCATGACCTGAGGCCAGATTTCCCCGGTCCACAACCCAGATATAGCCGAGGATTTCCTGCTGGTGTTTGATGCACATGGCAAGCCGGGGCCCCAGCCCAACCTCCATAACCGCCGGAATACGGATCGGATGTGCGGCGTTCTCCAGCTGATGCATCACACCTTTTTTTCGGAGGCCAATAATGACTGTGTTCGGAACACGTTTGCCGATAATGGTGGAGATGCGGGCCGGGTCGCTTTCAAACTCATGGGAGCTGTAGCCGATGACATGGTGGTTGCTGTCTTCAATCGTTACCTGGGACTGAAGGGATTCGCTGAGGGTATCCGCCAAGGATTCCATGCTGTCAAAAAAACGGTCAAATATTGGCTCTGAATTTGTCATATTCCCACCCCAACCTGAAGAATAGCCGAATCTTGCGCTATAGAGTGATTACATTATAGTACTCCGAGCAGCGGCTGACTATAGGGTGATGAAAGAAAACCTAACATGTCCTGAAGTAAATGATGAGTGTATCGCTAACTCCCCTCAAATTTTCGATTTCCTACCCAAACCCGGCAACAAAAACAGCCCGGCAATTTCACCGGACTGCTTAAGATTAACCTTCTGCTCTTTTTTCGGTTCTATAAATTAGATCAGAGTGAACTTTTGTTCTAACGCTTTCTCTACCGTGAAGTACTCTTCCCCGAGAGCTTCCGCTACGGCCTGGCAGGTGATCTTTCCATTGGCCACGTTGACACCGCTCTTCAAGCCGGCATCGTCCTCAATCGCCTGGAATACCCCTTTATTGGCAATTTGCAGCGCATAAGGAACTGTAACATTGGTTAATGCAATCGTTGAGGTTTTGGCTACAGCGCCCGGCATATTTGCTACCGAATAGTGCAGTACGCCATATTTCTCAAATACCGGATTATCATGTGTGGTGACCCGGTCGATGGTTTCAACGATACCGCCTTGGTCAATCGCCACGTCAACAATGACCGAGCCCGGCTTCATCGACTTAACCATTTCTTCAGTGACCAGCTTCGGAGCTTTCGCACCCGGGATCAGCACTGCGCCGACCAGCAGATCCGCTTCAGCAACCGCTTTGGCAATGTTGTACGGGTTGGAGATTAGCGTATTAATCTGTGCGCCGAAGATATCGTCCAGCTGGCGGAGTCTGTCCGCGCTGAGGTCAACAATCGTCACTTCCGCGCCCAGGCCAATCGCCATTTTGGCTGCGTTTGTGCCGACTACCCCACCGCCGATAATGCTGACCTTGCCTCTGCTGACGCCGGGAACACCAGAGAGCAGAATGCCTTGTCCGCCGTAGTTCTTTTGCAGAAATTGTGCCCCGAGCTGCACGGACATCCGTCCGGCCACTTCGCTCATTGGCGTAAGTAGCGGCAGGGTACGCTCATGGACTACTGTTTCATAGCCGATGGCGAAGACGCCTCTATCTTTCAATGCGGCGGCGAGGGACGGTTCCGGGGCAAGGTGCAAATAAGTGAAAAGGATGAGGCCCGGGCGGAAGTAGCCATATTCGCTTTCCAGCGGTTCTTTCACCTTCATCACCATTTCGGCGGCTGCCCATACGGCAGAAGCTTCGGTGATTAGCTCCGCTCCGGCGGAAGCATATTCTTCATTCAGAAATCCGCTGCCTGCTCCAGCTCCGGCTTCTACCAGCACTTTATGTCCTTCGGCTACCAGGCTGACTACTCCGGCAGGGGTAATGGCTACGCGGTTCTCATTGTTTTTAATCTCTTTGGGTACACCAATAATCATCGTTAATCGCTCCCGTCTTATGTGTTTCTCTTATGTAAAGAATTATAACATGTGATTTCTCAAGACAATTTGGTGAAAAATAAAAACTTTATCTGCCATGATTGTGTTTTTACACAATGGAGGTGATGGACACCCGTTGATCATTTTACCAAAGCATTGGTGTATATAGCAAACCGGTGAATCCCGGTCACAAAAAAAGACACCAGCCCAGGTGTCTTTCGTACTGAATTATTTTGTTAAGAAGTTGGGCAACGTGCCGGTCATAGGAAGGATTTAAGAGAAATTCAAATTTAATGTTATGTTTAATAACATGAGTTACTTAGATAATACAGCCAGTACCGTTTCCAGTACAACATTTACCCCTTTTTCGCATTCTTCATAGGAGGTAAGTTCTTCTTCACAGTGGCTTTTCCCGTTCACGCTGGGCACAAAAATCATTGCCGATGGCAGAAATCCGGCCACAAACTGCGCGTCATGCCCTGCTCCGCTGGCCATCTTTTTACTGCTGTAACCCAGCCTCGATGCTGCCTGCTGAGTCAAAGCGCAGATCTCCGGATCGAACCACACGGTATCGCGTCCCCATAGCTTGGTCTTGGACACCGAACACTCCAGCAGCCCTTCGGGTAGGCCGCCTATAATATGCTCAACCTCACGAACAATATCCATATCCTTATGTCTAGCCTCGACGGTAAAAATCACCTTATTAGGAATGACCGTATGAATATTAGGCAACACGTTCATTCTGCCCATTGTATAAACCAGCTCCGAATCCAGCACACCCAGCTTGCTCCGCAGCTCCGCAATCAGGTCGGTGGCGGCAAACAAGGCATCCTTGCGCATATCCATCGGCGTAGTTCCGGCGTGATCCGATTCACCCGTCACTTCAATCTCATAGCAGGCCATGCCTACGACACAGTCGACCAGGCCAATGGCGAGATTTTCTCTCTCCAGCACAGGTCCCTGCTCGATATGCAGCTCCAGATATGCAGCAGCTTGCTTGATCCGGTTCGCAGCCTCTCCTGCATAGCCGCTCGCTTCCAATGCCTCTCCGAAGGTCACCCCTGCCGGGTCCTTTTTCTTCAGCATTTCCGCCTTGCCGAACTTCCCGGACAATACGCCGGAGGCCATCATCGAAGGCTCGAAGCGTGCACCCTCCTCATTGGTGAAATTCATCACCGTCACCGGTAGCCGGGGCTTGATGCCATGGTCAACCAGAGTGCGTACTACTTCCAGGCCAGCTATGACGCCAAGTACACCATCGAAGCGGCCGCCCTTCTTGACCGTGTCCAGATGCGAGCCAATCACCACAGGCGGCCCTGCTTCCGTTCCTGCGAGCGTGGCGTACATGTTGCCCATATCATCCACTTTGACCGACATACCCAGCTCTTCACAACACGCAACGAAGTAATTCCGCACCTTCACATCCTGCTCCGACAACGACAACCGGGTAACTCCGTTATTGTCCGTACGTCCAAAATCGGCAAAGGCCTCAATCGTATCCTTCAATCTCTCACCGTTCACGAATATTTGCTTAAGCTGCATGGGCCTATCCCTCCATTTTGAACGCATACTTATACAGATTCATTGCTTTCTATATATGTTATACCATTGCGTCAGATTGTCATTTTACACACTGTAATAATTATTTTTCTGAATTGTTCACGATGTGTTACAACGCCGCTAAGGAAGTCTGTTAGAATATGAGCTGTCAGCAAGGAAGACGGGCTGGCCAACCATTGTGAAAGGGGAGTAATCTTATGAACACCATTTTGCGCAGCGGCTCAGCACAGGCTGAGATCAGTACCCTCGGAGCGGAGCTTGTCAGCTTCACCAGAAAAGACACAGGCACTGAATATATATGGAGCGGCGATGCCGCCTATTGGACAGGCCGTTCTCCGGTGCTGTTCCCGATTATCGGGGCTGTCCGGAACGGAGAGATCAAGGTTGGTGGACATGCGTATAAGCTTGCCAATCACGGCTTTGCCAGACGCAGCGAATTTAGAGTCGTTGAAGCGGACGAGTCCCGTGCGGTCTTCCTTCTCACCAGCAGCGAGCATACCCTGTCCAGCTATCCGTTTCAGTTCAACCTGTATATTACATACACGCTGAACGATAGCACTCTTAAGCTGGATTACCGGGTGGAGAACATTGATGGAGGGAACATCTCCTTCCAGCTCGGCACACATCCTGCATTTAACTGCCCGCTGGATGAGAACGGAAGCTTCAGCGACTATGCGCTCGAGTTCTCCGAGACCGAAAACCTCGACCGGGAGTTCCTGAATGACGCCGGACTTCGGATCAGCCGTAAATCGGAGCCTGTGCTGAGGGAAGAGCGCAGCCTTCCATTATCCCATGAAATGTTCAAGGACGGCGCGCTCATTTTCCAGAATGTAACCTCCCGGCAGATCACGCTGAAAAGCAGACTTACCGGAAAAAGCGTTGCCGTATCCTTCGAAGGCTTCCCGGATCTCGGCATCTGGCAGCCGCTGAATGCACCTTTTGTCTGCATCGAACCTTGGCAGGGATTCGCAGACAGTGATGTCTTCGAAGGCGAGCTTTCGGAAAAAGAAGGCATTGTCACCCTGCCGCCAGGAGAACATTTCGCCAGCTCCCTGACGATAGAAATTAATTAATAGCTGCATGCTTCATAACACCTTTCCGTATTTTCAGTAAAAAAGAAGGCCGTTAGCCCACTGATGGGCTACGGCCTTCTTCGTACTTATATGATTTTATTGACTAAGCGTTTCTCCACCTTCAATCCGCACAGTGAACGTGTGGTTATTGGAAGCTTCCTCAATTTCAGTATAAGCCCAGTGTGTCGTTGATACGTCAGGCCAGCTTGGTGTGGTGACACCGTATAACGGTCCGCGTCCGAACAGACGATTGACAACCTTTACGGCTTCAGCGCGTGTCAGGCTACCGGTTGGACGGTACGTACCCGTCCTTCATAGCCGTTGAGGATGCCAGTTATAATCTAATATATCGGAGAAACTTCCGCCAGGTCCCCAAACCATTTAGTCAGGACATTTTACGCCTTCGACAAACTGCTCCATGGTGGTCAATAAGTAAACTAAAGTAGTATATACAACCTTTCTCTGCCAATAGTAAGCTTAAGTTAGCTTATAATCCCAAGATTATTATGATTAATATAGATGGGAGAATCGGATAAGGGAGTGGAGTATATGCAAGGATTGTCAGTGGCTATCTGCACGAGGAACCGGGTACAGGACCTGACACGGTGCATTCATTCTATAACTAAACAAAGCATAGGCCGGACGTATCCTATAGAGGTCATTATCATTGATGACGGAGAGATTCCCGAAGGAACCCTCAAGGGGTTCGAAGCCTTATTGGCCGGTTGCGGTTACCCCCTTTTGTACCACAGCAAAACTGAACGGGGATTATGGCTGTCCCGAATCAAGGCGGTGGAGCTGTCTACCATGGACAAGATCCTCTTCCTTGATGACGACGTCGAAATCCCCGATCATTACCTGGCCACTTTAATCCAAACCTACCTCGACCATCCGAACTGCGCAGGTGTCGGCGGGGTCGCCATCGGGATGCGCAACAGCTTCCTCGGCACGATCCGCTGTCTGCTCTCCTTCCAGCAATCTCTATCGAGCGGCAAGCTTTCCTTAAGCGGCCAGGCCGGCTCCATGTACAATTGGCATAAGGCACGGAAGATCTTCAAGACAGAGTTCCAGCACGGCTGCAACATGTCCTTCAAGAAAGAGGCCATTCAAGACCTCAAACCCGTCCCCTGGCTCCAAAGCTACAGCGTCGGTGAAGACATTCTTATGTCCCGTATCGCGCAAGGTTCCGGCCCCCTTTATATCAATCCCGAACTTAAACTCCTGCATCATGAGTCCCCGGCCTCCAGAGACAATCTTGAGAATGTAGCTTATATGAGAGTGCTGAACCATGTGCATTTGCTCAAGGATAAACGTTCGGGACCTGTCGGTTATCTCGCCCTGGTCTGGACGACGCTCTATCTGATTTTGCGGGAACAGCCTAAGAAGAATACAGCTGCCATCAGCGGCTACAAAAAAGGGCTGAGAGAAATATTTTCCAGGCAAACCGCCGGTTAATCCATCAAACCTCAGGAAGGGAGTGGCCGCATGAGTGTGAGTATTGTAGTGCCCATGTACAATTTAGAACGTTATTTAACACCTCTGCTGCTCTCACTCCTGGAACAGAGCGGAAAGAGGTTCGAGCTGATTATGGTCGATGACGGCTCAATAGACCGGACGTATGAGGTGGCCGCCGACTTCCTGGAGAAGCATCCTGATCTGCGCTCGAAGCTGATCCGCACTCCCAATTCCGGAGTGAGCGCCGCAAGAAACACCGGTTTGGCTTCAGCTACAGGAGATTATGTGCTGTTCCTGGACGGAGACGATTACGCCGACGGCAGCCTGGTGCTGAGTATCGAGGGCGCCACGCGGACCACGGATCCGGATGTGGTCTGCTGGGGCTATAACCTCGTCCGGGAGGATCAGTCGACAATTGTAAGCTTCACTTCCGGTCAGTCCGACACTACGGGAAGCGAGGCGCTGCAAAATATTTTTGTACACAAAAGCCTGAGAATCTGGACCGGAAGCATTGCCTTCAAGCGGAGCTTTCTCCTGAAGAACGGCATCCGCTACACGGAGCGCTGTGTGAACGGAGAGGATCAGGAATTTATCTATAAAGCCTTATCCAGAGCGTCACGGGTGATCTCGATCCCCGACGTATTATCCTATTATGTGCAAAGGACGTCATCCATTACAGGCACGTATAATGTGAACAAATTCGATGTCGTCGATGCCTTCAAGCGGGTGGATGAATACTTCAAAGCCCATCCCTTCAATGAGGCCGGCACCATCTCGGAGCTCCTCCTGACCCGGGAGATGACGGAGAACTACTTTTACAATCTCAAGACCTGCCTGAACGGCACTTCGGGAATCCGCATGCGTGACCTGCTTCATGACATTGAGAAGACCTACCCTCATTTGAACCACGAGATGCTGCTCATTATGAAACGCTACAGCGGGGATGACAGACAGCTCGCTTTTAGAATCAAAGCCTTCTTAATTTCCCCGCCTTTATATGCGCGGTTGATCCACATGGACAGAAGCTGGCTCCAGTTCAAACATAAGCTCAAAACCATGATCACCAGAAAGGAAATTAAGATATGAAGAAGATGATGGTAAGCGCATATACAGAATTCAATTTGGGCGATGATTTGTTTATCAAGGTACTCTGCGAAAGGTATCCGGATACCCGGTTTATGATCATTGCTCCCCGTTTATATAAGCTGGTATTCAAGGATATCAAGAACCTCAAGGTCTATGCTTCGGACTCCGTCCTGTTCCGGGGAATTAATTATGTCTTCAGAAAATTAAAGCTGCATAACAACTTTCTGCAGAGATTTCTGGGTGATCAGTCAGATGGAACCGTACATATCGGCGGGTCTATTTTTATGCAGGGAGAACACTGGGCGGAATATGTGGCGAACGCGGAAGCCATGCGCAACAAGAGCAAGCCGTATTATTTGATGGGCGCCAATTTTGGTCCCTTTACGGATGATGAGTATTACCAGGTGCACCGGCGGATTTTCCCGGAATATACCGACGTCTCTTTCAGAGAGCAATACTCCTATGATTTATTTAAGGATTTGGGCAATGTCCGAATGGCTCCGGATATTATCTTCCAGCTGAAATATAACGCAAACAAAACCTCATCCGGACAAAAACCTCCAGCGGGCCAAACGATTGCGATTTCGGTGATTAAGCCGTCGTCCAAGAACTTAAGCGGTTTTGACAACCTCTATTATGAAAAAATGAAAGATGTTGCAATCTATTTCATCAAGCAGGGTTATGCCGTGCATTTCATGTCATTTTGCCAGCATGAAGGCGACCAGGAAGCCATTGGGCAAATTCTCGGTCTGATTCCGGCAGAATTTCAGGAGCAGACCCATGTTCACCTCTATAAAACAAACATAGATGACATCCTCGCCGCGCTGGCAGGTGCCAGCTGTATTGTCGCTTCCAGGTTCCATGCGATGATTCTCGGCTGGGTGTTTGACAAGCCTGTCTTCCCGGTGGCCTACAGCAGCAAGATGGTCAATGTCATGCAGGATGCCTATTTTACCGGAAAATACACCGATTTCGCCCATTTGGCCGAGCTTACGCCGGAAGAGGTGTATGACAGCATGGCCACTAACCGGCTTGACGTGACGTTGCAGGCAAATCAGGCAGAGAAGCATTTTGAACAATTGGACGCTTATCTGTCACCGGCACCGTTTATGGAAGGGAGAAGAAGCTATGAAAGCTAAACGGAGCCTGCTGAACCTCGGCTTTGGCCTTACCAGCCAGGTGATCACAATTATTCTCGGCTTCTTCATTCCAAGACTGATTATGGTCAACTACGGCTCGGAAGCCAATGGTCTCATTGCATCCATCGTGCAGATCATCAGTTACTTCGCCCTGCTTGAAGCCGGGGTCGGTGCAGCTTCGCTGCAGGCTCTGTATAAGCCGATAGCCAACAATGACCGGGGTCATATCAATTCGATTCTCGCGGCAACCTCCAGCTATTATAAAAAAACGGGAATGTACTATTTTATCTCCGTCGTATTGCTTGCAGTCATTTATCCGCTGGTCATCCACTCGGAGATCAACAAAGTGAGCATCATGGCGATTATTTTATTCTCGGGTCTGGGCGGAGCCATCAACTATTACTTTCAGGGCAAATTCAGAATTTTGCTGATCGCCGAGGGCAAAAGCTATGTGGAGACGTCCATCGTCACCATCGCAAATATTCTGAACAATGTCGTGCGGATCATCCTGCTGCTGCAGGGTGTGAATATCATTGCCGTGCAGGCTTCGTTCTTCGTGCTCACCCTGCTGCAGATCGTCGCTTTCTATTTCTATTCGAAGAAATATTATAAGTGGATCGACCTCAGCCACAAGCCGGATTTTGCAGCCATTGGCCAGAAGAATTCGGTTATGGTGCATGAGATTTCCTATCTCATCTTCCGCAATACAGACGTGTTGATTCTGACTATATTTACGAACCTGAAGATCGTCAGCATCTACGTGATGTACAACATGATCTTCACCATTGTCGACAACATCGTTCAGACGGTCAACGGAAGCATAAAGGCCGCCTTGGGCCAGAGCTACCATGAGGGCAAAGAGGCTTTCGTGAAGTTCTATGATGCTTACGAGGTCTATTTCATGGGTCTCATCTTTGCCATTCTGACCGTTGTCTATATCATCATCCTGCCGTTCATGAAACTGTACACGGCCGGCGTCAACGATGTGAACTATATTAATGCCTGGCTGCCGGTTCTATTCGTGGTGATTAAATTGTTGACCAATGCCCGCACCACCTCCAACAATATCATTACGATTGCCGGACATTTCAGAAACACCCAGTTCCGCTCCATTATGGAGTCGGCGATCAATCTGGGGGCTTCAATCATTTTCGTCATCTTCTTCGGAATTTATGGCGTGCTGATGGGCACCATCGCCGCGCTGCTGTACCGTTCCATTGATATTGTCGTGTATGCCAGCCGGGTATTGCTGGAGCGCAGTCCATGGATCACTTTCCGCAGATGGCTGACCAATGTTGCGGTCTTCGCTGCCATCGTTTTTGTCACCACCAAGCTCGACCTCAGCATCACCTCATACACCGGCGTGATTCTGTGGGCTGTGCTGCTCGGCATCATCATCCTGCCCATCTATTTCCTGGTCGGATCGCTGATGGAACGCGAGGTATTCCTCTATACTTGGGGTTATCTCAAAGGCTTCCGTACGAAGCTCAAGCTGAAGCGTAAAGTTACGGCTGGGCAGGCTTAAGCGGAGTGGAATGTATGAGATGTGTGATGTTTGATGTGTGGGGGCGCGCAGGATGCGGGAGTTGCGTAAGATGAGCGCTAATTTACTGAATGCCACGCTTTAATTGCACTTTATACAACTAAAATCGGGTATTTTGGGGCGAAAAGAGAAGTAGTTGTATTCCGTACACTTAAATAGACTGACTTCGGGTAAAACGAACCGCATCGCTAGTTTTAACTGCACAAAATGCAGTTATTACTCAAAAGTCCCTGTGTGAGCACCCTATAGTTGCACTAAATACACTTATACAGACGGCGGCGGCGCTGCAGGATTATCTTCCGGTTCGATATTTATGACAAAACATAAGCATATGCTTCCGTAGCAAGTTTTGCACGAAGTACATCAATGAAGCAGAGTGCTAACAAAACTTTGAGGAGGGCTGAATATGGATCACAGCGAGGAATTGCAACAGGCCGGCTACCGATTACTCCATCAGCTCCATGACGATATTCAGCATTTCTCCGCCGAAGAGCTGTCACGCGAAGCCATTGTACGCCGGGGTCGGGAGATTAGCAGCAAGGAAAGCGCACCCGCGATCCAGGAACATCTGGCAACCTTGACTGAAGTGATCGAGGCTTATTTGGCGGGGAGAGCGGCTGAGGATGCGCTGGAGTACTATTTATTGCGCCAATTTCATATTGAATTGAATACGATTGAGGGACTGCTTACGCAGCTTGCCAGACTCAGCAGCGGAACCGGGGAAACAGAGAACCTGCTGCCTGAATCCGCCGATCCTGCTGTTTATCCGAAGGTCAGCGTCATTATCACTACTTATAATAGAAAAGACTTCCTGCATCAGGCGATTCAGAGCATTCTGCGGCAGGATTATCCCCATAAAGAAATTACCGTCATTGACGACTGTTCCAGCGATGGCACGGGCGAGATGATGCACACGAATTTTGGCGGTGACCCGCGTGTCATCCTCATGCAGAATGAAACCAACAGCGGGCCGGGGAATAACCGGCGTAAGGCTTTTGCCGCTCATGGAGACGGTGAATATATTCTGTTCCTCGATGATGACGACTATCTGATTGATTCCAGTTATTTAAGCAGAGCTGTGAATTTTCACCTGACGCATCCTGAGGTATCATTTGTGGCCGCAAACGTATTTCTGGAATACTCCAAAAGCCGGAAGCTCACGATCTCCAGCCTGCAGCTGGCCAGCATTACCGGCAAAAAAGATTATTTCATGAATTTCGAGCAGAAGGGTTATCCCAAACCTGCCTCTACACTAACCACAGTCTTCAAACGCGAAGCGCTGATGAGCATGGACATCCTGAACATGAACATGGTCAACGATGCCTCGATTTACCTGCGTGCCCTGCTGATCGGCGATGCCGGGTTCATCGATTGTTTGGCCGGGGTGTACCGGATTCATGGCAATAACATCACCTTTCATCTCAGCCAGTCGTTCCTGATCGAGAACCTGGAGGAGAAGCGGCTTATCCGCAATATGGCGATTGAACGCTACGGCTACAACAAGCAGGAAATGAACGAGTGGTTCAACCACAATGTGTATGACACGATCTCTTACTACCTGATGAATTCGGCCAAAAGTCATACCGACTTTAAGTTCATGTATAGCTGGGCCAGCAGCCATTCCCCAAAGGCTTACAGCCAGCTGAAGCGCCAGTTCCGCACCAAGCTGATGAAAAAGCAGCTGTTGCGGGTATCCTTCGTTCGCTCGCTGCTCAACCGGTAACTTCGACTGCGCCCATACTAATGTAGTAACCAGACACCTCACAGGGTGTCTTTTTTTCGTGTAACCAATACCCTGTATAATGACAAAAGCAAACTATTGCAAGACAAAAAACAGCACCCTCCTTCATCGGGAGGATGCCATTTGAACCTTGTTACGCTTGCTTTATCAGTTGATCTAGCAGCTTAACCGCTGCGCCAAGCTCTGTTTTGGGGATACTGCCATAGCGGTCACCGATATGCATCTCAAAAAAACAGGAGGTTTCCCCTGTTTCCCTCAGCGATGCAGTCAGCCCCACTCCGGTTTGCTCATACACTGTAACCAGTATCGGCTCAAGCTGCTCCTTGGCCATGGCAAAATGGACATGGAACATGTTCGAGACCGGCTGCTGCGGAAGCGTGGACACCTTATGGCAGCCGCCCAACAAAGCAGCAAGCTCCTTGGCCTCCTCATAGTATTGTCCCATCTTGCCGGCTCTCTGCCGGTAATAATAGCGGGCCGGGACAATGTACGGGTAGAGGCTGACCAAGTCGCCGCCATGCCGCCGTTTCCAGATCTTCGATTCCTCTGTAAACTCCCTGCTGCCCGCGAGAATGGCACCGGCGATGCCGCCAATCCCTTTATAGAAGGAGATATATACGCTGTCAAACAGACTGCATACCTCAGCCGCCGTCTTCCCGTAATACGGCAGCACCTCAAACAATCTCGCGCCATCGAGATGCAGGATAATGCCCTGCCCGCGGCAATAGGCGGAAATGGCTTCAAGCTCGGCATACTCGGGCAGCTGGCCGCCGATTTCGCGCTGCGGCAGCTCCAGCAGCAGACAAGCAATATCTCTTCCGATGTTCTTCACATCATCCAGTGTAATTAAGCTGTCCTTATCCGCAAGAAGCAGCGGCTCGATATGATGCAGCTCTTTAAGCCCGTCCTGCTCATGAATCTCCAGATGGCATAAAGGATGATACGCTACCGTCTTCATCCCTTTGCGGTCGCACCAGATTCTAAGCGCAATTTGCTGGGCCATGGTTCCGCTGGGGAAAAAGACCGCCGTCTCCTTCCCGAGAACTTCCGCCATTTCGGCCTGGAAATCCTCGATCAGCCTGCCCCCTCCGTAAATATCGCTGTCCGTCTGTCCATCCACTCCGGCAAAGGCCTCTTTCAATACTTCAATGTCGCGTTTCCCGTGTCCGGCCAACTTCACAGCCGTGGCGTTAAAGGCTTCAAGCAGTGATTTTGTCTCACTCATCCCGGTAAATTCTCCCTTCATTTATGCCAGCATCTGCATCAAATATCTTAAATTATATCATTTCAGGCCAAAACTCCTGAATTTTTTGAATGTTCACGTTTTATTCCCCGTACCGAGGTGAAATAAATTGACCGCTGTGCTACAATATTGAAATTGCAAAGGCAATCGCTTAGGGAGGTTTATTAAAACACCATGCTTATTATTGGTATCGCCGGCGGGACCGGTTCCGGCAAAACGACAGTAGCTCGCTCCGTCATTGACCGTCTGGGAACAGACAAAGTGACGTTCATATCTCAGGATAACTACTATAAAGACCATTCTTACCTCAGCATGGCTGAGCGCGGAGCAATCAATTACGATCATCCGCTGGCCTTCGATACGGAACTGCTGATTGAGCATCTGGATTGTCTGAAAGCCGGACAAGCTGCGTACGCTCCTGTGTATGACTTCACAGTTCATGCCCGCTCCACTGACAAGACGGTTGAGCTTGCGCCCAACAACATTGTTATTCTCGAAGGGCTGCATGTGCTTTCCGATGAGAAGCTGCGGGAACAGCTGAACATCAAGGTATTTGTGGATACAGACCCGGATGTGCGTATTCTCCGCCGGGTGCTGCGGGATATTGAAGAACGCGGCCGGACCATCCGTTCCATCCACACGCAATATCTGACGACGGTAAAGCCAATGCATGAGGCGTTTATCGAGCCCTCCAAGAAATACGCCGACCTCATCATCCCTGAAGGTGGACAGAATCAGGTTGGCATCGAGTTGTTGTCCGTATTGACCGAGAAATATCTTTCGGGCGATGAGCAGTGGAACGGAAACACGCGGTAAACAAGTGGAAACGGCTTCGCCGTCCTCAACAGGACGGTATCCGTTTCGGCGAGAAATAGAATTTTGAAATGATACGTAACAGGTACCGTCCTTTTTATAAGGAGGGTACCTGTTTTTTTGAAGTAATATCAGTAATCCATGGAATAAAAGCTCCACTTTGGCAGTGGATTCTAGTCAGGAAAGCAAATCGGCATCAAACAAACCCCGCCCAATTCACACTACTGAGTTATATAACCTTACACTTGTATGAAATATTCATGTTTTTTTCAGCAATAAAATATAAAAAACTATACCGAATGTTATTTTATTTAACTGGTAGCGCTTTATTCAATAAAATAAGGGTTGATTATTTCCGGTTCATCCACTATGATAATGTCATCAGGTGGATTTAAAAGTTAAAGCGGTTAAACTTTATAAATAATAAATACAGTTATATTGCCTTTTTACGACATTTATTTACGGCAAAAGTTAAAGCGCTTATACTTTTAGGATCGAAAGGTTGGTGTGTCCGTGATTAAGAGTGAGAGCAGGCGTCGGACGTTCTACATGTATCTGTTTATTTCGCCCTGGCTTATCGGTTTCCTGGTCTTCGCGCTGTACCCCATCATGTCATCGCTTTACTACAGCTTCACCGATTACGACATTATTCACCCTCCCAGGTTCATCGGCCTGGCCAACTACACTGAAATGTTTCACAATGATCTGTTCTGGAAGTCGGTAACGGTCACGCTTAGATACACCTTTATCAGTGTTCCGGTACAGATGCTGCTGGCTCTCGGCTTTGCGCTGCTGCTGCACCAGACGATTCCCCTGCGGGGCTTCTTCCGGACAGCAATGTATTTTCCCAGCATGGTATCAGGCGTCGCGATGTCTCTACTCTGGTACTGGATCTTCAATCCACAGATCGGCCTCTTCAACTACATGCTCTCCTGGTTTGGCATTCACGGCCCGGCCTGGCTGATGAGTCCGGACACCGCACTGTATGCCCTGATCATCATGTCCTTCTGGACAGCCGGATCCGGTATGATTCTCTTCCTTGCGGGGCTGCAGGGCGTGCCGTCCAGCCTAATTGAAGCCGCCAGACTGGACGGTGCGGGACGCTTTAGAATTTTCAAGAACATTACGCTGCCGATGATCTCTCCCGTACTGCTTTTCCAGCTGATTATGGGCCTGATCGACTCCTTCCAGGTCTTTACCCAAGCGTTCGTCATGACGCAAGGCGGTCCCAATTATTCCACGTGGTTCTATGTTTACAATCTGTACAACACCGCCTTTAAGGAATACCGGGCAGGGTACTCGTCAGCTCTGGCTTGGGTGCTACTGATCGTCGTTCTGGTGTTCACGGCCATCATTATGAAGCTGTCAAACCGTTATGTTCATTACGAAGGAGGGGAACGCCGATGAGTACCGTCAAGGCTACCAGCCCCCGGGTGCCAACTTCCCATTCCCGGCGGAAGGCGGATCCCGTAAAGATCGCCAGCTTCATTACCTTGCTGATTACAACCTTCCTTATGCTGCTTCCGCTCTTCTTCATGGTCTCGACCTCCCTGAAATCGAAGCGGGAAATGCTGAAATTTCCGCCGACCTTTCTCCCGGAGAGCTGGGCCTGGAGCAATTACACGGAGATTTTTGATACGCTGCAGTTCGGCACACTGTATAAGAACAGCTTGATCATCGCCGGACTCACCGTCATTGGCACCCTGCTCTCCTCGGCACTGGTGGCCTACGGCTTCGCCAGATACAGAGGCCGGGGCAACCAGCTCTGGTTCGCCCTGCTGCTGAGCACGATGATGCTGCCCTACCCGGCGATCATGATCCCGCAGTTCGTGCTCTTCTCCAAAATGAACTGGATCGACACCTTCCTGCCGCTGGTCGTGCCTGCATTCTTCGGTTCCGCCTACAACATCTTCCTCTTGCGGCAATTCTTCTCTACGCTGCCCGAGGAGCTGTTCGACGCCGGACGGATCGACGGCTGCGGCGAACTGAAGATGTGGCGTACCATTGCGCTGCCGCTGTCCGCACCGGCACTGGCGACCGTCGCCATCTTCGCTTTTATTTACAGCTGGAATGATCTGCTCACACCGGTACTCTACTTAAGCTCCTCGGACAAATTCACACTGCCGGTCGGCATGGCCTCGCTCACCTCGTCGCGGTTCCGCATCCCGCCTTGGCATCTGCTGATGGTCGCCTCCGTGCTGGCTATGGTTCCAATCGTCACCCTGTTCGCGGTGGCCCAGAAGCAGTTCGTGGAAGGCATAGTACTGACAGGCATCAAGTAATCTCCGCTGTACTCTTGGCGGCCAAATATACTTGAAATGATGGAGGGATTCGCTCATGAAAAGGAACAGTACAAGGAAGTCATTCGCCCTGCTGCTTGCAGCGTCCATGGCCTTGATGGTGATGCTGTCAGGCTGCGGAGGAGGCAAGTCGGCAGGCAATGTGGCCCCGGGAAACAAAAACACCGGAGACTCCGGCGGTTCAGAGAAACAAGTGACCATTACCCATTACACGATTGATTCGGAAGACCGCACCTTTATCGAGAAGCTGATTCCCGATTTCGAGAAGGAGCACCCGAACATCAAGGTCAAGGTAGAGAAAGCGCCGTATGAGCAGTTTGACAGCAAGCTCCAGACGCTGATTGCCGGAGGCAAATCTCCCGATGTCACCAGCCACTACGGCTACGGCGGGTTCGCGGAATATTACAACAAAGACATGCTGCTTGATCTGACCGACCTGATCGCGGAGGAAGGCTTCAAAGCCGGAGATTACCACATACCGGATAACCTGATGAAGATCTACACCGTAAACAACCGTACCTACGGCATCCCGGTCAATATGTATGTCACCCTGATGCTCTATAACAAAGATATGTTCGATGCTGCGAAGCTGTCCTATCCGCCAAGCGACTATGAAGATAAGAGCTGGACGTTTGAAAAGATGGTTGAGGAAGCAAAAAAAATGACGCTCGTCTCCGACGATATCGCTAAAACACAATACGGTGTCGACTTTACCTGGGCCGAGCGGGATATGCGGCCGCTGTATTTTGGGGCGGAGCCTTACTCCGAGGACACCTGGACCAATGGCGGCGTTCCTTCCGAAACTCATTTCGATTCTCCGGAGGTTATTGCCGCATACCAAAAGCTGTTCGATCTGATCTTCAAGGATAAAGTCTCGCCGAACTCCGAGTGGAGCAAAAGCGTAGCCGGCCAGAACGGCGATCCATTCGTCGCAGGCAAAATCGGCATGTCGATCGGCGGCTCGTGGAACCTCGCGGGAGCCAATGATTTCCCGTTCAACATCGGCGTGGCCGCAGTGCCATGGGGCGGCAATGACAAGGTGCGCAGCACCCTGTTCGTCGACCCGCTGATGATTCTGAAGGACTCCAAACATCCGAAGGAAGCTTTTGAATGGATTAAATTCCTGCTGACGACTGAAGTTCAGGAGAAATCGATTGAGCTGAGCGGCGGCAACCCGCCTGTGAACACCGAAGCAGCAGAAGCCTACTACAAACATTTTGACGGCATTGATCCCGCGGATGTGAAGAAGGTATACGAAGGCGCTGTTAAATATGGCTATGAATCCTACAACCACCTCATCACTAAATATTCGCAGATCAATGATATGTTCATCAATGAGCTGCAGCCTGTCGAGACCGGACACAAAACCCTTGAAGAGGTGATGCCGGTCATTCAGAAGAAAGTTACCGAAATTATTAAGAGATAAGACGTTTAGCGGATAGTCCGTAAGCCTTGTATACTGGAGATAGAATATAGCTTCGGAAAATCCGCCGCAAGGAGCGCTAGCGATGAAAGTAAGTATTTTTGATGTAGCCAAAAAATCGGGATTGTCCGTTGTCACCGTCTCCCGGGTGCTGAATGGCGCCGGGACGGTGCGGGAGAATAACCGCCAGAAGGTGCTGGATGCAATCAAGGAGCTGGATTATCGGCCCAATGCGGCTGCGCGCAGCCTTGCCAGCGGCAAGACCGGGATTATCGGCCTTATCGTAACGACACTGCAGGATTCCTTCTTTGATGCCGTGGTCAAGGAGCTGAATGACGTGCTTGCCCTGCACGGCTACTACCTGGCCATCTCCATCTCGACAGGCATCGACTTCAATGAAAACCACTATCTGATTCAGGAGGACCGGGTAGATGGCCTGATTCTGCTCTCCCCGATGGAAGAAGACAATTATATTGTGGAATTGAAACGGCGGGGAATCCCCTATGTGCTGATTGATAATCAGCAGGAGGGGAATGACGCCTATTCCATCACCATTGATAACTTCAAGGGCGGCTATGCGGCGGGCAGCCATCTGCTCGGGCTTGGCCATACCTCCATCGCCCATCTCTGCGGCCATGAGATGTTCCGCAGCACACGGGAGCGGCGCGGCGGCTTCCTGCAGGCCCTGCAGGAGAAAGGGCTGGAGCCGTTTGAGATTGTCCATGGCGATTTCGATATCGGCATGGGCTATGACACCGGCAAACGCTGGCTGCAGGCGGGCAAGCTGCCCACGGCTGTATTTGCCGGGGATGACAATATCGCGCTGGGGTTGATCAACGCGCTGATGGAGGCCGGCATCTCTGTGCCGGAAGAGGTGGCCATCGTCGGATATGACGACCACTATATCGCCTCACAGCTGCGCCCGCATCTGACAACTTTGCGCCAGCCGGCAGATAAAATCGGGCTTGCCGCCGCCGATATGCTGCTCAGACGCATCAACGGAAATATGAAACGCGGTGCTAACATCCGGATTGATCCGGAGCTGATTGTACGTGACTCCACCACTTCCAGGTAGAACCGCACCTGCAATCTTTCCACCTGCGGACTTTCGAAGCCAGTTTTGTACGAAGAGATTCAGAGAAGTGATGCTCACGAAACTAAGCAAATGCTTTCGAAGCCAGTTTTGTATGAAGAGATTCAGAGAAGTGATGCTCACAAAACTTTAGGAGTGACGACCATTGACTTACTACTTGGGGATCGATGGGGGAGGAAGCAAAACCTATGCCCTGCTCTGCGATGAGCACGGCAATGTGCTTGGCAAGGGCAGGAGCGGCAACGGCAATCACCAGATTAGCGCTACGGAAGCCGCTGCGAGCATTCGCGAAGCCTCCTTCGCCGCACTGGCGGAAGCCGGGCTGCAGTTAGGCGATATCAAGCATGCTTATCTCGGGCTTGCCGGCGCCGACCGGAAGACGGATTATGATATCCTCCACCCGATGATACGCGGGATCGGATTTACAAATTATACACTCAGCGGCGACCCGATGATTGGACTAAGGGCGGGTACAGGCCGGCCTTACGGGGTCGCCCTGATCTGCGGCACAGGCACCAACGCCGCCGGACGCAATCCGCAGGGCCAGCATTATCAATGCGGCGGCTTCGATTACATGTACGGCGACTTCGGCGGCGGCGGCTCGCTGAATATCGAAGTGTTCCGCACCGTTATCCGCGCCTGGGACGGCCGGGAATCCCCCACCCTTCTGACTGCGCCGCTGCTGAAGCTGCTCGGCTATCAGCGGGTGGATGATATGTACAATGACTTTCTTGATCACGGCAAGCATGTGCCACTTGACGCTGCCCGCCTGTTGTTCCCGGCGGCTGCCGAAGGAGATGCTGCGGCGCTAGCGATTCTGCAGCACCAAGGCATGGAGCTGGGCAAAGCTGCCGCAGCAGTCATTCACAAGCTGGGCATGGAGAATGACATCTTCGACGTAGTGCTTGTCGGAAGCCTGCTCACCCGGGGCGACCGCGGCTGGATCCGTGGACCTATCAGCCAGGCCGTACAAGAAGCGGCTCCACTTGCCGCTGTGGTCACCTTATCCACCGAGCCTGTGGTCGGTGCTGTCTGGTCAGCCCTGGAAAGGGACGGCCTCACCATTACCAGCGATATTTATGAGAAGATGCGTGTGTTTCAGGATTTCGAACTTATCCCCATCACAACAGGACAGGAGTGATTTATCTTGACAGCTAAGCAAGGACTGAAAATTGCCGTTATCGGCGGAGGCTCTTCGTATACGCCGGAACTGGTAGAAGGATTCATTCTGCATTACAAGGAGCTCCCGGTCCGCGAGCTCTGGCTCGTGGATATTGAACAAGGACAACGCAAGCTGAACATTGTCGGCAGTCTGGCTAAACGCATGGTCGAAAAGTCCGGCCTGCCGATTGAAGTCCACCTCACCACCGACCGTCGCAAAGCCATAGAAGGCGCGGACTTCGTCAGTACACAAATCCGCGTCGGTATGCTGGATGCCCGGGGACGCGACGAATCCATCCCGCTGAAATACGGCGTCATCGGCCAGGAAACGACCGGCCCCGGCGGAATGCTGAAAGCGCTGCGCACGATCCCCGTCATCCTGGACATCTGCCGGGATATCGAAGAGCTAGCGCCTGACGCCTGGCTGCTGAATTTTACCAACCCGGCAGGAATGGTGACCGAAGCCGTACTGAGATATTCGAACGTGAAGAGCATCGGCCTCTGCAATGCCCCCATCGGGCTGATCAAGGAGGTATCGGCCAAATATAACGCCGCACCTGACCGGATCTATGCCGAATTTGTCGGCCTGAATCATCTGCACTGGATCACCCGCATTGATGTCGAAGGCGAAGACAAGCTGGATGACATGCTGGCCGACACTGCCGGCTACAGTGCAAAGAATGTGCCCGCACGGGAGTGGAATCCCGAGTTCCTGCAATCGCTGCGCGCCGTGCCCTCATATTATCTGAAATATTTCTATATGACCGATGCGATGCTTGAAGAGCAGCAGAAATCGTTCAAGGAAGGCGGAAACCGCGCCGAAGTGGTAAAGCGTGTGGAAGAAGAGCTGTTTGAGATCTACAGCAATCTGGAGCTGAAGGAGAAGCCGAAGCAGCTGGAGCAGCGCGGCGGATCCTTTTATTCCGAGGCGGCGGTGAACCTGATGCGTTCGCTGCACAACGGCACCAATGACATCCAGACCCTTAATGTCGCTAACCGCGGTATCTTTGACTTTCTTCCGGAGGATGCCAGTATCGAGGTCAACTGTGTCGTGACCAAGACCGGACCGCTGCCGCTGCCGCTGACCAGAATTCCGCAGATGGCCAAAGGGCTCATCCATGCCGTCAAAACCTACGAGCAGCTTGCAATTGATGCCGCCGTAAGCGGTGACCGCAGCCTGGCTATTCAAGCGATGGCTCACCATCCGCTGGTCCCTTCGGTCGAGGTAGCTATCGCTATGCTTGATGAAATGCTGGAAGCGAATAAGGAGTATCTGCCCAACTTCTTCCCATCCGCAGCGGTTCCCGCTCCGGCGCAATAAGCAACTACTCCCCTAACTCAGAAGAGACTGCTCCGCCCGCGTATGATGCAGCGGATGAGGCAGTCTCTCATTTTTTTCAGGATGGAAGCAGGGTTTCAATGTCTATCTAGATGACCCGGTGCTTCACCCACTTCTCTCCAAGGAAACGCCGCAGGAAGATGAAGCCCCGCACGCCCCACTCACAGTTCATCGCCAGCCATACCCCGACTATGCCCATATTAAGTACGATACCCAGAACATATCCCAACACTACGCGGAACAGCCACATGGACAGCATCGACACCATGGAGGTGAATTTCGAGTCTCCTGCCGCTCTAAGCGCCGAAGGCGTAATGAAGCTGACCGACCACAGCGGGATCTGAGCCAGCGAATTAATCAGAAAGACAAGGAAGATATCCCCGACAATCTCGGCGGGTGGATGAAACAGCGACACCAGCGGATGGAAAAACGGAAAAATAAGCAAGGCCATCAGGACAAAGGATGCCGAAGACAACCAGAGAAACGATTTGACGAATTTCCGGGCGTCTTTTACATTCCTGCTGCCCATACATTGACCTACCACCGTAATGAGCGTCAGAGACAAGGCATTGGCGGGAATCTGCATGACCCCGGCCAGGGTAGATGAGATGGCATTCGTAGCAATCGCATAGGTGCCCAGGCTGACAATGAAAATCTGGGTCAGAATCTTACCCCCGTTAAAAAACATCTGCTCTGCGGCAAACGGCAGGCCGATCGACAGGATTCTTTTGAGCATCGTCCAGTTCAAGGCCAGCAGATCGCGGATCTTCACATGCAGGCTGCTGTCCAGCCGGAACAGATAGACCAGCGCGCAGACGGCCGCCAAATATCTGGATATATTAATCGCAACGGTCATGCCGAATACACCCATATGCAGTCCGTTGATAAATACAAAGTTCAGCAGCACATAGACCAGGTTCATAATCAGTGAAAGTACCAGCGACGCCCTCGTCCTTCCGATTCCGCGCAGGGCGCCGCATACGGCTTCTACAACAGCAATGCCCAAATAGGACAAGCTGCTCCCGATCAGGTACGTTCTCGCATTGTCCATAACCTCCGGCGAAGCTGCACCGAACAGTACATTCAGCAGCGGACCGTGAAATACAATCCCGAACAGACCGATGAAAAAGGCCATCATAGATACGGAGGATACCGCACCTGCAGTGGCCTTGGAGACCATAAGCTCGTTACCGCTCCCCTTATACTGGGCGACAACAACCGTCCCCCCTGTTGAGACTGCGATAAATACACTGATCAGAAAAATATTAAGCGAGTCTATCATATTCACAGCGCTGATCGCCGCCACACCGGACGAGCTGATCATCGCTGTATTCACTAGATTCAGACCAACTACAAATGCCTGATCGACCAGAAGAGGAATAAATAGCGAGATTATCTGGCGATAGTCAATGGATTCTCCGGAAAAATGCTTGTCGAGAAACAGGCGGCCCTGTTTCACCTTTACCTTTGGCTCTAGCATAACTTCACTTCTTTATATTAGAATTTGGGCCTCGTAATTCTAACATATGAAGGGCAGAAGTCAAGAAAGCTGTCGATTCTTGCAACTGTTATCCTCTTATCATAGAAGGAGAGAGAGTAAGGGTGAACGTCTTATCGAACGGGGTCATCCTGAAGTGAATTTTCCTTCCTGTCCAAAAATGAAGGACAGCAAAAAATATATTCAATCACCGCGTATGTCCACAGTCACTACAATAGCGAGCTGTCTCTGGAGTTCATCTCCAGGGAGTTCTATATCAGTCCCTATTATTTATCGCACCAGTTCAAATTGGTCACCGGTTTTACACTGACCGAATATATCCAGATGACCCGGGTCCGCAATGCCCAGCAATTGCTGATCATCACCCGGCAGAAGATTTCCGACATCGCCGAGCAGTGCGGATTCAATAGCTTTTCCCAGTTCAACCGTGTATTCAATAAGCTTAGCGGCATGTCTCCGTCTGCGTTCCGTAAGCATCAGGCCTCGTCCAGTCCAAGCTCAACCCTGTTGTCCTACTAAGATGAGTGAAGCTCATTTTAGCCGCTGAACTCAATGAAAAAAAGCTCCTGAGCTGTCCGTAGGGACAATTCAGAAGCTTTCTTTCTCGGTATGCGGTCAAGAGGACTCGAACCTCCACGATATTGCTACCACTGGCACCTGAAGCCAGCGCGTCTGCCAATTCCGCCATGACCGCAAAGTAATGTTTATTGCAGTGCAGGAATTAATATATCATGAATTTAACAGGAGGGCAAGTTAATTTTTATTTAGCATTTAAATTCTCCAATGAAAGGCCTGCCGTTTAAGACTAATATCATAGGTATACCGCTTTCATAGCTATATATTATTACTAACGGTTTCCCATCCGGTCTTCATTTATTCCTCGCGGACTGGATAGCAGAATGAAGGAGGTGTCCAAGTGAATAGCCAGCGATTATGTGATAAAGAGGTTGTTCCTACGGAAGAACAGATCTATTCGTTTATTGGCGCAGAGGCCAAGCAAGCATGGATCGAACTCAGCCGCTTTGCCGAACAAAATTACGATCACCAGCCAGAACTCAATTTTGGCGGAAAAAATTATGGCTGGAATGTGAGATACCGCAGGAGCGGGAAGACACTTTTTACTATGTTTCCGGAGAAAGAGGGCTTTACCGTTCTGCTTGTACTCGGGAAAAAGGAGATCGAAGCGTATACGGGCAAGATGGAAGAGTTCGGGGCATATTTCAAGTCGGTGTATGAAGCTGCTGCTCAATTCCACGATGGCCGATGGCTATGGATTAAAGTGCATTCTATAGATGAACTTAAGGATATTGAGCAAATGATCCTGATCAAGAAAAAACCCAAGAAGCGGGGGTGATTGGATGAACTGGAGAATTAAAGAGCGGCTGCAATTCGGAAAAGAACGGAAGCTTATCGACGGCTACTGCCACTTTGGCTTTCATAATCCACAGGGTACCCGGTATATTCTAGACCATGATACACACTGGGTTGGGGAAATCGCGACGGATACGAATACTCTGAACTGGACGGCCGGTAATCAGATCGTCAGAGAGCATGTTAGGCATATCTATGCGGATATCCTCAACCCTACTTATATTACCTTTCCGGATAAGGAGACCGTTATCGTCGCCAGCAGCGGAAATAACAAAGTGTTCGCAATTACCCCTACTTCGGGACAGGTTCAACTGTTGATTGACGGAGCGGCGTGGGGTCTAAAAGACTTGGGGAATTGTGAGTACGATCCTTCCGGGTTCTTGTGGATTAACGAAGTCACTGGCTGCCGGGTCCGTAAATTCGATCTGCATGGAACCTTAATCGCTACGCTCGGTAATGGAGAAGCGGGGTTTCAAGCGGATAAGGTATCTTTTGAACAGGTGCAGTTTAACTGGATTTATGACTTAAGACGAGGGGCGGATGGAAACCTGTATGTGCTGGACAGTAAAAACTACTGTGTACGCAAAATTGACCCCGTTAATGAAGAAGTCACGGTGATTGCGGGAACGGGCAGCGGCGGTTACACCGGAGATGGGGGATCTGCGCTCCAGGCTACCTTCGGTTCAAGCAGCGGAGAACATTTTGACGGGCCATGGTCACTATCTCTCGACGAAGCCTCCAATCTGTATATCGGGGACACACAAAATCATGTCGTCCGCAGAGTTGACCATAGCTCCGGGATCATCACCACTATTGCCGGAACCCCGCACATCGCTTCTCCAGCGGAGCATGCTCTGGATACGTCCGATCCCTTCAGCCTTCAGCTGCCGAGAATATGCAGCCTCGATTATTATGACGGCCAGCTGTTTGTTCCTGAATGGGACGGGGAGCTGATTGTTCTGGAAAAATGTCCATGACGGTCCGGCTCAACTGCCGGTTGGAAAACACCGCCCCTCTCCCCTCCTTGAATCCATGGTTATTCCATAGTCCGGGATTATAATGAAATTACGACGTCGAATTCAATTTCGGGAGAGGTAACTATGATCAGTAGCGAAAAAGTCGGCAAACGCATCGCCATGCTCCGTAAAGAAAAACAGCTGTCTCAAGAACAATTGGCCGAACAGCTCAATGTCACGGCTCAAGCCGTCTCCAAATGGGAAACGGGGAAGTCCCTGCCCGAAACCGCCACCCTGCCTTTGCTGTCCAGTGTACTGGACCACCCCATTGACGGCATTTTGCTGCCCCAGGAATTAGTCGTACTTTCCGCCGTATACACAGATGGACGGGATTCCCATGATGTCACCCATTTTGTGAACCAGTTCGTGGCCGGTAACAGACTGTCCTTCACCGTAAGCGACCATACCTTCCCCGGCTGTCTGTCCGGCGACCGCTCCAAGGTGCTGATTGTCAGATATGAGACACCTGCGGGAATCTATTCAGCCTATGCGCTGAAAGAACAGCTTCTGACGATTGATGTCCATTCCAAAGGGTATCTCTCCGGCAAAAGCGGACTGGAATTTGTGTACGCCTCCTATGGCAATGAGCTGATCCACCGGAATGTTTTAAAGAAGATGCAGCATTATGAGTTCTTTCAGTGGGAGCATTTTACGGTCAGCCACGAGCTTTTCCCAAGCCTTATCGACAATGATGGCAACGATTATCTGCTGCTCCTCTACTTGAATGCCGAGGGTATTCATGCGGTAAGCTGTGCCGAAGGTGAGCAGATTCACTACAGCCCGGACCGGACCCGCCTCTTCGCCATCCAACCGTCCCGGCAGCATTATATTGTTGAGAATGTAGGCCGACTTGGCTTCGGCCAAGGAATGGACTGCTCATGGGCAGGAGCCTTCTATCTATCTTTGAGCACAAGGGGGATTGAGACTACCTATGAGCAGGTAATGGGGGTGTCCGGGGCATGCTGGAGAATTTCTTTTACACCTGTGTGGGATTATAGCTCAGCCGATGCGCTCGTAGCCTACGATTATTCAGCTGCTGCCCATAAAGCCTATGGTCTTACAGCCAGCCGGGCGAACCGGCTTACACCGGAAGAACGCAAACAGGAGAAGCAAAAACTAATGGACAGCATCCGGAAGCATCAGCTGCCGATAGCGATCAACCTCAGAATTGCCCCCGAGTGGGGCGTAATTACAGGGTACTTGGACAATGGGGATACCCTGCTGTGCCGCAGCTATTTTGACGGGGAAACCTTCGAGAGTCTGCACGACGACCCAGAATTCCAGAGCGATATGAAGGTCAGCAAGGGCTATTTATATGTGGACCACTGGCCCTATATGCTAATGCGCTTTGACAGCCAGGCTCATGTACCGTCAGCTCTGGACAACTTCTATGCTTCACTCAGGGTCAAGCTGGACTCCATGAGGGCCGATGACAATAGAGGCTACCGGCTCGGCTATAAGGCTTTGGATACCTGGTGCGAAGGTCTGCTCAGCAGCCGGTGGTACCAAGATGCAGAAACCTCTGATTTTGAACGCAGGTTCAGCGTAAACCACTTTTGCATGATGGCACTAACCGATGCCCGTAGAAGCGCCGCAGCTTACTTAAAAGCATCGCTGCCGCTGCTGCAGCATCCTGCCGAAGCCGGCGCGCTGGCTGAGATGGCCGGGGTGTATGAACAGATCGACGCCTTACTTGAAGGTTTTTACAAGGGAATGACCGATCCAGCTTCTATAGAGCCGGGCGTTTCCCCCCACCCATTCTGGACGAATGAGCACCGAAGCCGGCAGGCGGAGCTACTGCAAACCGTAAGCATGCTTGAACACCGTGGAGATGAGCTGGCTAAAGAGATACTGGAGAACAGCCAGCGCCATGCAGAGGCTTAAAGACTTTTTCTTCATAGATAGAAGTACAGGAACAAATGATAAAAGAACCTGTGGCCCTTGAACTGGGTGACAGGTTCTTTTGTTCAGCTTATTTGGAGGGATCACGCGGGCAATTCCTGGCGAAGGCCTGCATAGTACAGAGCAGACGCTTCTTTATGCCTTAAGATTCAGCACCAGCACATTCACCGAGTTAGCAGGCAGATTAAGAACAATATTGCTGCTGTTCAGTGTAATCTCCCGCTCGTCAGGCACGATTTGCTCATTGTTTTTCTGGTTTACATTAGGCACATGTACAAGCTGGGCTTCGCCAGTCAAGGTGATCAGCTTCGCGGCTGCCTCGACCTTCAAATCTTCAAGCTGCAGCTGCGTTATTTTGTCTACATCATCGGCATTCACAAGCTTTACATACACATGCTTCGCGTCTTTTGTAACCGAGTTGAAGATCTCTCTGTTGTAGGCCTCCAACTTGTAGTCCAGCACCTTGCTGGCTGCTCTGCCATCCGTATACGAACAGATCAGGCTCTCTCCGGTTTCACCGCCGTAATTCACTGTAATCGTGTATTCCGTGTTGTCGGAAATCTCTTCATAGCTGGCTGCTCTAAGATTGCCGGCCGCCGTGCTGGAAGAGTAGTCGCCCAAGGTATAGGCTTCCACGCCTTGCTTGTACACCTTCACACCGGTAGCGTTGCCGCCATAGCTGATGGCATATTCGAGGACATCCTTGTTCTCCGGTGAAATGTCAGTCAGCCCTGCGCCCACGTAGAAACCGTCCTCCCCCGCGATTCGTGAAGCAACAACCTCCACCTTGTAATCGGTCCAGCTGTCATTCAGGATGTAAAGGCCGTTCAGCCCGCTGGTCTGAGCTTTAAGTACAAGCCCTTTATCCGCCTGAACGGTATACCCTGCGGAGCCGGGGATGGTCTGCCAAGCCGGATCCAGCGCCTGTGTAAAGTCCTGATCAAGCAGCACACAGCCATCCTTATTCGACGTTACGGTCACGCGCTTCACCAGAATATCAGCATTGCCTGCCGCCACTTCAATTCCGCCATGAGGGAGGAGCGCTGCCGGTTTGCCGTTTCTATACGTAGAGAAGGAGGTTGCCAGTACTTTATTGCCCAAATATTTGGCATACAGCTGCTGCACATAATAGTTCGGGGTGAACCAGACCGTCTCATCGTCGAACCAGATGCAGTCCGGTGTCCAGCGGTAGGTCCCGTCCGTCAGCACCTTGTTGAACAGCGGCGCATAGGCGGCGAGCAGAACGACATCCGCATTGTTTTCGAATCCGGTCATAACCGCTGCCTCTGCTACTGCACCAGCCAGTGTATTTTTGTCCGTAGAAGCATATTCCCCGACAAATACCTTGGAGGTTTCCTTCCAGTCGATGCTGCCGTCTGCGTTATATGCTCTATAGTAGTAATTATACCGGTCGGCATTCGCAAGCAGATAGTCATTGGAACGGTAGTAATGCTCATCGGCAATCGTGTCCATGTAGTTGCTCTGCTGCCCGTACCAGGTTACCGTTTCTTCAATTACTTTATGCCCGTCGGCAAAAGCCACCTCAGCCGATCCGCTGAGATTGCCGCTCAGGAACTTCCAGCCCTGTTGATACGCATCATCGTCCGCTTGCGCGCCAACCGTGGAGATAATATGCAACTCATGCCCCGGATAGTTCTGCTCCATATAGGCATCAATCGAAGTCTTGAACACTTCAAAGTTGGCGAAGAACTCTGTACCCCAGTTCTCGTTGCCTACGCCCAGATAGCGCAGATCAAACGGAGCTTCATGGCCCATCTTGCTGCGCATGGCCGCCCATTCGTTATTCTCGAAGTCCATGCTGATGGCGAAGTCGATCAGGTCGGTAAAGTTCTTGATGTAATACTCCCGTAATTCGCCTCCGGCCGGATGGGCGTAGTCCGAACGCGCCTGGCACAGCACGCCGCAAGCCATCACCGGAAGCGGAGTTGCATTAAGGTCTTCTGCCAGCTGGAAATATTCCATATAGCCAAGGCCCATAGTCATCATGTAGCCCCATACGTTGTAATTTTCTTTGCGCAGCTCAACCGCTCCGATGGAATCCTTCCAGTCATACACATTCTCCCAAATAAAGGAGCCTTCAGAGATGCAGCCGCCGGGGAAACGCAGGAATTTCGGATGCATGCCAACAAGCGCGTTCACCAGATCTTTTCTCAGCCGGTAGTTCGGGTTGCCCGTATAGTTGGCGTGAGCCGACCGGGAGTGCTCTTCCTCGCCTGCCCCCCATACATCCTGCGGAACCAGGGACACCATGTCGATCGAAATTTCACCCGCAAAAGCAAGCGCCAGCTGGCCAAGAGCCGTAGCCGAACCCGTCAGCACAAGCTTGGCATCCACTCCATACTTCTTCCAGGTGTTACCGCCCTCCACTTTCACGATTACGGAATCACTGATCGCTGACCCGTCCGCTCCCTGAAGCTGCAGCGTAATTATACCGGCTGACTCTGCCTTCGCCCAGATTGTGAAATCGTACTTGGCGCCCGCTATTATGGACATGGCACAATTTCCGTTGGAATCGGCAAACCCTTTGTTTTGAATCACGGCGCCATCCGCCACCGTCACATAATAAGCATTTACTTCCGGGTCCTTTACGCCAAAATGTTCATTTAGTCCGCCGCTGTGCTGCGGGAGCATCTTGCCGGTATCTCCGGACCACGCGAATAAGGGCTCGCGGTTCCGGCCGGTGGAGCAGCCGCATTCCCCGGAAGTATGGGAATAGGTATCAAAAGCAAAAGATTCGAACGAGCGGTTCTGCACCAGCTCAGCATAAATTCCGCCGTCCGCTGCGTTGTTAATGTCTTCATAGAACAAGCCGTACATCACCTCGCTGACATCGAGGATTTCCTTATTCCCATGGATGGTCAGTGTATATGGAGGCAGGTCCTGCGGCAGCACTGAGACGTCGAAGCTTTTTTCCATAGAGACAGGCCCCCGGGTCAGAACTGCGGTAAGGGTTGCCGCTTGAGCAGATCTTATTTCCTGAACCTGTCCATTATCCAGAAGCGCCGCAGGCTGGCTAGATTTCCAGCTCACTTCAACTTTTCCGCCCATCAGCGAAGCCGGCAGTGACAAGTCCTTAGTGATTATGGTCGTGGGGAAGGCAAGATACTTGTCTCTGGCCAGCCTTACGATCTCTTCATCACTCAAAGAATCGCACATCACCTCAATGACCTCGTCCATCGACAAGCCCGCTTTATAAATCCGCATATCCGAGAGCGAGCCGGCAAAATCTGCATCTGCAGCAAACTGCGAACGGCCGATAAAGTTGCTGCTGTAGTTGTCCGAATCCGTAAAGGTCGCGAACCATCTGCGCAGCTGGGCATAGTTGCCGCTGGAGGTCTGGCTGATCGAGCCGTCGGCCACGGCTTCACCGTTCACATACACCACCGGACCCGCACTGCTTAAAGTTCCGCCTTGTGTACCTGCTACGGACATGGCAATATGCATCCATTCGCCCACGGCAAATCCTCTGCCAGGATCAACGGCCAAATCACCGTGGGCAGACAGGGTACCGCGCAAATTACGTGTCAGGAACAGATAAGGCCCTTTCTCTCCTTTGCCGAAGTCAAAGATCCGCTCCCATACGTTAGAGCCCTTGGCAAAGTTCACCCATGCAGCAACGGTTATCCCCGTGTTGTCGCTTACATCTTGAAGCAAGTCCGCCGGAAGCCGGACATACGAGGTTCCTGCATCGCCACCCGCAAATGTTGCAGCCACTCTGCCGCTCACCTCGGAGATTACCGGTGCTACCTTGCCGAAGGCCTCTCCGTTCCGCCCTTGTCCAGAGCTGTCTTTAGCGATATGGCCTGCATCCTCGAATTTGTAATGTGCAATGATTTGATCGCGGAAATTAGTCATTAGGGTCTCTCCCAACCTTTTATTTAATATAAATATGAATCAGTTTATAAAAATAAATATCATATAGCTATACTACCTCATTAGGCGGTTATTTCTCAACTTTTTTTGCCATACTCGTGGAACTAGCACAAGCCGTATCCAATCCTCTGTGTACTATAGGAGTAAATAGAACAATGAGGTGATCTGCAAATGGGCAATTCAGCAAGAGTGCGCAAGCAGGCAAAACGATTGAAAGGCCGAAAGGTCTGCATTACGCTGCATGACGGGCGTACCTATGTAGGATGGATAACCGGACTCGATCAGGGGGCGCTGATCCTCTCCAAACAGCGCAGCAACCATAAACCACGTAGAGCTTCCACCTCCCGTTCGCAAAAGGCCACAACCTCAGCATTTCTGCCGATGCTCGGATCCTTGCTCGGAGGCTCGGGTGCCGGCGCTGCCGGACTGGGCGGGGGGCTTGGGGGACTGGGCGGACTGATGGGCGGCGGACTCCGCTTCTTCGGAATGATTCAGAAAGCTATGCCGGTGATGAAGATGGGCTACGGCATGATTAAGACAATCAGACCGTTTATGAGTGGGCTTAAGGGATTAATGGGGGGCGGCAGTGGGGTTTAGCAGCTTAGGGGCTGAACAAAGAAGAACCAGCTTTGCCTTCTTCAACAAAGAACGACATCCGTTTCTGCGAGAAATAGAAGGATGATTTATAGCGTGAAGCATATAAATTCTATATTTTAAAAAGACACCTCGAAGGTGTCTTTTTTGCGATGTATCCTGTTCACTTCATATATAGCTCAACCAGCTCATAGCATCTTTCCTTCGTGACCTCTGACTGGGTCGCCGCATATTCCAGCGGCTCCATCGTTCCGCCTTCAAATTCTGCCGCTGCCTTTGCTGCCGTTTCATCTCTTTCTGTGATCCAGTTTAATTGTTTTTCTTTTAATTTGGCCATTTCATCTTTCGGGAGCTGCTGCTTGAGCACCTGGTAAATCTCATTTAGAGCCGCATCCCACCGTCCGTACTCCTTGTCCGCAGCCTCGATCATCGACGCCGTTGTCCCTTCATCAGATAAAGCCTGCAAATCCGTAAGCCCCTCTTCAATCTTATCCAGCTTCTGCAAGTAGTCCTGCTTCATCGATCCGGCGGCAGGCTCCTGCCCGATTGCAGGCGACGTTTCCGGCGACGTTTCCTCCGGTGTGGCTTCCGGGGTTGTTGCCGGGGTTGCTTCTGGCGTTGTTGTCGGTGCTGACGCTGTTGCTGTTTGCTGCGCAGTCTGATCCGGCTCTGCCGAATTCACCTTGCTGTCTGCATTATTGCTGCAACCGGCAAATACTAAACTGCAGGTCAATAGAGTCAATATCATTGTTTTTCTCATTCGTCCTCACCCTATCATCGGTTTATAGTATATATCGTGTGGTTTGGCTTACCTTTTAACAGGAGCTTCTTTCTATATATTAACTGCATCGGCAGCATTGTAATCATCGCAGGTATAGTTAAAGATATACTTTCCTTCCAAAAACTAAAATAGATATACTAGAAACATGAGACAACAACAAATTCTGATCGTTGAAGATGACGAGACTATTGCCTTTGGACTTAAAGTGTTCCTGCTGCAAAAGGGTTTTGGTATTCAACATGCCGATCGGGTCAGTACCGCCAAAGCTATGCTGACCGCCAGCCCCCATGATCTGATCCTGCTGGACTGGAATCTTCCTGACGGCAACGGCTATGAGTTCTGCTCTTACGTCAAACAGATGTCTGATATTCCGGTTATCTTCCTGACTGTACGGGATGACGAGCATGATATCGTGCAGGGTCTGGATATAGGGGCTGATGATTATATCGTTAAGCCGTTTCAGCTTAGTGTGGTACTTTCCCGCATCCAGGCCGTACTGCGCCGGACAGGAAGCGCCGCCCCTGCTTCAGCCCGTCTCACCTGCGGAGCACTTCTGCTCGATCCGGTCAAAACGCAGGTATTCTGCGGCGGAACAGAGGTGCCGGTGACCGCCGGTGAATACCGCCTGCTACTGCTTCTACTGCAGAACAAGAATCAGACGCTGACCCGCAGAGTGCTGCTTGAGAAATTATGGGATGCGGACGGGGATTTTGTCAACGACAACACTTTGACCGTGATGATAAAACGGCTGCGGGAGAAATTAGGCCCTTCCTCCAGCATCAAGACGATTCGCGGCATCGGCTACCGCCTGGAGCCGGATGATGAATAGACGCAGGTACAGCCGGTTTCTCCTTCTGGCCTTCGCCGCTACCTTGTTTGCCGGACTGGTTATGGGGATTGGCATATCCCGGCTCGTCTCGCAGGCTGAATACACCCAAACGGCGCGGCTCACCGGGACATCCTACAGCCGTCACCCGGAGCTGGAACAGACGTTAGTACAGGGACTGCATGACGGGAATGCCGCCGATTTGCAGACCGGCACTGAACTTCTGCACCGCTATGGGTATACCCTCCACACTTTTAATAACAAGAACCGCCTGCTGATCATCGCGGGAAGTGTGGGCCTGTGGATGCTCCTGTTTCTGCTGTTTGCAGCAGTTCAGTATCGATTACAAATCAAAAGAAAGGAAAGAATCGCCGGATTGACAGCCTATCTCTACTCCATTAATCAGGGACAGCACCAAATTCTGCCCCGGACTGGTGAGGATGAATACTCTTTCCTGGAAGACGAATTATATAAGACTGTTGTAGAGCTGCGGCATACCCGTGAGACAGCTGTGCTGGAAAGGCAATCGCTCGCCGACAATCTATCCGATATTGCCCATCAGATCAAGACACCGCTGACTTCTGTCTCTTTGATGGCTGAATTACTGGCTGACAGCAGGCAGAACAGCGCAGACGCCCTGTATGTGGAGAAAATCCAAAGCCAGCTAACCCGCCTGGAGCGTCTGGTATCCTCCTTGCTGACGTTGTCCAGGCTGGATGCGGGAACGCTGGAGCTGCAGCAGCTTCCGGTAGATGTGTACACGATGCTGACGAGCGCCGCTGAACCTCTGGAGAATATCCTCTACGGCAGACGGCAAACCTTGACCCTTCAATCCAGCCCCGCCATCAGCTACTGCGGAGATTACCATTGGAGCTCGGAGGCACTACTTAATGTACTGATGAACTGTTCGGAGCATACCCCCACTGGCGGGGGCATCACTGTATCTTACGCACAGAATCCCGTGTACACACAAATTATAGTGGAGGATTCCGGGACGGGATTTCCTGCAGCGGAACTTCCGCATATCTTCCAACGTTTTTACAGAGGGAGCAATGCCCGCAAGGATAGCGTTGGCATCGGACTTGCGCTGGCCCATTCCATCATTCAGCGGCAGAACGGCAGCATCCATGCGGAGAACCGGCCGGAGGGCGGGGCCCGTTTTGTCATCAAGTGGTATACTCATTAATCTTCCACCGTCACCGGAATGTCACCGTGGGCTGGTAGAGTGGACCGTACAAAGGAGGCTCCACCTATGGAAATATTACGTTGTGAGAACTTGACGAAAGCCTACGGTTCAGGACAATCGCTCGTTACGGCCCTTGACTCGGTTCAGCTGTCGGTACAAAAAGGCGAATTCGTCGCCATTATCGGCGCTTCCGGTTCCGGCAAGTCCACTCTGCTGCATCTGCTGGGCGGCGTAGACCGCCCGACCAGCGGTACGATCATGATTGAGGACCGTAACATTGCACAGCTTAACGAAGAAGAATTAGCGGTATTCCGCAGAAGGAAGGTCGGGCTGATCTACCAGTTCTATAATCTTATCCCTGCCTTAAGTGTCCGGAAAAATATTGTACTGCCGATGCTTCTGGATGGAAGACCGCCGGATGAACAGCGGTTGCAGGACATTATCCGCAGCCTGGGATTGGAATCACGGCTCGACCACCTGCCGGGCCAGCTGTCCGGCGGGCAGCAGCAGCGTGTGGCTATCGCCCGTTCCTTGATTTACAGACCTGCTCTTCTACTGGCGGACGAACCGACCGGGAATCTCGACAGGAAAAATACAGAGGAAACGGTCGGGCTGCTGAAATTGTCCCATCGGCAATTCAATCAGACCGTTCTGCTCATTACCCATAACGAGAAGATTGCGCTGGAAGCAGACCGCATTATCACCCTGGAAGACGGCCGCATTGTTTCCGACGAGGTGATCCGGCAATGAATACTATCATCGGAGACTACGTCCGCTCCCATCTCAAGGCGAACAAGCGCAGCACAATGTTCATCTTCACGGCCATTCTGATCGCTGCCACCTTACTCTGCGCCTCTGGTTTTCTACTTTATTCCCAGTGGCTTAACGAGGTGGATACGACCGTCAAGGACCGCGGTAATTGGCATGCCCGTTTAGGAGAACCGGTTCCGGCAGAACAGCTGAAATATATTCAGCTCCATCCGCAGGTGGATGAGGTCTATCTGGAATCGCAGCACCAGTCGCTACAGCTGGAGGGGACAAAGCGGCCTTATCTGAATCTGGTACAGCTGAGCGATGCCGCTTGGGAGAACAGCCCGCGTACAGGAAGACTACTGGAAGGCAGGATCCCAAAGAATAAGGGCGAGATCATCGTATCCAAATTATTTTTTGCCGAGAATCCCCAATACCAAATAGGAGACAGCCTTCAGCTTCCCATAGGGCAACGTATGCTGGATGGAAGGCAGGTGGCGGACTATGCCCCACGGCTCCAAGGTGAAACCTTTCAGCCTGCTGGTGAACAAGCCTTCATCATTACGGGAACGATCAATGAATCCTCCGTATCTTCTTATCCCTGCTACTCTGCCTATGGCTTCGCGGATATGCAGACGGCTTCACCGAAAGAGCTGTTTAACGTCTCCGTGCGGCTACGTAACATCTCTGATGCTTATAAAACGGCTCCGCAGCTGGCCGGGAACATTGGCCAGAAGCCGAATGCTTCCGGAAACTACGCCATTACTTACAATACACCACTTCTCGCCTTATACGGACTCAAGGGACCAGGCGGGCATAGCGGAATCACTCTTTCTTCCGGCTATGCACTCTCCGCCCTCCTAACGATGGGGCTGGTGATGCTCCTCTTCACCATATTGATCTACAATGCCTTTACAGCTACAACAGCAAGCCAAATCAGGCAACTGGGTATTCTCAAAAGCGTTGGTGCAACACCGAAGCAAATTCGCCGCATTGTATTATATGAAGCCTTGGGACCGGCCTTCATCGCCATCCCCCTGGGACTGCTGCTTGGTTATGCCGGAATGGCCGTTATTATCAAAGCGATCGACGCCCTGTTAGCCGATTCTGCAAACAACCATTTGCGCATTGCATTCTCTTGGCCCATCGTATGCATAGCAGGGGCAGCAAGCTTTGCCACCGTATTATTGTCCGCATGGACGCCTGCCCGGAAGCTGGCCAAGCTGCTGCCGATAGAAGCCATCCGAAATGTCCCGGCTACAAGGAAGGCGGGGAAGCTACGGGAATACCGCTGGATACATAACAGACTAAGTGCTGAGGGAGGGCTTGCATTCAGCGCATTTGCAGCCAACAAAAAAGCCTATCGCACGACGATAATCTCGCTCACGCTGTTCATTACGCTGCTCGTAGGCTTTCAAAGCTTCGCGGTCATCTGGATGGCCGACCAGAAGCTGGCGCTGGCCCAGAAACAATACACTTTGGAACTGTCCATGACCACCGTGGAGCAGCCCGATCCGGCTATGATGAAGCAGCTGTCCGGCTTGTCCGGTGTTCAGCAGCAGGTGGTGTACCGGGAGGCTGAACACTCCCTTAAATGGGATAAGCAGCGAATCCATCCGGCCTTTGCTACTGCCGGTGGATTTCAGGACAGCTACTATCTCGGTGATTCCGGCGGCAGCTTCCCTACCGATCTGCTGCAAGAGGATGGGCAGCCGCAAATTTTTCTGGAGCTGAAAGGACTGGATAGCGCCTCCTTTGCCGCTTACTGCGCCCAGATTGGGGTAGACGCAGCCCTGTTTGCTGATCAGGCTCAGTCCAAGGCTATCGTAGTTAACCGGACCAGTGGCAATATTCCCTCTTTTATCGAAAAGTACAACATCCCGGAAACGGAGTATCTTCAGCTTGCCGCCGGCGATTCAATGATTATAGAAGAAGATCATTTCTCTGACCAGCCGCATACGGGTGGGCAGTATAAGCTTGCAATCGGTGCCGTCACCGGCCAATATCCGGCGCTCGACCAGCATTACTATCCCTTGGATCTGGTGGTGATCGTGCCGATGGACACTTATGAGGCTATTGTTCAGAAACTCAGCATGGAGCGGGCGCTGGATTACCAGAGCATTACCTACAAAATGAACATTCCCCGGGAACAGCTGGCTGTAGCCCGGCAGCAGGCCGGTGAGATCCTGAACCAGTACCTGCCACCGGAGGATTGGAGCATTACCACCCTGCTCAGCCGGGAGGAAAGCAACCGGGACGCCATCCGTTCCATCGAGCTGCTGGTCGGCGGCTTTGCCATCCTGCTCGGCTGTATAGGCATCACAGGCGCTTTTTCCACCGTATCCGGCAACCTTTCAGCCCGAAGACGCGAGTTCGCGATCCTTCGCAGTATGGGTTTGTCTCCCCGGGGTATGAAACGTATGCTGCGACTGGAAGGACTATACTTTGGATTGTTACCCTCCCTGCTGTCTATACCGATATTGGCAGGCGTCTGCGGTATTATGCTTCATAACGCAATTGCCGCTACGTGGAAGGACTTTCTGGCAGGGATCCCTTGGCTTCAATTAGCAGGCTGCTTTATCCTTGCCGCAGGCAGTGTAGGACTGGCCTACCAAATCACCGGCGCAAAGATACGGCAGGAGAATGTGATTGATGCCATCAAAGATGAGAACTTGTAATCGGAAAACACACCCTATTTGAGACCTTTTATGTTGTGTTCTTTATCTGAATGAATGGGGCGATCAAGATAAATCAGGAGAAAGATGCAACAAAACGTTACTCCCGAAAGATAGGCCGGATGGGGAATAGCCTTGGTGTCAGTCTGCCTAAAAGCCTTGCCGAGAATATGGAGTAAGTAAAAAGACACCCCTGGAGGTGTCTTTTACTAGTTTGCGGTTATTCAGTTCATAGAGTGCTTCTAATTTAGCTTCTTAAGTCCGGCGCCATCCTTCTTCACAACGTAGATATCTTTGTCACTGGAATAGGCGCTCCAGTCACCGACAGATTTAGCATGATCGATCCGCTTCCAGGTGTTGCCAAACTCCAAGGCCGTCTTCATTACACTTGTTTGAATTCGATCGCGTTAATCTGCATACCTGGTTTGACAAAATCAAACTTCATTTCATAGAGGCCTGCTTCCAGCTCAATCTTCACGAGCTTCAGCGTGATCCATCTGCCGTCCGTTCCATTGGTTTGAATAGTCGTCACCACTTGATCGTTTAGAGTCATATTGGTTGCACTCTGGGCCAGCTCTGTATCCGGAGACATGACGCTTGCAAAGATCCGGTATACGCCTGCTTGATCAACTTTTATGAAGGTCGATCCGGTTGCAGCCGTTTGGACCACTGCATTGTCAGCTACGGTTTGGGCTTGCCCAGCGGCAAGAGCCGGATTCGCCTTGAAGGCATCAACCGTTTCTGCAATCACTTGTTCTCTGGAGAACACCGGTGCCTGCATCAGGAATTCACAAATATTGATAGCGCTGCGCTGCAGCTCTCCACGGGTCAGGGTGCCATTGTTCAGGGATTCAATCGTGTTGTCTCCCCATACATTGGTTTCTGCACCATAGTTGCTGACAACCATATACAAGTCATTTTGTGCACGGACCATCCAGTTCGTGTTCCTCCGGTCCGCAGGACCTCCATCCACGACATCGTTCATGATCGCCCACCAGTCGGTCATCACGATGCCCTTGAAGCCCCATTCTCCGCGAAGAACCGTAGTATTCAAATCATAGTTGGATGCCGCCCAATGCCCGTTCACCGGATTATAGGAGGTCATAATCGAATTGGCTCCACCCTGTTTTACCGCGATTTCAAAACCTTTCAGATAAATCTCGCGGAGCGCCCGTTCGGACACAATCGCATCCACCTTACTGCGGTATTTCTCCTGATTGTTGCAGGCGAAGTGCTTCAGTGTGGCGTTGGAGCCGCCTTTCATAATCCCGCGGGTGCAGGCTGCTGCAAAAATCCCCGAAATCAGCGGATCTTCCGAAAAATACTCAAAATTGCGTCCGTTCAATGGACTGCGGCGGATATTCAGGCCCGGTCCCAGCAAGGCATCTACACTGTTGCTTAACAGCTCCCGGCCTTCCATGACATACAGCTCTTCAACCAATTCAGCATTCCAGGTTGCAGCCAGCAAGGTTCCAATGGCAACCTGTGTCGCCTTCTGCCCGCTGTCCATGCGAATGCCCGACGGGCCGTCTGCGGTACAGCCAACCGGAATTCCATAACTGAACAGCTGATCGCTTACCCCACCGAAAGCCGAAGCCGTACCCGGTGTAACGAGCGGACTGCTCATGCCTTCGCCTCTGACAATCGCCGCCAGATCCTGGTCGCTAAGCTGGGCGATGAAAGCCTCCATGCTGACTTTGCCTTCATGGACATCTCTTAATTTATATCCTTGATTGCCGGTTTGCGCCAAGGTTTCAGGGAGATTGCTCTGAATGCGATCGGCCATCGAAACCTTTTGTTTCGGCACCTCTACATAGGTAAGTTCATAAGAGCCATCTGCTTTGCGGACTCCCGGGTGTATTCTTGTAAAGCTCTCCGTCGGCGCCAGCGCCTCTTGCAGCTGCTCCACAACCTGAAGAGCTTCCACGCTGTAACCGTTCTGTCCTTCCACGCCCACTTCGGCCAGCGCTTTAACACTGGTTCCCACGTAAAGGCGGTATGTCCCGGCTTCCAGCACATAAGCAGAAGCATGGCCGGTCACTCCGGCGTCATCATAGGAAGCCATCAAATGAACAGGAAAGCTTACAGTCAGACGCTGCGATTCACCCGGCTGGAGAAGTTGGGTCTTCTCGAAGGCAGCCAAAGCTTTGGCCGGCTGGCCCAGCTTGCCTTGCGGCGCTTCATAATAGACCTGAACGACCTCTTTTCCCGCAAAGGCAGTTCCCGTATTGGATACAGTTAGTTCAATAGCAATGTAGGCTTCTCCATCCTTGGTGATCACTTTGGCTTCTTCCGGCTTCACTTCAAACTGGGTATACGATAGACCGTATCCAAATTCAAATTGAACCCGCTCCGGGCAAAACGTCTCAAAATAACGATAGCCCACATAAATATCTTCCTGATAAAAGTTCTTGAATTCATTGCCGTAATTGCGGGTCGAGGGATAATCCTCGATGGAATAAGCAATCGTATCGGTTAATTTACCGCTGGGTGTCACTTCTCCGGCCAGCACGTCGGCAATCGCATTGCCGCCCTCCATACCGCCCTGCCAAGCATAAATCACACAAGGGATGGGGTGCGCATAACCTTCATCGTTCAACCAGCTCATATCGATAATATTGGAGACATTCAGCACAACGACGGTTTGCTCAAAATAGGCCGTCACCTGCTTCAACATCGCTTTTTCTTCATCATTTAACTTGTAGCTTCCCGGTTCGTCGGCATTATCCTGGTCTTCACCGGCCGTACGTCCGATCACTACGATTGCTTTATTGGACTTAGCTCTTGCCTCTGACACCAGTTCATCGGTTAAAGGCATTTCTTTCTGGTGCCACGGCTCTGCAGCCCAGCCCCCGCCGCCATTATCAAACGGGTTGCTCTCAATCCACGTTTCATATGCAGCTGCCAATGGCTGGTTAATGGAAATGTTCTGTTTACTTCGAAGACCATCCAGCAGATTGGTTGTATGCGAAACATGGACACTGCCACCTGAACCGGTTCCGCTGCGATAATAATTCACCTGGGTTCTGCCGAAAATGGCAACGTTGTCACTTGCCTGAAGCGGAAGAACTTGTCCTTCATTCTTTAACAGCACTGCACCTTCTGCGGCGACGACTCTGCTGAATTCAGCAAACCCTTCTAATGGAACTCCAAAACTTTGTGTGCTCAATGTATTCTCTCCCTATTATCATCTCTATACTTATTTCAACAACTTAATATTAATATACAAGCTCAGCTTCTATAAAAGCAAAGTTTCATCTGTTAATATTGTGAATATTCGGCTTGTTCATCCACCCAGACATTCCTAAACACCCACTCCTGGAGCGGGTGTTTAGGAAAAGCACGAAGGGACGCAGTCCCTGGCGGCCTGATTTTTATTTTTTACGCCGTTGTTTCGTCATCCGGTTATACATCACAAACGCAGCTATAATCGCGCCGATCATGCCGACGCTAGTTGCTGAATCATTGTCCATGCCAAACAAAAGGCATAGGTTCGTAACCACACTTCTCGTAAGCAGCGCAACCAATATCAGCATCAACGGACGCCAAATGTTATATCCTCTCATCCCTGCAACACCCCTGACCTAATTTTCACAAATCGGCAAACCCACGCAGCCTAAACCAACAATCTAATCTACTATTAGATGCTATTATAGCATAAGTAGGAATGCGCATACATTTTGGCCAGATTGCAGAGCCAGGAGTAACTGATTCCTTGGGAATAACACTTTTAGCCCCTCGCCCCGCTGCAGCCTACTTAAGTATCTTGTTCAGCTCTTCCACTCTTTTTCGGCTGTCTATTCTAGCGTAGAAATAAAAAGCTATGGTGTGCATTACAACCGACAATAACAGCATTCCGGGCCACCAGGGCAGAATAACGTGAAACATATCTTGTGAAAATAACCAGACAATCAGCATTCCGCCGGCTATCGTAATAATGGAGGAAATCAGAATATTCCAGAACGGCTTTAAGGTGAAATGATTCCATAGGGCATCGTACATAATTCCAAATAATACGGCCGATATTGCAGCAATCCCCGCAACATGCCACAGGTATACCATACTGATCGGTTGATCCCTATAAAACAACGTTAACAGTAACGTTACCCATAAGGATGTCACCGTAAATACTTGAAAAAAAGAATGCTTGAACTGGCTAATCATGATATCTCCCCCTGAATTGTTTAATGTAATAGCGGCTGACAAAATAACTGGAATGATCCGTGAGCACCACTTGAATCCTTGCGTTGTCTGTGGATGAAAACTCTTTAATATAGCCCGTATTGATGATGGTTTGATTATTGATTTTCATAAAAAGGGCTGAATCCAGACTTTCGTCGACAACCTTCAACCGTTTATTGAGCAAATACCTTTCTCCGGTAATTACACGTACGCTGCACATGCGGTCTTCCGCTTCAATTACAGCAACCGTACTCCACCCGATTTGAACATGGCGGTCATTTTTCGCGTTGATCACTACAAGCTTTTTCTCTGCGTTATGAATAGCCTCTTTGATATTCCCCCAATGTTCCTTTTCCGCAGGATGGGTACTTACTTTGGCGACACCCCGGTCTAATGCTGAATCAGCTTCAAATATAATGTTCAATGCTGCGCCCTCCTTTCACAACTAATCTTATAAGCAAAACCTTGCTAAAACTATAGTATTGCGTTTTCTTGCAAAATCCTGCGGCTTTGTTGCACGGCGCGCTGCGGCGCATATGCACCGATACGTAAGGACACCCTTATGTATGTATTTTTATGTATTATTTGATTTTGACAAGAACATTTGTTCGGGTTATACTTTTCCAAGTGAGGGGGATATGACCGTGGATATCATGGAGAAACTCGAAATTTTAACGGCTTCGGCCAAATACGATGTGGCCTGTACCTCAAGTGGATCGGACCGCAAAAGTCAGGCCGGAGGCATGGGCAATGCCGTCAGTATGGGCATCTGCCACAGCTTTGCGGCGGACGGCCGCTGCATTTCGCTGCTAAAGGTGCTCATGACGAACAGCTGTGTTTATGATTGCGCGTATTGTGTCAACCGCAAATCGAATCAGACGCGCCGGGCTGCATTTACGCCGGAGGAAATTGCGGACCTCACCATGCAGTTCTACCGCCGCAATTACATTGAAGGCCTGTTTCTCAGCTCCGGTATTATGCGTAACCCCGATTATACTACCGAACAACTGATTGCAGCCCTCCACCTGCTGCGGAACGTCCATAAATTCGGGGGCTATATTCATGTGAAGGCGATTCCCGGTACAGATGAGGTGCTGCTGTCCAGGCTTGGCCTGCTTGCCGACCGGATGAGCGTCAATATTGAGCTGCCCTCCAAGGAAAGTCTCGGCCGGCTTGCTCCGGATAAGAGTAAACAGTCCATTCTGAAGCCGATGGGTCTCATTAAAGAGAAGATTACCGAGAACAGCTCGGATATTGTCAAATATAATCATGCTCCCCGCTTCTCGCCTGCCGGGCAGAGTACGCAGATGATTGTGGGCGCAACGCCGGATACCGATTACCAGATTCTGAACCTCACGGAAGGATTGTACCGGAAGTATGGACTGAAGCGTATCTTTTACTCTGCCTACACCCCCGTGGTAGAGCATTCGCTGCTGCCTTCCCTGGACACCAAACCGCCGCTGCTGCGGGAACACCGGCTCTATCAGGCTGACTGGCTGCTGCGCTTCTATGGCTTTCAGGCCAAGGAGCTGCTGGATGAAGCGTCGCCCAATTTCAATCCGCTGCTTGATCCTAAATGCAGCTGGGCCATCAATCACCGTGAGCAGTTCCCGGTCGAAATCAACCGTGTGCCGTACGAAACGCTGTTGCGTGTACCGGGCATCGGCGTAAGAAGTGCTCAGCGGATTGTAAAAGCCCGCCGGGTGGGAACATTGGACTTTTACGCGCTGAAGAAGCTCGGTGTCGTGCTGAAGCGCGCTCAATTTTTCATTACCTGTAGGGGGAAAATGCTGGAGGGGTTAAAAGTCGGCGAGCATACCCTGCTTCGTTCACTCATGTCCGGCCAAGAGCTGTCCCCGTTTCTACAGCCGCAGTACGAGCAGCTTTCCCTGTTCGATGACACGTATTTGGCAGCCTTGCCTGCAGCGGGAGCGGCAGGACTGAGGAAAGGAGAATCCTCCTGATGTTCAAGACGGCCGCTCTGGCCTATACCTATGACGGCAGCTTTGAGGGCCTGCTATGCTGCGTGTTCGAGAGCTACCAATGGAAAGAAACCCCGCTTACCATACATTCGGAGGGTGAAGGGCAAGGCCTGCTGCTGGAATCCAAATGGATTGAGACCGACAACGCCAAAGCAGACCGCGTGCTGCGCTCCATACCTCTGCGCATCTGTCCTGAGGCCGAAGAACTTGTCCGTTTAGGATTCTGGACATGTACGCCAGACAAGGAACTGCTGCTGCTGAATTTTCTGTATCTCGGCTTCACGCATGGCCGCAAGGTTATGGACATGCTTGCCGATGATACCGTGAACGCCTTGCAGAAGGCGGTACAGCATCTGCGGCGGGAAGGGCATCTTTTTCTCGGTTTTGTACGGTTTTCTGTTTACGGTCCGGTCATGGCGGCGGTGATTGAACCCCGCAACTACGTGCTCCCTGTCATTCAGGAGCATTTCTGCGACCGGTTTCAGGGCGAAAGCTTCATGATCTATGACAAGACCCATAGGATGGCGCTGATCCATCAGCCCGGGCAAGAAGCCATTATTCCACTGCAGGAATGGATACCCCCGGAGCCGGATACGGCTGAAGAAGCCTATCGCCGCCTGTGGAAGAAATTCTATACTGCCATCGGTATTCAGGAGCGCCGCAACGACCGGCTGCGTTCCTCCCTGATGCCCAAGCGCTACTGGAAGCATCTTACGGAAATGGACGGGGGCAATGCGGCTGTACCGGCCACCCGAGCGTTACGGGAGAAGGCTCCACAGCGAATAAAGAATGGAGAGCTACTGAACCCATGATCTGGATTGGTAATTGAGCAGACATTTTGATGTACCCCTAGAAAACCCCTATTTAATGCCGGAATATCCATCCAACCCTGGACGGATGAACAATCCCCTTCTTCCACAAGGAATAAAATACCGTATCAACTGAAGAGGGGTGAGGAATATCCAAACGTTTAGGGCTATCTTAAAAGGAAGAAACGAGGTGCCTCCTGTAAGGACAATCTCTACAGGAAATGCTGTTTTTCGGCTTAACCGTGCCGGCGATAAATTATTATTTAGACTTGTCATCCGAAATATAAACCGGGTAACACAAGCTCATATTCATCTTGGGCGAAGAGGTGAAAACGGTCCTGTAGTGGCCTTTCTATTCGGCCCTTCGAAATTTGGAATTTCAGTACAGCGGGGAGTTATTCGAGGGACTCTGACTCCCAATGATTTAGTCGGTCCTCTTAATGGAAAGAAGATCCGCGATCTAGTCCGTGAATTTGAAAGAGGCAATGCTTATGTCAATGTACACACGATACAAAATCCAAATGGGGAAATCCGCGGCCAAGTTATTTCGTAAATCGAACCGGCTCGCTTTCCACATGCAAACAGGGGATGTCCTAAAAGCCATAAAATGGCTGCTTAAGGCATCCCCTTTTGCTGTATGTATAGAGAGCATGGTTAAGATAACGAATTATCCATCCCAGCGAATTTCCAAAAAAGAAACATCATCACTGGCAACATGGTTATACGACGTTTCAATCATCTGTCGAAGTTCCGCGTTTTCCGGATACCTTTTCCAATTCCTGTACCCTATTAGTCCGTCCGTGAATATTTGTATACAATTCGGTCCAACGGAACCTTTTGCAAGATCCATAGTCAGAATAGAAGGTCCCTCTCCCATAACACCATGACAAGTCGACCAACGGTTCCATTGGGAAAACCCGCTTACTAAGCCTGGAATCTCAGTGCCATGATCGAAAAGACGAATAGCTGTATCTCCCAGCCAGGCTGCGGTGATCTGACCCTTGTTGCTGTCAGCCGTGTAGCTAATCTTCCCGCATACAAATGTAGTCTCGCTGCCCTTCAAGCGTTTCTCCTCCAGTACTTCACGGAAGAGGCCGCCAATATGCGAAGGGAGTTCATAATGGTTGATCATATTTGTAGCCGGGGCGGTCATCTGCTGCAAGCCTGAAGATAACTTGTACTTTACAACTTCGCTATCCGCAGAATTAAAACAATCGGATTCAGACATGAATTGCAGCAGAGAATCCCCTAGGTATTTTGCCGCTAAATTTCCGTAAAAGGACTGGCTGACCCCATCACATACACAGAACAGGATGCTGTCATCCGTTATTTTATAGGTTATATAGTCCTGTCCCATATCATCTCCCTGCCGTGTCTCTCTGGAACGGGCATAGGTGCAGCGTATGGAAAACGGTCCTTCTTGCAGTGACGACAGAGGATATTCCAATCGTTGGTCAATCTGAAATAATCTCATCTCTAGCATCACTGTCCTATCGTATCGGAGTAGACGCAGATATCTGGAAGCCTAAAGACACCATTTCGGGACTGCTGCCAGGCAGCATCATCAGAGCTCCGCTCTGCAGAGTATAAGAGAATTCAGTCATCATCTTACGGTAGCTTTCCGGAAGTGCAGAAGACATGTTTCTGAGTTTAAGCGCATAGTCATCCTTCAGATTCATTCCGGGCAGAATCCCCTTCCAGTTCCGTGGGTCGTTAACAGGCTCTTCGAGAAAATGATCATTTATAAAAATGTTCTCAATAAGCACATTCCCATCAGGCACACTCATCTCCATGATCCGTTTGGCCACCGGTTCGGGATCCTCTCCGGTATGCACGCCGTCAGTCATGTGGCAAATCAATGGAGCCGGACACTTCTGCATAAGGGGCAACTGTTCCAGAAGCAATTCCTCAGCTCTTTGAAACGCAAGTGCTGTATCCGTAAATCGCATGGGTGTAAGCTCTGGCAGCGTCGCCGTCCTGGCAATTTGATCGATCGCCTTGATGCCTCCCAGCAAGTCGTCCACCTCGTCACTGTAAGGAAGAATAGCGATCCGATAACGTGCTGCAATCCGGCTCCCCTTAGTGGAGCGGTAGACCATTTGCTTTATGGTAGAAACCAATGCTTTTTTCACTAAATCTATTCTTCTGACATTATTCATTTCCAACCCCATTGAAGCACTAACATCAATTAGATAAATAATCAATGCCGGAGTGCTTTGCGTAGCCTGAACTGAATATTTTTCCCTGGGGGCTAATCCCCCGGTTAAATCTCCAGTCATTGGTGAAGCTCCATCCTGATTATTGATCATAACCGTCGGTTCAACGATCGGTGTTTTATCGATCATTAATTTAGAGATGTTTTCTAATTGTTTTTTCACTTCGCGCGCACTTTGAATCCTTTGATCCGGGTGCGTTACAAGTAATTTTTTAATCAGCTTCACATATTCCAATGGAACCTCAGGAGAAATGAGTGCAAAGGTAGCGTGAACGGAAGAATAATATTTTCCACCCGTGAGCAGGAAGTAAAGCGTGGCACCCAGTGAATACAAGTCGGTCCGGAAATCCGTCTGCCCATTTTCCAATTGCTCCGGGGCTGCAAACACCATTGTACCTAATGCTACCGTATCCTTTAACTGCCCCTTCTTGAAGGTCCTTGCAATTCCGAAGTCGATCAGCTTCAAATTGTCGTATTCATCCACCATAATATTTGAAGGCTTTAGGTCACGAAAAATCACCGGTTTAGGCTGTTCATGTAAGTAATTCAGAATCTCGCACAGCTGCACGGCATATTTAAGCGCGCGCTGCACTGTTATCGGCGTCTTGTTATCCCCATACATCTCTTCAATCGTGTGCCCGTTCACATATTCCATCACCAGATAACTTCTTCCTTCAGCATCCGGCTCAAAATAATCCGCTATCTTCAGAATGTACGGGTGGGACAGATTGCTGAGAATCCGTATTTCTTCCAAAAAGCTGCTGCCATCGGTTTCAGAATCGATATTGATTTCCTTAACCGCCCAAACCTTACGATTCAATCTGGTATCCCGTACCCGGTATACAGCACCCATGCCACCTCTGGCAATAAGCTCTTCTACCAGATATCTCCCACCAAGAATCTCTCCGTATGTCAACATATTCCTTCTCCTATCCCTGGTTCAGTGCTAATAAGGGCAACGGACATAGTCCATTACCCTTCCTTCAGAAGCTGTTATTTGAATTGGCTCGCATTGTTTTTTATCGCGTTTTCCGTATCTTCATATCCTTTTACTGTTGTATCCAAGAAAGTAGCATAGGAAATAATGACGTTCTTATACTCCTCAAAGCGGGGTTCCATTCCTTTAAATTTCTCACGAATGGTATTGCTTGCATCACTTTGCCAGGTGGAGGCAAGTGCGTTCATCTCCATTTTAATTTCGTCCAGTCTGGCGCTGAGATTTTCATTAATGGATCGGATCGTTCCGGCAGTATTCGCTACCTCAGGTAGAGAAATTTGAATTCCTTCCGTTGACATACATGCAGCCCCCTTCTTTAATTGGTTAATTTCTTAGCAGAATTGATAATTTCACTTTGTGTATCCCGGTACATCTTGGCGCTCAGTTTTAGAAATTCGGAGTATTTAAGGAGCAGATCATACATGTTCTTAAAATCCTCCTCAAAGCCTTGAATCTGGGTAACATATGCCGTATTGTCGGCCCCTTTCCAAGCGGCACCCATCGCGTTTACCTCTGTGAATAACTTCTTGTATTGCGTGGCGTACTCAGACGCTTGACCATCCATCTTCTGTGCTGCTGATTCCAGCCGTGCAGGATCCACAGTAATTTTCGACATTATTTCTACTCCTTTCTGATTAAAAAAACATAAAATTTATATTAACATCAGCATGGAGCCGTTACTTAATCCCAGCTCCCTTGCCGATAGGTTAATATCAAGCACTGTAGCGGTCTCTTTATCGCAAATGACGGTATCTTCTGATCTGATATAGACCCCTCCCGACAGCTCCATGATTGCAGCTGCCAGCAAGCCTTCGATCTCGTGCAGACGAAGATCCAAAGGAATGATTACATCGTGTATCTGGCTGATTGCCGGAATATAGAGCTCAATAATGATCTTATCCAACGGGGACCTCCTCCTCCACGAGCGCACTGGCAGACAGAAGTTTCACCAGAACAGCCTTCCCGCGATGTACCACGTACCCGAAGTCGTCCCCAATCTCGCGGTACATCTCTTGGCTGAATCTGGCCGGCTTCATGTGGTACTGATCGGTAAAACCGTCTCCAATCCATATACCCTCACCTCCAGCCACATGCTCTTTAAACCAAGCTTCATAGGAGAATGTCGCGATATTAGCAGCCCGTTCAGCCAATATAAAATGAACCTGATAGGCGGCGCTCCCTTTCTCAAGCAGAACTTTCCACTTATCCTTGGCATCTACGGAGAGCCTGGACAGCAAGGCCGATACCGACAGCACAATTACCGTCAGTTTATTGAATACAGGAACCGGCTGGCCTGCAGCAAGTGCATCCTTAAAGGCGTTATTCCGCAGCACCAGCATATTGAACAATTCAATAACTGCCCCCTCGGCAGCATCGCTATGGTCATTGATATAGCGGTACTTCCTCTGAAAGTCTTCCGTAAACTGTCTATTGGCATCTAGCACCAACAGCTCCGAATCAGAAGAGCCTTGCTCGGAGAGCACCTCGACCAGGCCCTGCATGAAAGTAGTCATATCATGATCGCGGGAAGCTACCAACTGAATATAGCTTTGGCTGAGTTCCATATAGGAGACCTTTAGGCTGTCTTTCTCCACCCCTACAGGAATCAATCCGTCCTTCCAGCGATGAATATCTTTCTTGAGGAAGGCAAGATCCACCTTGTCCGGCAATATCGGGATCTGTTCAGCAGGAGTTCCCGTCCATTGCTTCGCATAGCTGCTGCAGCTGCTTCGCAATTCATTCAGCAGATTATTGCCATTTGCCTGAATATGGGCCAGCTGAAATTCATAGACGTTATCTTTCTTGAAGATGCCCCTGCCCTTCAATTTGGAAGGGTACACGCCCCCCACATTGCCGAGCACACCGGAATAATCGGATGGATCATTCAGCTGGAGCACGTAGAGCTGCTTGAAATTCTGCAAGGTTTTGTACCGTACAGCTCCCGTATTAAGTGCAGTCAGCATAAAATAAATCCCATACTTCAGGCCTTCTCTGCTAAGCAGCGAGATCATCTCTTCCTTGCCTTCAAAAAGCTCAGTAAATACAGAATAGTTATGAATGATGACTAATATAGAAGGCTCCTGTTCCGCAGATACGCGATTATAAGAACCGAAGTCACCCCCATACGGTGAGAATATTTTCTTTCTTTGTTCTATTTTTTGCTGAAGCATCTGGAAGAGTTTATTAACCCTTTCACTGTCGTGAGAGAAGACTACATCACCCACATGCGGTGCTTCTGAGAAGGCTCCCAGCGTTTCCGAACCGAAGTCCAGAATATATATATTGATTTCTTCGGGTGTATACTGCTCTATCAAGGAGAAGATGAGTGTCGTCAGAAAGACTGTTTTGCCACTTCCGGCCGTACCATACACGATTGCATTGCCGTCCCGGGAGAGCGGAAAGGTCATGGGCAGCTGCCTCTGGTTCACCGGATCATCGACCTCGCCGATTACAGGATTAATCTCACCATAAAATGAAGGAGAGTTAGGGTACTTCTTCTTCAATTCATGCAGATAAATCACAGCAGGAATCGGCTCCAGCCACAGCGGCCGGATCTTGATGCCTTCTTCAATAGCAATGTTGGAGAGATACTCATTAATCTTGCTAATCTGCTTCTCCGGATTGGCCTGTCTGATTTTTCGTTTATTCACAGCTGTTTGCTTTACAATACGGCCCAGCGTATCAATTATCGTGAGGTTCTGATCCGGTGTACGTTCCATCCGGTCCGATGGCTCATACGGTGCGCCGGCCCATGCAGATTGCCCTAGTTCAAACAGCTCGTTAAAGCCTACCTGCACATAAAATCTGCCAGTAACGGACAATTCGGCGGCATCCGGTCTTTTGATTACATCCATACTGTCGGCCCGCTCCTGGACCTTCAATGAAATTCGGAATTTGCTATTGCTCCAAATTTGGTCGTCTACGACTCCCGCAGGCTTCTGTGTGGCTAGAATCAAATGGATGCCCAGACTTCGCCCGATCCGCGCAGCACTTACCAGCTGGTCCATAAACTCCGGCTGCTGGGTTTTAAGTTCGGCAAATTCGTCAGAAATGATAAACAAATGCTGAAGCGGTTCGGATACCTGCCCTTCCCGGTAAAGCCTTTGGTATTTATAGATATCAATGTTGCTAAGACCAAGCCGGCTATGAATATCCTGAAATATGGACTGGCGCCGTTTCAGCTCGCTTTGGATTGAAATCAGCGAACGCTTTACCGCAGCACCGTCCAAATTGGTAATCGTTCCTGCAAGATGAGGAAGGCTAGAGAATGCGCTTGCCATCCCGCCACCCTTATAATCGATAAGGATAAAGGCTACTTCATGAGGATGATAATTCACTGCCAGTGATAATATAAAGGTCATGATGAATTCACTTTTACCCGAGCCTGTCATTCCGGCAATCAATCCATGTGGACCATGGAATTTTTCATGCAGATCCAGTTGAAATAAGGCTCCTGTGGTATCCACACCAATGGGAGTTCCCAGTGACAATACCGGATCGTTATCCTTCCAACGGGTTAAGGCGTTAAGATGCTCTATCTTTCCGACGCCAAACATATCAAGGAAGGTTAACATATCAGGCAAATTATATTTAGATCCTGATGTGTCTAGCTTGATGTTAGCCAGACGGACAGCAAGCGCAAGCTCGTTACGGATCTCATAAGGATCAGGGCGGAAAGATACAGCTTTGCCGGAAAGATTATCTTTGTCAAAAATATTAGAATCTTCACCATCGCACTCAATCACCATGGAGCACTCTTTGGGAAGATGCATGAGCTGATCATAAAGATGCAAAATACTGAATCCAAGGTTCTTTTTCTGCTTTAATATTCCGTTGATTATTTCAGCTTTGCCCGCCAGTTGCTTGTCCGCAGCTATAATGACGTAATACGGCGACAACTCCCGTATTTCTTCATCAGATGAGAGCATTTCCCGGGCGGACAGCTCTTTTTCCAAATAGGTAGACAGTTCCTTCACTTCATTTAGCTCCGTTGCGACAAATCGCAAACTGCCCTCTTCATTCCATACATGCGGCAGCCATTTCACAAATCCCCAAGTATCTTGTTCTTTTGTATCATAGAGAAAGACGAGCTTTAGTTCATCATAGCTGTGAAGTGCGGTAAGCTGCAGGATCAGCTGTTTCGTAAGCATAACGGCGGCTTCCCTGGTGCCGATAATTCCCGCTATCCAATCCTCTGTCAATAACAGCGGCAACGGCACATTTTTCAGGAGCTTCGGTTCTTTGATGAACTCTTCTAATTCCTTCCGCAATTCATCTTCATCCAAGCTGAATCTTATTTCAGGATGCTTAATTTCTGCCTGCAGGTTAACGGTTCCCAGTCCCAGTCTAAGCGATAAAAAGTCATTATGTCTGCGGGTTCGCTCCCATAAATTACGCTTCTTTTGTTCTATGCGGCCAACACAATCTTCTACAGTCACTAGATTCTCATGTAAAATATCGCTTTGATAGGCACACTCATCCGCAATTTTTTGCCGGAGCTCTTCCAAATATGCCTTGTATTTCACATTTCTCTCCTGATTGCGCCGGCTTCTCCGCTTGCTCTCATGTCTTCTGGCCAAGATAGGCCATAATATTGTACCCAGCAGCATGCTCATAGACATTACAAGAGTAGGCATTGCGGTTCTGACATTGCCCCCGGAACTCAGTGCATTCTGGAGGGCAAACAACCCTGTGAAAAGTGAGGCCATCCCCATGGTGATGGACGGACCCAGCATCAGCATAAGTGGCAATTGTTCCATATTGCCGAGTGAAGGTGGAGGATCAATTACAAATTCCGCCTGCTGAATATCCCGCTTAAACCGTGGAGAACGGTAGAAGAATTCAGGGGAGACAGCGATCTCCTCCAGCTCCTCCTCCTCAACCACAGCTGCTACCTGCTTAACATACGGCTGAAACGCAGCTCCTTTGATTTTAAGCTGACCGTCCGGATTGTTCACGGCGATAAAATCGGGGCCAATAATAATTTTGAGACCGATAATATAGACGACATCTCCTAGCTTCAGCACCTTGTTAGTGACCCGTTTCCCGTTCACAAACGTTCCGTTTGCGCTGCTCTGGTCTTGAATCGTCAGGGTAGAGCCGTTGATCAATAGTTCAGCATGAAGGGATGAGGTATACTTATTGGCATAATGCAGATTACAATTCTCTGCCCGTCCAATCGTTATTCTGCTGTTTGCCTGAAACTTCAGCTTCTTAAAGGTGTTCCTGTCACGGGAGACAGGCTCGGAGAAGAGCACTACATACTCATTCGTTCGGATGAGATGAATAGAGTACATGTTCATGGGTTCTATGGCAATTTCCTTAATGGTGGACTTGTTGCTGTCCAGAATAACGGCCTGTTTATTGGACTTTAGAATCCATTTCCCCTCAATGCCTTCAATGCTGATAACGTTCTCCTCATAATTCTGTTCATTTCTCTGGGTGATCCAGTATTGTCCCTTCTGTTTCTCGGGAAGAACACAAGTATAGATGACCGTGTCTTTAAGCAGTGATAGCTGCATACGTATCTTCACCCCCTATTCAAACCCACCAAATAGCCGGCACTAACTTCCTGCAGGAATACTATTTAATGAACACTGGATCAAACATGGCAAATTCCACTTTAGAAGCGCCGAGACTGCTTATTGCAAATGTAATCTTATCCACATAACGAAGCGGCACAATTAAATTTTGCGGTTCTTGAGTGGACGAGTATGTATACGATCCGTATAAGGTCGTTTGCCCGCCTTTATCTGTAAGATAAACATCTACCGTGACCGGCTGCGTGCTGACGCTTCCTAGCTTATGCTGAATTAGAGCCGCTTTCGCATTAAACTGTCTGTACTTTTCATCCAGTTGATAGGTAATCTTTGCTTGTCCCTTGCTATCCGGAGTATAGTCTCCAAGCATCGTATAGATATAATTCAAATGGGTGGTCCCGTTCTGCTCTTTAATCACAGTGCTGCCGTCGTACATAATACTGCTCTCTGCGTTCGTATTAACCACTTCAGGAGCTCCGATCAGGAAATCGTTGCCTGCCTCAATCGTGCCGGTGGTTGCGTAAACCTTCTTGCCCGTTGAATTTAAGATTACAGTCTTCCCGTCACGGGAACGCGAAGGTTCATAACCCAGCTCAGGCAGCATATAGCTGGGAAAATAAGCGTAGCCTTGGAATGTAAAAGGTTTATTTTTACTATTCACCGTAATCTTCGCGCCATCCACCTCAACACTATTAATATTGAATAGGGCTCCCTTTAAATCTGCCGCAAATACGGTAACACCTCCGAATAATAATCCACCGCAGATAAAGCCTGAGATAAACTTCTTCATATCTATTCCTCCTAAATGTTATATGTACTTTTGTATAACTACTCTCCTGTAAGCTCTTTTAGCATGCTTCGTGCCAGCTTGTTATTGCTATCCAGTGCTTTTAGTTGTTTAGCTAGACGGATAACCTTTTCCGTATCATCTTCAACGTTGTAGGCATAAAGAATGTTATCCTCCAGCGCTTTGATTTTTTGCTTCTTCGCTACTGATTTGGCGGTTGCCGCCGGTTTAGTTGTCGGCTTCGGTGTTGGTTTGGCTGTTGGTTTAGCTGTCGGCTTTGGCGATGGTTTAGCTGTCGGCTTTGGCGTTGGTTTAGCTGTCGGCTTCGGTGTTGGTTTAACCGTCGGCTGGGCTGTCGGCTTCGGCGTTGGTTTAGCCGTCGGCTGGGCTGTCGGCTTTGGCGTTGGTTTAACCGTTGGCTTAGCTGTCGGCTTCGGCGTTGGTTCAACCGTCGGCTTAGCTGTCGGCTTTGGCGTCGGCTTTTCCGTGGTTACGGGCGCCAGAGCAGCCGCCGACGGACTGGCGGCAACCGTTGGCTGGGCTGTTGCCGTTGGCTGCACCGTTACTTGAGCGGCAACGTCAGCAGCCTCATTAGAGGGCTCCGATTCGCCCATCATTCCCCTTACAGTCAGACTGCCGCCGAGCACAATAGCTGCCGCCAATGCAATCAGCATTCCGAGCCGCCATTTCTTGCCTGCCGGCGGGCGCAGTTCTTCCTGTTCCGGCGCAGTTTCTTTCGAATGCTGTTCAGCCAGCAGAGACTGAATCACCTGTATGGAAACTTCGATTTCATGGCGGACAGAGGAATCAGCAACGGGACCGGCAAGCAATGCTGTGTAAGCCGCCAAGGCTCCTTGTAAATCCCCTGAACTTTCCAGCATTCTTGCTCTACGCAGCGGCGCTTCATCCCATTCTGACAACTCTTCCATTGGAGTCGGACGAAGAACGGATGGGAGGGCCGTTGAAGTCATTGTTCCTTCCGCCCGGACCTCTTCGGAGGAGTCCGTGTAGCCAAGGCTGACCGATGATAAGGCAATATACCATTCTCCGAATGCTGGACATTGATATAGCGCGTCACTTTCCCATGCTTTACGGAAAAGACCCGCAACCTCGCCGCCGTAATTTTCAGTCAACACTCTATTAATTAAAGCTACTCTATCCTGATCATTCTCCATCAACCCGGGGTCAAAATAACTTTCACCCCATGCCGCTTCCCGAATCTCCGGATGGAACCATGCCAGCATCTCCGCGAGCAGGATGCTGCCGGAATAACGATCTGCATACTTGTTCCAAAGATGCTGATAATCACTTCTCCCGGAAGAGTATCCGGGTGATCCCATCGTCATATATTCGGGTCTGTCGAGATGGACTGCATACATGTGCTCTATGTCGATCAGCTGAATGCATGATTTGACTAAGGGGATAATCTCATGCAGGAGTCCGGGAATCATAACGTTAGAGCCTGATAAATCCCCATGCGCCAGCCCGCGCTGCTCCATGAAAGATAACACTTCAGCCAAGGACCTGGCGGTATGAAGCGCCGTTTCTTGGGAAATATCTTTCTTTTCCAGTATGAGATCCATCCAGGTCGGACCATTGATCCATGGCATAAGAACAGCATACAGCAGCTCCGGGTGACTTCCCAACAGTTGTACGTCCCGCTGAGGAATCAATACATCCCGTTCACAGACCTGAAGTCCATCAATCTTTGAAAAGGCCGCAAGCTGCTCTGACAAATATACATTAGAAGGCTGCCGGAAGACGGGTTTGAATACTTTCAGCGCTTTGGAAATGCCGTCTTGAATGCTGGTGAGTTTATACACCGTACCTTGCCTGCCCTCTTGGCCATATGGGATCTCACTCATGAGCGGATGCCCCTGAATAACATAAACCTTCCCATCAATCACTAATTCTTCATTGGTTTCTGGATTGAATGCCATCTCCTTGCATCCTTTCTACATGCGGTTCAATTCGCTGATAACCGTCCTGTACCGCCGTTCACAGCCAAATTTCCTCAGCACTTTGAGCGCTAACTCCGATTTTGATAAATACATAGGGTAATGTCCGGTCCCCGGAAACGATATGAAAAATGGGAGTCGTCTGGCGCAAATAATTGCTCTCCATATAGTGGAGCAGCTCTCCATAAGCGGTCTCCGTACTTGCTTCATAATCGGCAAGATCACAAGTAGAAATCATCCGGTCGATGCAGAAATAACTGTGGAAATGCATATCTTCTGTCACGTCCAGATAATCCTCTTGGATAGGAATAAAAAATTCAGCATGCATCAATTCATCCAGTGGAATATTGTTTATAGAATAGAATAAGGGACCTTTAATCGTAGCCTTAAGCTTGAATACATCACTCATAAAATCGGATAGATGCTGCTCCAGATCCTTATAGTAGAAATGATACTTTCTGGAGATAACACTGGTGTACTTTATCGAATCCTTTGGATTTACCACACTATCCCTCCTTAATGACCGGAGCAAAGATATCAATAATTCCATCCCCGTAGACATCCAGATAGATATTGTAAAAGGGTTCCTTAAGCTTTAACTGGTAGGATTCGGCGCATGACCGCAGAACAGCGTATGACTCTTCGATATCCTCGTCGAGATCAGCGTGTCTGAGCAGCAGCCCGTCTGTAAAGTTCAAAGTTTCCGTAAAGTGATAATCCTCATTCCCCTCCATCTCTACAGGTGCATTAACAGGAATGTAGAAGGAATAGTCAGCCTCCCCTACGTCCAAATTCAGATTGGAAACTTGATAAATTATCGGACCTGTACCATATAAGCCGCTACTTACAACGGAATTACGAAGCTCTCTGGCCAGCTGATGCCATTCCTCTATTTTGCAGGTTTTGGTACAACTGATGACGTTATGGAATATAATCGGAGTCCGCTTTATTTTCATGCCTTGTGTCCCCCCCGTGGCTTCTGCTGCTTCGATTTACGCTGCTTGGGTGGTTGGATATGAAAAGATTGGAACCGCCCTTTGCAGTATGCCAGCAGGATGAATTCAGGCCAGGCCATGGCAATGGCATACTGAAGAACTACACAAAGCACCAAGGCAATTACAGGCTCAAAGGATGTATAACTGCTGTTATCCGCGAACATCCTAGGCACAAATCCGGCAATAACGGCTCCGAGATAAATAACAGGGAAACTTATGTACGACTTGGACCCTCCAAAATTATATAATCCTTTTTCGCCTCTTCGTAAATGACCCTGTTTTACCCGATGTACTGCCCGCCAGGTGGAGAGGATCAGAAAAAGAATTCCGCCTAACAACATCAGCAGACCGAGTGATGTCATGAACGGCTCCGCTCCCCTGTCTTCACACATAAGAAAATAAACCAAATAGATCTCAAGCGAAAATTTCAGGGAAATGAAACATAGTATATAGGCCTGAATTTTTTGATATTTGTAGGCCAATTTCTCATTATAAAATAAAAGCGCAGCCAGCAAATGGAATGCCCAGAGGACTATGTCTACAATTAAATAAATCATCCATCTCGAATCGGTGTTATCACCATAGAGGACCGCATTAAGCGAAACCGCGATCATTACAGCACTGAACACTAAGGTAGCTATAATAAATACAGATACACCATCAGGACGCAAGCGTTCACGCGCGGCTTCCTTTATTTTAGCGAAGTACTCCTCGTTATATTGCTTTAACATGTGAGCCTCCTACCATATCAATTTGTTCAAGCCCTTTCCGATGTTTGATACAGCACCACTGATAGCGTCGCAAGTAGCATCCACTGCATCGTTAACCACATCTTTCGTATGATCGACTACACTTTTTGGCGGCGGACCTCCGAACTTGGCATTGAGGGCAAAGTTTATAGCTACGCCTGTGGCGAGCCCCACTACAGTTCCCAAGGGTGGCACCACAAACGAGCCGATAACGGCACCAGTTGCTGCTGCACCCGCTCCGGCGGCAACATCCACCGTGGTGTTCACAGCAAAAGTACCGGTGTTCTTCAAGTTAAAATCCCACTTCCCGCCGTCTCTGAAGGTCTCCACAAAGTTATCTCCTACCGCCAGAACCGTCCCGGCCGCACCTAGAAACTTCCCGCCCTTAGACAAGACCGTCGTATTTTTCCAGTTAAAATCATCCCAGAGCGTCATCCCGTCTTTATAAGAAGATTTGAATACATCCTTCATATTTTGTAATCTGTTGCTTCTTCCATTGATGAATTGTTCTACAGGAGCCAGTCTATTAAAACGGTCCATATTATCTTGGATAACTCCATGGCCATCAACATACAGAGGTATTCCATCCCCGTTAATTAACCGGTTCACGTATCGCTTCTTGAAGGTTCCACTTTCTCCGCCTAAGAGCCGGACCAACCCGTCTCGATACTCCATATAGTGTCTGCCCGTAACCATTTCCGCATTGACGAGCTGAATGAGAATCTTCCCGTCTTTTTTAACGGTTTTAAACTGCAAATCTTTATACCGGAGTAATGTATCCGAGTTCGTAATGCCAGAGAATACATCATTCACGGCATTGCGGAAGGCCAGCAGAAAGAAAGGATCGCCAGCCAATTGAGATTCATACTGGTCTATGGGGTTTGAGCTGAATGACAATCCAACTTTAACCAAATAATCTTCAATATCAAAATATTTTCCACTTTCATTCTCCACAAACTTCTTGAAATTCCCCAGCTTTTCCTGTAAATCCCCCAGCTCTTTACACAGGTTCCCTAACCGGCTGCCTACATCACTTCGCGACAGAACTCTATTGTCAATTTGACCAAGCAACCGGGAAAGTCTGCTCACTGCGTCAGATAAATCAGAGGTGTACTTAGAAAGATGGGTTGATGCAATTTGAATAAGATTCTCATCTAGGAAAATGGTATTCAATACAGTGTCCTCCCGGCACAGACTTTATTTAATATGCGGACTATTCTTGAGCTGCTTCAATGCTGCCTCTCTAGCTGCGATTTCTGCTGCCTCCTTCGCATCTTCTTCTTGTCTTATCGCATTTGCCGTAGATATAATATCCGACTCAATCGCTCTAAGACTTGATGCGACCCTTCCAATACTCGTTTGAATCAGTTCCATAGCATGTGTCATATGTATAGTTTCATCTGCATCCCAGCTTTTTCTCAAACTTTCCTTGTACAACTCGAGATTTTCTTTGATTGCGCCCAGAGAAACTTCATGCTGGCCGATCTCCCGGGCAATTCCGCTCTCCCTTTGGACATCAATTTTCATAAAATCATCCTTTCGCAGGGTAGATTAACTCCCAACCCAAATAAACACTAAATGTGATCTATGTACAAGCTTCCGTGGTCCTAATGCATATGCTGTATCAAATTTCTCAAGTAAACTGAGTACATAAAAAAACTTGGTTGGTTCATTATATACCCACACAATACATACATTACTTACATTACCATCAAAAACGACTTGTTAAACTGAATTTTGCATATTACGAAAAAAAAGTCCTTAGACGCAACAATAAGGCCGATAAAGCCCTTCCGTTTTCCCGCCTTTATTAGAAGAACTTGAAAAATACTTAGTTTGATATTCTTTGTTGATTTTTCACAAATATGGGGTTATAGGTTGATTAAAACTATCTTATAATGAAATTGGGCCGGGAAACTTCACCCGTTTGTGAACGCGCGTTTATTGCCCTGCCCATCATCCACTTTATAGGAGGAATGGTTATGCAATACGGTCACTTTGACGAAAAAAACAAAGAGTATCTCATTACGAAACCGAATACGCCTGCCCCTTGGGCGAACTACCTGGGCTCGCCGGAATACGGCGCCATTATCTCAGGAAACGCAGGGGGCTACAGTTTTGTAAAGTCTGGAGCCAACGGGCGGCATGTCCGCTACCATTTTAATTCAAAGGACGAGCCTGGGCGCTACATTTACGTGAGAGATTTGGAGAACGGGGATTATTGGTCCGGTTCTTGGCAGCCCGTGGGTAAAGATCTGGATCAGTACAAGTCGGTATGCCATCATGGAACCGGATACACGAACATCGTCTCGGACTACGACAATATCCATACAGAATCATTGTATTATGTACCGCTGAACAAAACCTACGAGGTATGGCGCATGAAGGTCCGCAATAATGACTCCAAAGCGCGGAAGCTGGCTCTCTTCGGATTTGTCGAATTAACCAACAATAACAATTACGAGCAGGATACTGTCAACCTTCAGTACACGCTGTTTATCTCACGGACCTACTACAAAAATAATATGATCCTTCAATCCATCAATGAAAACGTTCCCGAAGATCGGAGCTGGAGATTCTTCGGTGCTGCAGGCGCAGAGGTAACCGCTTACGACGGCGACCGGGATACGTTCCTCGGCGATTACCGCAGCTACGGCAATCCGGCCTCCGTTGCAAACGGCCAATGTAGCAATTCATTAAACTACAACACCAACTCCTGCGGCGCTCTGCAGATCAACGTGGAGCTGCAGCCGGGAGAAGAGAAAGAAATCGCATTCCTTCTGGGACAATATGACGAGAAAGGCGCGTCCGAAATTCTTAGCCACTACAAAGATTTGTCTGTCGTGGACAAGGAACTCGAAGAACTGAAGGCATTCTGGCACAGCAAACTTAACCGCTTCCAAGTCCAGACACCAAGCGATAATCTGAACAACATGATCAACACCTGGAACGCATATCAATGCTTCATCACTTTCATCTGGTCTCGTGCAGCCTCCTTCCAATACTCCGGTCTTCGTAACGGACTCGGCTATCGGGATACCGTACAGGATATTCAAGGTATCATTCATCTGGATCATGAGATGGCCCTCGAACGTCTGAGATTGATGATTTCCGCCCAGGTCTCCAACGGCGGTGGACTTCCACTCGTGAAGTTTGATCATAACCCTGGTCATGAGGGCACACCAGACGACCCGGAATACGTGCGGGAAACCGGTCATCCCCACTATCGCGCCGATGACGCCTTGTGGCTGTTCCCAACCGTCATTAAATACTTAAATGAAAGTGGCAACTGGGGCTTTACAGATGAAGTGATACCTTATTCGGATAAAGGCGAGGGCACGGTGTACGAGCATCTGCGCCAGGCCCTTCAATTCAGCCTGGATCGTATGGGTGCACATGGCATGCCAGTCGGGCTTCATGCGGACTGGAACGATTGTCTGCGTCTCGGAGCCAAAGGTGAGTCGCTATTCGTCGCCTTCCAGCTGTACATGGCCTTCAAAGTGTTCATGGAAATCGCGCAAAACAAGAACAAGCCGGACGACGTAAAGTGGGCACAGGGCCTGCTCGATGAGCTCGACAGGAACATTCAGAAGCATGCTTGGGAGAACGATCAGTTCGTCCGCGGATTCACCGAAGATAACTATACAATTGGCTCCTGGGAGAATGATGAAGCAAAAATCTGGCTGAATCCGCAAAGCTGGGCCGTATTAAGCGGCGCCGCTCGCCCGGAACAGGCAAAGGTCTCCATGGATAAAGTGTACGACAATCTACGGACCGATTACGGCACTATGTTATTCTACCCGCCGTTCCGGGAATACGGCCTGCCTGTGGCTCTGATGGCCCTTTTCAACGCCTCCACCAAGGAAAACGCCGGCATCTTCAGCCAGCCGCAGGGATGGCTCATCTTAGCGGAAACCATGATTGGCAACGGTGAACGCGCGTTCGAATACTTCCTGAATTGTAGTCCGGCAAGCATGAACGATAAGGCCGAAATCCGTAAACTTGAGCCTTACGTGCATGGTCAATTCGTCGAGTCCAAAGACAGCCCGTATCAAGGCCGGGCGCATGTCCACTGGCTCACAGGCACCGCCTCGACCGTGATGGTCTCTCTGGTGGAGGGCATCATGGGGATTCAACCGCAGATGGATGGCCTTCGCATCAACCCATGTGTTCCTTCCAGCTGGAATGATTTCTCCATGGTACGGGAATTCCGCGGTAAGAAGCTGAACATTCAGGTGGAGAACAAGAACGGCGTCCAAAAAGGGGTTACCCATATCGTCATTAACGGTGAAGAAATTCAAGGCGACCTGATCCCGATCGCCAAAATGAAAGCCGAAAACAACGTGCTAGTCATTATGGGGTAAGGCCCTCCTTCCATTTGATCAGCCAGCTTTTTGCTCATCATATACACCAGCAGCAACCTCTATCCGCTTCGGACAGAGGTTGCTTTCTTTGGCCCCTAGTGAAATATGAGATGATTGTTAGCCATTCAGTTGCGACATCAGTTCTTTCATATAACGGGTTCCATGGACTTCGTTTTTGGGGTTTACATTTTCAATCCGCGCTAAGTCCTCAGGGGTCAGCTCAATAGTTGCGGAATTTGCATTCTCCTCCAAATATTTGATTCGTTTCGTTCCCGGGATCGGCAGTGCGTGATTAGCGATCGTCCATGCGATAGCCAGTTGTGAAGGCGTGCAATTTTTCTCGATGGCGATTTCCTTGATTTTATCTACAATTTCTATATTCTTCTGGAAATTATCGCCTTGGAATCGGGGCATATATCTGCGCAGATCATTTGCATCCAAATCCTCGAATTTCCGAATTTCACCGGATATAAAACCTCTGCTTAACGGACTGTAAGCGATATGCGTAATGCCGAGCTCTCTGGCAGTGGGGAGAACGTCATCTTCAATGTCCCGGCTCCATAGAGAATATTCACTTTGCAGTGCAGAAATGGGATGCACTGCATGCGCACGGCGAAGCGTAGAAGCAGATGCTTCAGACAGGCCGAGACTGCGTACCTTGCCTTCTTTAACCAAGTCAGCCATAGCGCCAACGGTTTCCTCGATGGGAATATTGGGGTCTACCCTGTGCTGGTAGTAGAGATCAATATAGTCTGTGCCTAACCGGCGGAGACTTTCTTCTACGGCCTTTTTTACGTAAGCGGGATGACCGTTCAAACTTTCATAGTTAGGGGTATATGCGAATTTGGTTGCAATAATTGCCTGATCCCGGCGGCCTTTGATAGCTTTCCCAAGAAGCTCCTCGTTGTGCCCATTTCCGTACACATCGGCCGTATCAAGCAGATTAACTCCGATTTCTAGCGAGCGGTGAATCGTCTTGATGGACTCCTCATCATTGGTTTCTCCATACATGCCAGGAGACATGCCCATAACTCCCAGTCCAATCATAGAAACGACTATATCGCTGTTTCCTAGTGTTCTTTGCTTCATATCTTGATACCTCTCCATCTATTCAATATTATTGTTTGCTGGCACTATCCATTTGGCTCAGCAGTTTACTTTCAGAAGGAAGTCTCCCTTTTTCTATCTCCTCGTAGATGACAAGCTTGTTGTCCACTGCTTCAAGTGCTTCAGCAAGCTCGTACTGACGCCGCTGCAAATCCTCTTTATATTCGCTCAGAATCGCTTTTCTCTGCGGAATGGTTGAATCGCCGTCTAAAGCAAGGCGGACCATATGCTTCAATGTAGATATCTTCATTCCTGTTGCCCGGAAGCAGGACATCAGCCTCATCCAATCCAGGTGTTCTTGCTCAAACTGACGGTTCCCATGCTCATCTCTTTGAATATAAGGGAGCAGCCCCTCCTTCTCGTAATAACGAATTTTATGTGCAGGGCAACCTAGCCGCTCCGAAGCCTCTTTTATGGAAAAAGACATGATGGTGACACTCCTTTCATGCTCGTATTTGGATGTAATCGACCGGGTCTTTTTCAGCTTAAGGGTTAATGTGTACATTAAGGCAACCCCCCAATTTATAGAGAACCGATAAAATTTTAATCCCATGATCCGGACGTAATGACAGCAATACACAAGGAATCGGCAGAGTAGACTTTTGAACAGACTAGAGAGTATGCTTGGTGTTCATATGTTAGCATAAGGCTATTGCGTTTTTATTTATTTTTTATTCAGCGGCACATCCGTGTAATCAGCAAAGGAGACCTGTATATGAAGTTACATACCACGAAATATATTAAATTTCCTTCTGGCTTTTGGTCCGGATTACAGCAGTTAGGGATTGCTCCAAGGGATGTAGCTCGGCAAGCCGGGCTGCCGCTTACCGTAATTACTGAACCTAAAGTCACTGCCGCAGAGTATTTTGCGGTCTGGCAGGCTTTTTCGGATCTCATAGGGGATATTGCCAAAGCGATCATTGGACTTGTATCTGTCTTTGAAACGGCACAATTCCCGCCTGACGTCTTGGCCACTTACCACGCCCGTGATTATCGGGATGCTCTTTGCCGCATGGCCAGGTATAAACAAATGTGTCCCCCTGAAAGGCTGCTTATCATGGAGGAGGGTGAGGAATGCACCATCGAGCTGGAGTGGCAGCATACGGAAGAGTCCGGTCCGGAGGTATTGCTCGGGATCACACTGGCGTATCTTCTGGAACTTGGGCGCCGGGGAACAGGCAAAGTATTGAATGCACGAAGGGTCGAATTTTCACGTCCCATGGGCGATATGCAGACGCTGGAGGTTTATTTCGGCTGTCCAATCCAAATCGGTACCAGCGGGAACCGGCTCACACTGCGGCGCCAAGACTTGGACATTCCTTTTGCAACGTATAACGAAGAACTGCTGGAAATTTTGACACCTGTCTTAGACCGGACGCTGAATGAAAAGCAAAACACTACTTCTATTACTGAGACAGTAAAATGGATCATCAAGCGGAGCCTTATGGGAGGGCTTCTTGACATACAGTCTGTCGCAAAGGAGCTTAATATGAGCGATCGGACGCTGCAGCGCCGGCTAACTGAAGAAGCCACGAGCTTCAAGCATCTGTTAACGCAGGCCAGGCATGAGCAGGCAAGGGCATATTTGGCCGACCCGTCACTGGATATTAAAGAAGTAGCTTGCCTAGTGGGATACGAGAACCAGAATTCGTTTTACCGCGCATTCCGTATATGGGAAGGCGATACGCCCTCTCATTGGCGTTCGGAGAATGTAGGCTCTCACAATAAGTAAAATTTAAATAAATTGGCGCGTGATGCAAGAAGATTGGCGCTGTGAGCTAGTTACTGAGCCGCCCAAACAAGGTATTATAATCCCTATCGGAACGCAAGATTATTCTTGAGGTTCTATATAACTTCATTTAGGGGAAATGTATCATGGATATGGGATTACACAATAAAACAGCTTTAGTTACAGGTTCAACGAAGGGTATCGGTAAAGCCATTGCTATTGAACTGGCCAAAGAAGGCGTGAATGTACTGATTAATGGAAGAAATTACGAAGAGGTAGAACAAACGGTAAACGAAATTCGTTCGAAATTTCCGGCTACTTCTCCTCAAAATGCCACTGCAGATATTGTGGATGTTATGCAGAGAGAAGCCTTGTTTGAAAAATATCCTCATGTGGACATTTTGGTTAACAATATGGGCATATATGAAATTATGAGTTACGATGACGTAACCGATGAAATATGGGATAAATACTTCCGTACGAATGTGCTTGCTGCAAACGGATTATGTAAATTTTATCTGCCTAAAATGCTGGAAAACAATTATGGACGCATGATTTTTATCGCCAGCGAAGAAGCCGTAATGCCTTCAGGTCAAATGCCGCAATACTGCATAACCAAATCAATGCTGCTCTCACTTTCAAAAAGCTTATCAAAATTAACTATAGGAACGGAAGTGACCGTCAATACGATAATGCCTGGGCCAACACTTTCTGAAAATGTGCATCAGATCATTGAGGGAGTCTACGCCGATGACAATATAACGTTCCCCGAAAAAGAGAAAAAATTTATGGCTGCAAACCTGCCTCAGTCTGAGATTCAACGATTTATCAGACCGGTCGAAATCGGAAGACTAGCAGCTTTTATATGCAGCCCTTATGCTTCAGCATTTAAAGGTTCTCCAATCCGTATGGACGGGGGAATGGTGCCGACGATTTATTAAAGGATCACTGTGTTACAACGGGCAGCTGGCCAAATCGATCTGCTGCTCGCTGTAAATTAAACAGAATTGATATAAGAGTTCATAGTCGTACGATATCCGTGTTCAAAAGTATGTTGGCAGAAACTGTATCAATCAGCACCTTCTCTAGCTTTAGCTCTCTCCCCCTAAACACAACTGTCATGCTTACGATGGCAAGCCCATAAGTTTCCGTTATATTCATCTTGGTTCTCTAATCCCCACATATCGTTCCAGTGCCACAACCTCAGGACGGGAGGTGTGAAAAAAACAATACTCTCTGTGAGGGTCTTCCAGGTGCAACTCACTGTACCGCTTCAATGCTTTGGTTGAGTCCTCGTAGGAATCGATCACGGACATCTCTTCAATAAAACGCTGGCCTTCTTTAGAATAAGCCTTAGTCGCGTCAAGAACGACCCATTCATTAGGAAAACGCTGAAAAAGACACCTTGATTGGTGCGGAACTCCCTAAAGAACAGGGCTTTCGCCATTCTTAATCATCGACTAGAATTTCAATCATCATCGCCGCTCCGGTCTTGAGTCCGCACACAAACGCAGCCGTCATATCCATCCCCTGCACTTGCGAATACAGCTCCAATAAAGACTCCAGTTCCTCAAAATCTCCTTCGGACAGCTTGCTTTTCCAAGTTTCTATAGACTCGATGATTTGTTTGTTTAACGGGCGATAATTAGAATCTTTGGGGATAACGTGTTCGTTAGGGAACAAACTACCGTGGTATAGGGATTCGAGAATGCTTGGCATGGGGGCCTCCTTTTTGGGGCACTTAATCAGTTTCATTTATACATTACTGTCAACAGTTACGTTTTGATATTTAAGACAACTTACCCAATGAATATAATACATTTTTGGAGAAATAGATTTACCTGCTCATTTTAGTGCAAATTTAGAGGCATTCTCTACTCCATGTTGTGAAAAAAAGAATAATAAACTTCAATTCGGTACGCATATACGTACCAAGCACAAAATCATTATACGGTACGCTTATACGTATAGTCAAGGTAAAACTCGGAACAAGTGAGGGGATTAAGGTGGGGAAAAGAGTTGTAATAAAAATATCTGAATTGACCAATAAGCATAAGATTTCGCTGCGGCAATTGTCCAGAATATCCGATGTTCGACATGCAGCATTGAGTGAGTTAGCTAACGGGAAGAGAGAAAGTATTAGCTTCAGTCATATAGTTAAAATTGCAGAGGCTTTAAATATCGAGGATATTCGTGAGATTATTGACTTGGTTGATACTGAAATAGATTGAGACATAGCAACGCTTGATATTTCTTCAATAAGAAAGGAGCATCCGCTCAATTGGATGCTCCCTAATTATTTACTTCCTCAAACTATTAATTTCCTGCTCCGTTAATCCAGTAGCTTTTGCAATGGTCGCTATGTCCAGATTCAAGGTCAGCATGTTCTTTGCTACCTTCTTTATACCTGCCATTTTTGCACTTCCGAGCATAGATGCCTCATCATGCAGATACTTCTGTCTGGCCTCATACAACCGTCTGGCGTCTGAATCCTGACTCAAATATTGCAGGGTGTCCATCGCCTTCTCCAAACCCGGCTCATTCATCTTCAGTACCTCCCTCTCAGGTGAAAAGGCTTGTTTTATTGTATTTTCCAAGTGAAAAAGTAGCTGCACTTAATTTATAGCTCGAATCTGACTTCATGCTATTTCGGATATTCATTAATCGTATCCTTTTATCTTAATATTATAATGTAAGAAATCTACTTATCCTTAAAATCCATGTTTTTTATTATTAATATAACAGAAAATAAAATCAATAAAGAAAATCCAACTAATGACAATATGTCAGTAATTGAAACTAACAACACACCAAATATATTTTCACCATAACCACTTTTAAACATACCAAGTTTTGCGTAACTAAGTAGTGGATGATTTAATAAAGTAAGTACAAGACTACCCAAAATGCAATAAACTAACTTCACATTTTTCCCCATTAAGACTCCCCCCCTTTTTATTATTAATACAAAACAATGATCATAATTATTATTTATAATTTTCCGAGAAAGGATTTCTTTAACATATAACTCATTACTACAGTAATTACATGAAAAACATACCATAATTTTCCTTCACTTGTCGAGATGCATAGTAAGGCCCAATGTACATAACAGGAAGCCAATAGTAGAAGATCTCCATCCTTGTTTGAAAGAGATTGTCCGCAAAAACACTTGGGAATTTACTGCTTATCAGAGTTGCTTGCGTCCGTGATAGCTTCGGCTGTATGTACTTGAAATACAAGTGAAACTGATAGGTAAATAATACGTATTACTACCAAATTGCCATTTTAATACATATATTAAAGGAGTTACTTGCTATGAAATGGTTTGGTATCATTCTTGTGCTTCTATCTACGCTTGGAGTTGGCGCGATTTTTGGGTTTACGCTCTTTTCAACTTTATGGGTATCAGCGGTGGACTTATAACTACATTTGCGATAGGAGGCTATTTAAAGTCAGTACAGAACGATTACCAAGACGAAGATATTAAGTATTAATCAAAACTATACTACCTTGTAAGTAAAGCTCCTCCTTTAATGGCGGGGCTTTACTTATCATCTGTAATTAATTATTTTTGTTGAAATATCCTTTACCTGCTTCCGGATTACTTACAATCCCCAGCACTACCAAGATACCCAGAACCGCATTCACGGCCGCTGTACCCTCATCGGATTTTTCTGGGGTCAATTGAACCCGAATATCGCACCAACAGTCTGTACGCCCAGCAGCACGGCTGCCGTCAAAGATACCCACCACTATAATTACTCCATTTACTGTTCATTTATTAATCCCCTTTACTAGTAAGGGCCATTTTAAAAAAAGTATTGAAAACGAAAAAGAACCTGCTTCTCTCCGCCGATGAAGGTGAAAAAAGACAAGTTCTTCAAGAATACGTTGACCGAGTAGTTATTCAGCCGTCCAAAGATATCAATCGCTTTGACGCTGAAATCACATACAGGGTTTTTAGCAATGGAGCCGAGGTGTGGACATGCAGAGCCACAATTCGGCGGAGTGTGATGCTGAGGATGTTTGGAGTTGTGGCTTAACCTAATTCTCATTTTCTAATTCCGATTCAATTTCATCTTGGATTTGAACGTAATGGTCAGCACTGCTCCAGCATTCCAAGAATAAATCTTCAATATCAGCAACATCTAAATTAAAATCGCATCCTTCCGTCTGAAAGCTAAGACTGCCTGTACTCAAATCGTACTCCGTATCAAAAATAAGATCTCCAGACTTATGCTGACCAGAAATCTGAAGTGATACTGCCAAACTAATTTTAGCAGCAGTGGAATCCTCATCCGCGTAAAGGATTGCTGATACGCTTACCTTGTTATCATTTTCTCGTTCAAAATACACTTCGTTTTCCCATTCATATTCCCATAAAAATTCAATAATCTCATCCAATAGGCTTTCGATCTCTCGCTTTACCCGACTAATCCTTACACAAAAGGCTTCAGTATCAACTTCTTTCAAACCTTCATAGTCGTAAGATGGATACTGCCTTCCATCATTTTAAAAACACGATAAGGTGCGAAAATAAGATCTTCGTCCGGATGAATAATTATCTTAATAGGAATCAGCACAAGTTCAATATCTTCAGATAAATCTCTAGTCTCAACTAATTTTGATATATTTTCAATTAGTTCAATTGACTTGCGAGATATAGTTTGTCCGAGTTTAATCCCATGCTTATACCTCTTCCTTGTTACAACTTTCTGTTCTACATCAAAGAGATCAGCAATCACACCATCAGTTATTACTTCTTCTATAAACATTTCTTGCAAATCATCTGGAGGTAGAGTTTCGATGTCCAATATCTCGCCGTTTACCTTCCTCATTACATAGGATCTGAAAACAGGTGTTTCACGCTCCATAAAATATTTAAATCGGTCAAACACTGATTTATCCATAACATTCCTCCTACTTGTATGGAGAGACAGCTTAATTAAGTTCCATCTTTCTTTCCCTATTATCACGCCTTCTACCTAATAGTGGATCTTCTCTATTGACTAAAGGATCAAACCAATCCGCTTTCTGCTGAGCCCAGTTAATATAACATTCTAATTCTTCACTCTCGCGTGAATAAATTGTACTCTCTTTTCTTATGATTAAAGCGTCAACATACTCCCTTATAGATTTTGCCATTTGATAATCCTTCGCTTGATCCTCTAAATCAATAATTCTGAGATGCTCATCTTCTCTAAGCTTTTGAAGTTTTCTTCTCTCTAGCTCCACCTCACGTCTTCTATATTCATCTTCTTCTCGCTCTTTCCGAATAAGCCTTAAACACTCGGCAGTCTCAAAGATGGCCATTATAATATCACTGATACTATCTTCAATTTTCTTATTTGCAGTATCATTCCAGTTTTTCCGAGGCGCATGCCACTCGTCAATAAAAAAATGCAAATTACCGGTCTGAACATAGTCGAATGACGGGGCCCATGAATAACCCGTCCTTGCTTCACTATTTAATTCATCTTTAGTCTTCTCATGCCGTATTTGCTTTCTTTTCTCTTTTATACCTATCTTAACTTCTTCACTTCCTACACAGACTCTCGTTTCCATATGCTTATTTTTAATAACTCCACCTAATCTTTCAAAAGCCTTGAGTACGGAATCCAGAATATTTAGAGCTCTTTCAAACTGTTCATTTGAAGTGTTTACATTGAGATAATTTGTCGAAGCAGATCGTGTAGTTTCCTTTCTCGCTTTTTTATATTGCATTGTATCAAGAACTAATGGATGTGGACTTGTTAACTTTTCAGACACAGATAACCCAAAGCAATATCCTTCAATCTCCAACTTCCTTTGCATTGGAATCAAACTAAGTCTTATAGATTTCTTATAGTTATCAGCCGCTGTTTCCTTTACGGTCATCAACTTTGGCGCTAATCCGAGAAGCCGTTCGTTGTGTTCTCGGAGCGCTTCTTCATGCTCTAAATCAATATGTTCCCCATCCAGAATCAACTTAACGCACCCAGGTGGAAAATCCCCCTTCACCCATGCCTCTAAGATGGTCTGATGAAAAAGGGTCCCACTATTCCTGTGCCCCTGCCGGGTGTACGGTATCTTATTTTCTTTGACCATCTTCCGTAGAGTCGACGTCGATTTTTTTAAATATGTGGCTGCTTCTTTCATAGACATGGAGCCGTTATACCATCTTTTCGCTTCGACTTCCCCTCGAATTACGTAACCGATCACTACTCCAACTCCTCCCGCAACATTTACTGAAACCAGCATTTCGTAATCATCTATATTTAGTTAATTATACCATTACACAAATATCCATTAAATAATTTCTAAAAAATCATAAACTGATAGTAACAGAAAAAAGACGTATCCATGAATGGGTACGTCTTTTTCCTAACTCCTTCAAGTTGTGTGTTTACACGAGCAAGGGTTCTGGAAATCGAACCGTGGGTGTTCAAAACCACAATTCGCCGCCGCCTGATGATCAGGATGCTGGCGAGGTGGCCTAGTCCAACTTTAATTGATCTTATCGTGGAACTGGATCTATCCAATCACCAGTTGTATTAAAATGTTTAGATCCAATATGTCCAGCTGCATTCCACATTGCATCAAGCGCCGAACGCATGATCTTAGCAACATCCGCGACATTGGTAGGATAGGTCTCAAGTAGGGTTTCGGGAAGGACTAAATCGTTTTTCTGGATTGGTCCAAATCTCATACCATGTGCAGCTTCGATCACAACCCTTCCTTTCACCCCCAATAATGCAGGGGCTAAAATTATGGGTGGTGCAATTCCACAGTTACGCAAGACAGCAATGAAATTGAACGCTCGTTTACATAGTTCTGACTCCACTACAGATATCGCAATGTCAGAATCAGTATTAAGACGCATCATAGCTGCATTCACAGATTCGATCCGTCCATTACGAAACAACTGGGTATACGCAATAGGAAGCTCAAATGTCTGCCATTGTGCAAATCTATACACTCCGTCTAAATTGAAACGGCAATCACCATTAGTAGCATTAAAATTCCGGAGATTAAACTTTTGGCTATCTAGGACATCTGTACTCAATATGTGGTCTCCAAATGAACTTACTGGGATCACGTGTAAAACTAGTTGAACTCCTGAATCCAAAAGGGGTATTGCGCCCTCATTAAGCTTAATGGCTGCAAGACGTTCTATGCGGAAGTTTCTAATCTGCTCACGGACAGCATTGTTTGCGATGAATGCAGACCTTATTTCCGAAACACTCATTGGATGTTTGCCTGCAGAATTTCTAATTGTAAATATTTACGATCCACTTAAGGTTACCATATGAGGGCCATTAAGACTTTGTGGAACACGTATGACCACTGCATTATTTCCATTAGCTAATCTTATAACCTCAGTCTGCAAGCCATAGATGCGTGGGTCGATTCCTGTACGAATAATACCCTCAACTTGTAGCTTTAGGCCATCTGGATCAGTGAAGGGAATTCCATTAATGGAAACAGCTTGCCCTCCAGTTTCTGACACCCCAAAAACCAATTCACCGCCACCAGAATTTGCAAATGCCGATATGTCTGATAAAAACTCCTTCTTTTCAGATTGTTGCTGGATATGTAACTGCTCTTTATAATCGAGAAATCTACTCTCCGAAACCGAATTAGTGATTAGATTTTGGAGATCAGCTTCGGTAATCTGCGAAATCGGAATTTGCATCAATGACATAAGAATCACTCCAATCCATCTTTGACCTTAGTTGACCTTATTCTAAATCACTAGCAGCAGGCTTGTCAAATACAGGGAATATAAAGAAAGAGTTCTGATAAAAAATAAACCCTTGTCCTGCATTAACCGTTGTGGTTTTGCATGGATAAGGGTTCAAGTAACTGAGGCGTGGACATGCAGAGCCACAATTCGGCGGGGGTTGCTGCTGGAATTGTACGAGATAGCCGTTTAGCGAACGTTAGTTTTCAGTTGCATCTCTCCTGTGTCAATCACAGCCCCTGCTTGTTTCAAGAAGTTAAAACCAAGGATTCCGTCGATCTCCATGCCATAATCCATGTTCCCGATTTCCACTTGAAAATCCTTAAGTATTGCTTCATCGACTATAATCGAGTCCAGGTATTTGGTGTACACATACTCCACACCACCTACACCCCGTATAATATCAACGATATCATTTCCTTCAGGAACCATACCAATCTCCTGTACGATGTCCGCGTTCAAAAGTGTGCTGGAAGAACCTGTATCAAGCAGCACCTTCTCAAGCTTTAACTCTCTCCCCCTAAACATAACTGTCATGCTTACGAAGGGAAGCCCATAAATTTCTGTTATATTCATCTTGGTCCTCTGATCCCCACATATCGTTCTCGTGCCACAACTTCAGAACGGGAGGTGTGAAAGAAACAATACTCTCTGTGAGGGTCATCCTGGTGCAGTTCACTATACCGCTTCAATGCTTTGGTAGAGTCCTCATAGGAGTCGATCACGGACATCTCTTCAATAAAACGCTGGCCTTCCTTAGAATAGGCCTTAGTCGCCTCAAGAACGACCCATTCATTAGGAAAACGCTCCTGAACTTCATCCCATCGCATCTTGGACACCCCCGGTTAAATAATTACTATTATTATAGCATATCGGTGATATCTTCTAAACCAGAGTCAGACCTCCACCCGATCTTTGGAGCTCTTTTATAAAGCGGTATCCCTCCAGAAATCCAACTACAAAAGCTTCCTCTTCTTCAAGACCCTGTTCTATGCTCACGGCGGGGGTTGCTGCTGGAATTGTACGAGATAGCCGTTTAGCAAAGACGCTCCATGTCCCTTGCTCTGGCTTAATAAGCCTAACCTGGAGCAACTTGTTACAAGTACAATTCCAAAGCTCCCCTAGCCCACGTAGGAATCTCCTCTCTGCAAAAGCTGATCTGTGAACGTTTAATCTCCGCCACAACCTCAGGTTCACTGGTGTTGTCGATAATGGTGACTTCGTCCGAAATCTCCAAAGCCGGCTTCAGGTTACTTAAAGATTGACCATATCGCCACCGGATGTCTTCTTCCGCAATCCAATGCCCTCCTTGTTCCACTCTTGAAGCTACCCGATCAATATGCATTTGCACATCCTGCAAACCAATATAATACATGACGACTTTATAACCTTGTTTCTTGGCTGTCATCATATGACGTAAAACAAAACTTCCCGACAGAGTAGTCTCTATAGCAAAATTTTCTTTTCGCCCGATTAATTCCCTTATTTGCTTTACAGCCTCTCGTCCGGCAGACAGGTCTGCACTTCTGGGATCCTCCGGGTTAATCCTTTTAGCAATCTGGTCAGGATCAATAATGGTTCCAACATAATCCCTCATTTGAAAGCTAATTGTGCTTTTTCCGGCCCCATTAGTGCCAGCAAAAACCGTCATTACAAACTCTGGTTCAGTCATGACTAACAAGCTCAGTGCGATTTCCGGCTACATCGTAAGTAATCTCGAATTTCTGCCCTTTGGCATCTTCACGTATCCGCTTACCGTCCTTTATATAATAAATGGAGGCTCCAGCCTTTTTGGCCTCTGCGATTGCATGCTGATTGGCCTTTTTCAATAACCGTTGTAATTCTTCCCTTTGGGGCAGCATTAGGATAGCACCTCGCTCGGATTTCGATTTTTATTTATAATATTATAACACAATCCTTACGATTAATAATTCGTCCGTATAAGCTACTCAAGGTCTTCTTCTTCATCCATTTGTCCTAAATAGTCATTATACAAATCCATCATATCAAATCCAAAACCCCAGCCAATATCCTGACTGCTCAGCATTAATCGGTTGCATCGACCTACAAACTTGTCTTCTAATTGATTGTCTACAATGTGCTTTAAGGCTTGTTCATATATGCTTGCTATAGTATGGTAAAATTTTTGATCAATGTCTCCAAATGAAAGCGTGAAGTCCACTCCACATTCCACTGTAAAAACCATGATTTCAGCAATTTGCTCCTTGTTGTTTGAAACATTACTAAAGTCCTTTATTGCTTTCTTCATAATCGGGTATCGCAAGATCTCCCCCTTATGATGGCTGAATTCCTTCTCAATAATATTCTTATACTTGCTTAAGATCTCCCCGTTGTCAGGAAATAAGACTGAGAAATAATGCTCCTGAATGATCGGATATTTCTTGGTCAAATTTAAGACTTCAGCTTCAAGTTCTTCCCTCGTAAGATTGTTCAAATGCTTTTTAATGGTTGAGTTTCTTAATTTCAGCATTATGATGATCTCCTTAATCAGGTTATAATTCCCAGCATTATTACTCTGCTGCTTACAAGGTATAATATAAATAAAACGTGAGGACCAATCAATGGACAATATGGAGGATAAATATAACGCAGCTCTAGCGCATATTGAAAAACTTAAGCTAGAGATCGCTCGATTAAGAAGTCTCCTGGGGCTTGCGGATGACGAGAATAGATCAAGTACGGATAAACAAATAGTGCCTAATTCCACCTCTCCGGCAAAAGTAAGCAAAGAAACAACTGTTGTAGAATCGAATGTTCACCAGTACTCAACGGTAGAAGACAAGCTCGCCCTATATCAAAGTTATTTTCGCGGCAGAGACGATGTATACCCGATTCGCTGGAGCAACAAGCAAGGTAAGTCCGGTTACTCACCCGTCTGCGCCAATGAGTGGACTTCGGTGTGCGAGAAACCCAGAGTAAAATGCTCCGTTTGCAAACACCAGAGCTTCATGCCCCTTACAAACGAAGTACTGTCATCCCATTTAGATGCAAGGCAAGACAGAACGATTGGCATATATCCAATGCTGCCGGATGAAACCTGCTGGTTTTTGGCAATGGATTTCGACAAACATGATTGGAAGCAGGACGTTACTGCCGTAATGCAGCTATGTAGAAGCCATGAAATACCTGCACTGTTAGAGCGCTCACGCTCCGGTAATGGGGGTCACATCTGGATTTTCTTCAGTCAAAATATTGAAGCTGCTATTGCCAGAAGATTTGGAATGACTGTACTGAGTCTAACCATGAACAAGAGATATCAGATCGGCATGGAATCCTACGACCGCCTGTTTCCCAATCAGGATACACTGCCCAAAGGCGGATTTGGCAACCTAATTGCTCTGCCGCTTCAGGGTGGACCACGTAAACAGGGAAACAGCAGCTTTATTGATGAACACTTCGAGCCCTATGCTGACCAATGGAGTGTTTTATCCGGACTTGGCAAGATGACCGAAGACGAGGTAAAGCAGTTTATATATAAGCATGGGAAGCGTGGGCTTTTTAACAATGACACTCTTACAGCGGTATCAGACCATGAAACGGACGGATTGACCTTGTTACAAGAGAACCAGACTCAGATAGAAGAGGTTCTGATGGAACCTTTACCTGCTGAAATAAAGGTCCTACATTCAGATCGTCTTTATATTCCTAAGTCTGGACTCCCTTCAAGTGCCGTTCATGCTCTGATTAAATTGGCGTCGTTCTCCAATCCCGATTTTTATAAATCACAAGCTATGCGACTCTCCACCTACGGTAAACCCCGGGTTATCTCATGTGCAGAGGATTTGGAGAGTTACGTAGTTCTTCCACGGGGATGCTTGCAGGATCTGTTATCCTTTTTTGAGCAAAATCAGGTCAAAGTATCACTTGACGATCAACGTTCGTCTGGAACTTCAATAGAAGCAGAGTTCACCGGTACGTTGACCATTCTTCAGGATACAGCGGCGAGAGCGATTCTAAACAGAGATATAGGCGTCCTCTCGGCGGCAACCGCATTCGGTAAAACTGTCGTAGCGGCCAGCATCATCGCTTCAAGAAAGACAAACACCCTTATTATGGTGCATCGCCGGGAGCTCATGGAACAATGGCAGGAGCGATTGCAAACTTTTCTCGAAGTTCCAAAACAAGCGATCGGTATGATCGGCGGCGGCAAAAACAAACGAACCGGCATCATCGATATTGCTGTCATTCAGAGCCTCAACTATAAAGGGATTGTTAAACCTTTTGTAAGTGAATACGGCCAAGTCATTGTGGATGAATGCCATCACGTATCAGCCTACAGCTTCGAACAGGTTCTTCGTGAAGTCAAAGCTAAGTATGTATTCGGCTTAACTGCCACACCTAAACGCCAAGACGGACAAGAAGCAATCGTACGATTCCAGCTTGGACCAGTACTATTAAAGGTGGATGCGATAGCCTTAAGCAGCTCCAGAGGATTTTCTTTAAGAGTTGTTCCTCGGTATACCCATTTTCAGATCAAGCCAGGAGAAAAAGTTTCCGGTATTCAGGACATCTATCAGCAGCTTGTAGACAACGAAGAACGTAATACTCTTATTTTTGACGATTTGCTTACCTGCCTGGATGAAGGCCGCTCTCCGCTGCTGCTGGTTGAACGAACCGCTCATGCTGAATATTTTGCAGAGAGATTGCAGTCTTTTGCCAAAAACGTAATTGTGCTTAGAGGCAGAATGGGGAAAAAACAGAGAGAGGCTTTACGCGCCCAAATCTCCTCTATTCCAGATGATCAAGAACGTCTGGTTATCGCTACCGGAAAGCTGATAGGCGAAGGCTTCGATGATGCCAGACTGGATACCTTGTTCCTTGTCCATCCTATCTCTTGGTCAGGCACCTTGCAGCAATATGCGGGCCGCTTGCACCGAAGTCATGTGAATAAAGAAGAAGTAAAAATATATGATTATATCGACCTTCAGGTCCCTATGTTAATGGCGATGTTCAAGAAAAGAGTGAAAGGGTATCGGAAGATGGGATATAAGGGGGCGGAGCTGTAACGTTTTAATACAATGGAATGACGTGTAGAACCCCTTTCACCAAAGAGGCCTTAAAGCCTTGCTGGGAAAGGGGTTCTATAAACTGAGGGGTGGACGTGCAGAGCCTCAATTCGGCGGGGATTGTTGCTGAAACTGTATGAAGATAGCCGTTTAGCGAATATTAGTTTCAGTTGCATTTCTCCAGTATCAAAGATTTCTGTTATATTCATCTTGGCCCTCTGATCCCCACATATCGTTCTCGCGCCACAACCTCAGGACGGGAAGTGTGAAAAAACAATACTCGCGATGTGGAGCTTCCTGGTGTAACTCACTGTACCGTTTCAATGCTTTGGTAGAGTCCACATAGGAGTCAATCACCGACATCTCTTCAATAAAACACTGGCCTTCCTTGGAATAGGCCTTATTCGCCTCAAAAACGACCCATTCATTAGGAAAACGCTCCTGAACTTCATCCCATCGCACCTTGGACACCCCCCCAGTTCCATTCGAGAAGGCTGCTTCTTGACATATGCCAAGAGCCGCAAACATTCTTGCTCCTTCACAAGAATCCACCCGACACATAATTACGCCCCCTCTTCATCACATCTTTGCGGCTGATTAAGCCCCACTAAAAGCGACTTTTAATTGGGCTGCTCGGGATTTGGCAGCTTTACATAGTGAGTGGAATAGTGTCGTTCCACTTGA